>DASZYL010000081.1:0-5650 GCA_035545385.1 Sphingomicrobium sp. | reverse complement strand
GGGCCAGCTCCAGCTCATGGCCTCGGCCTGGGGCGGCGGCGCAGCGCTCAGCCTCAACCCGCCCGGGAACGGCTCGGACTTCGAAGGCCAGGTGAACGAGGCCCGGGCAGGACAGCTGACCGGGGTCTTCAACGGCAATGGCGCCAGGATGGCGCGGATCCTCCAGACCGCCGCGACGAAGGAGTCGCGGATGAAGATCCCGCTGATCTTCGCCGCCGACATCATCCACGGCCACCGGACGATCTTCCCGGTGCCGCTCGCCGAGGTCGCGAGCTTCGAGCCCGATCTTGCCCGCCGCACCGCCGAGGCGGCAGCGTTCGAGGCCTCGGGCGCGGGGATCGACTGGACCTTCTCGCCAATGGTCGATGTCGCCCGGGACCAGCGCTGGGGACGCGGCGTCGAAGGTGGTGGCGAGGACCCGCTCCTTGGCCAGCTGTTTGCAGCAGCGAGGGTCCGGGGCTTCCAGGGTCCGGACCTCAGGTCGAATGAGCACATGCTCGCCTGCATCAAGCATTTCGCGGCCTATGGCGCCGCCGAATCGGGTCTCGACTACAATGTCGTCGACATCTCCGAGCGGCGCCTTCGCGAGGTCTATCTCCAGCCCTACAAGGCGGGCTTCGACGCCGGCGCCCTCTCGGCCATGGCCTCGTTCAACGAGATCAACGGCGTGCCCTCGACGGGAAACCACTGGCTCATGACCGAGCTCCTTCGCGGCGAGTGGGGGTTCGAAGGCTTCGTCGTCTCCGACTATACGGGCGACGAGGAAATGATCTTGGGCGGCTATGCGAAGGACGGCCGGGACGCGGCGAAGCTCGCCTTCCTCGCGGGCGTCGACATGAGCATGCAGAGCGGCCTTTACCGCAAGTACCTCCCCGACCTCGTCCGCTCGGGCGAAGTCCCGGAGGCGAAGCTCAACCAGTCCGTTCGCCGGGTGCTCGCTCTCAAGGCCATGCTCGGCCTCTTCGACGACCCCTTCCGACGGATCGACGAGAAGCGCGAGGCTTCGCGCTCGATGCAGCCGAGGACCCGCGCCCTCGCCCGCGAGGCTGGGCGAAAGGCGATCGTCATGCTGAAGAATGACGGCGGCCTGCTTCCGCTCCCGAGGTCGGGAAGGAAGATCGCGCTCGTCGGCCCGTTCGCGGCAGGGCAGCACGACCTCGTCGGGCCCTGGGTGGTCTATGGCGACGATGCGAAGTCGGTCGACCTTGCGAGCGGCGTTCGAGCCGCCGTTTCGGATCCCGCCTCGATCATCGTTGCCGAGGGCTCGGGCATCGAGGAGCCGCTCGCGGGAGGGATCGAGCAGGCACTCGCGGCCGCCCGAAAGGCCGATGTCGTCGTGCTCGCGATCGGCGAAGGCGCGGGCATGTCCGGAGAAGCCCAGTCGCGGACCGAGATCGTCGTTCCAGCGCCGCAGCAGGAACTTGCCGAGGCCGTCGCACGGCTCGGAAAACCGATGGTCGTGGTCCTGAAGCACGGCCGTGCGCTCGCGCTCGAGGGAGCAGTCGCCAATGCGCAGGCGATCCTCGCGACATGGTTCCTCGGGACCGAGACCGGGAACGCCATCGCCGACATCCTCTTCGGCGCCTACGGCCCCTCGGGCCGGCTCCCGGCGAGCTTCCCGTGGAAGTCGGGCCAGGAGCCCTATTATTATGCGCACAAGCCGACCGGGCGGCCGAACCCTCCTGGCGAGCTCCAGCCGTACAAGGCCCATTTCCGGGGGATCCCGAACAGCGCGCGCTATCCGTTCGGCCACGGCCTCACCTACGGCAAGATCGACTATTCAGCGATGGCTCTTAGCGCCCGGACGATGCCGATGAACGGCTCGCTCGAGGTCTCGGCAACGATCACGAACCGCGGCACTCGGGCAGCGGAGGAGGTGGTCCAGCTCTACATCCACGACCCTGTCGCAAGCGTGACGAGGCCGGTGCGCGAGCTCAAGGCCTTCCGGAAGCTGGCGCTCGCTCCGGGCCAGTCGCAGGTCGTGCGCTTCACGCTCACCGCGGGCGACCTCGCTTTCTACGGCCTCGGCGACAAGCCCGTCGTCGAGCCTGGCACGTTCGATGTCTGGATCGCGCCTTCCGCCGAGGCCGAGGGAGTCCACTCGAGCTTCGAGCTCGTCGCCTAGGAAGCGGTTGCGCCGGCGACCTCGGGCACCTCGCTCGAGCGCCGTCCGAGGGGGTTCAACACCATCGCGACGCACGAGAGCGCGAGGAAGCCAAGCGGGGCGAGCGCGACCGTCATCCGCATGCTCGCGAGGGTTGAAGCGCTCTGCTCGACGTTCGGCACATAGCCCGCCGAGGCGAAGCCCCAGCCGAGGATCGCGGTCGCGATCCCGATCGCGATCCGCTGAAGGAGCGCCGCCACTCCGAACACCGTGCCCTCGACATGGAGCCCGGTCGCGCGCTCGCCATATTCGATCGTGTTGGGGAGCATGGCCCAGAAGACGAAATTGAGGCCGACGCTCATCACCTGCATGGCGACGAGGAAGAGCTGCATCGTTCGAACGCCGCCGAAAGGAACGGCGGTGAAAAGGACGAGGCCAGCCATTCCAAGGCCGGCGGCGATCAGCCACAGCGCCCTTAGCCCGATATGCCGCCCGACCAGCATCCAGACGGGGATCGCGATCCCGCCGACCAGTCCCATCGAGGCAAGCGCGAGCTGGCCCGCATCGGGGTCGTTGAGAAGATATTTGAAGTAATAGAGCACCGACTTGTTGAGGACGGTGATGGCGACGATCATCGCCATCATCGCGGCGTTGAGCGCGAGGAAAGCGCGGTTCGCGGCGAGGCTGAGGAGCGCTGCCCGAAGGCTCGCGGGCACCGGCCGGTGGGCGGCCGTGCCCTCGCGGTAGGTCGCGCCGACGATGATGAGGATGATCGCTCCCGTGCTCGCGAAAAGAATGGCGGCGCCGAAATAGGAGTCGGCCGCGCTCGATCCGGTGAGCCAGCGGCCGACCGGAACGGTGAGGAGCGCGACCGTCACTGCGGCCGCGGTTCCAAAGAGCATCCTCAGCCCCGCCACGAGCGCCCGGTCGCCGGGATCGGGGCTGATCCTCGCCGACATGGCAAGATAGGGGACGTTGACGCCGGCGTAGGCGGTCCTGAAGAGGAGGTGCGCTCCAAGGACCCAGGCGATCGCCCAATGGCCATGGAGCACGGGCGGCATGTAGGTGAGAACGAACGCAAGCCCGAGCGGGATCGCGCCGGCCGCGATGAGTGCGCCGTAGCGGAAACGGTCGTGCTGACGGTCGACGAGGATCCCGGCGACGAAGTTCGCGATCCCGTCCCAGACCGAGGCCACCATGTAGGTCGTCGCAGCGACCGCGATCGGAAGGTCGAGGGCGTCGGTATAGTAGAAAAGAAGGAAGAGCATGATGCTCTGCCAGAAGAGATTGAAGGCAAAGTCGCCGAACGCGAAGAGGGCGAGGCGCGCCTTTGAGGGAAGCCTCATCTCCTAGCGTCCGCCTCTTTCCGGGACCCTGCAGCGCCCAGTCGCCGCAAGCTGGTGGGCGATGCCCTGCAATTTCACTGCGATGGCTTCGGGTATGCCAAGTTCCTTCGCCGCTTTCTCCGAACGCCCGAGCTTTCTCGGGTCGCTCCCGGTCACCGCGGCGAAGATGGTCAGCGCTTCGAGGTAATAGCCGCTCGAAGAAGCGTGGTAATGATCGCTCGCCCAGAGGTCGATCTTCCCGGCGGCGATCCCGTCATAGGGGTTGGGATCGGCGATGCCGCTCGCAATCGCGCAATTGAAGGCCTCCCCCACGGGAACGATGCGCCTGATCGAGGGGTCGAGCGAGCGCACCCTGTCGTCGGCCTTTCGAAGGTCGAGCGCCATCTTTTCGACCGGCTCTCCCGACCAGGGCTTTCCTCGGGGATAGGTGAGGTCGGGCCGGGTCCAGGTGGCGACGAGACTGATGTCGACCCTCGGATTGCGGGCCTTGAGGAGGGCCGTGATCGCTTTCGCGGCGCCGATCGTCTTCGTGACGTCCCCCGGCTTGTCGGGATCGAGCGTGCTGTATTGCTGGAGAACGACCGCGTCCCACCTGCGGTCGATCGTGTCCCTCTTGTTCGAAAGATGCCACGAAAGGGTCTGGCCGGCCGCCGTCTCGAGGCTGACGTCGTAGCGAAGCCCGGCCTCGTCGGCGAAGCGCCTGAACAAGGCGGGCACTCCTCCCATGCCGTCGCCGTTGAGGTCGTGGACGCTCTTCTTGCGATAGGTCATGACGTCGGACATCGCCCCGAAGGTGAAGCTGTTGCCGACGAAGAGGATGGTTCGCGGCGGCCCGGCGCTCGCGAGCGCGGCAGCGGCGATGGCGAAGATCACGAGCCGCTCCTCTCGGGCGCCTGCCAGACCCGCACATAGTCGATGTCCATCCGCTGCGGCATCGCCTCGTCGTCGATCCCTTTTGCTCCCGCCCAATCGCCCCCGATCGCGAGATTGAGGATCATCCGGAAGGGCGTGAAGAACGGCCACGCGCCCTTCCCTCCCGGCTGGTCATTGCGGACCTTGAGGATCCCTCGTCCGTCGACTCCGATCGTGATCGAGTCCCTTCGCCAGTCGAGCTGGTAGACATGAAAGCTGGTGCAGCTCGTCGGCACCAGCTTCTGCGCGCTCCGCTGGGTCTTGAGGACATGGTTGAACAGGCCCGTGTGGAGCGACGCGTAAATGAGGTTCGGCTCGGCTCCGACCTGCTCCATGATGTCGATCTCGCCGTCCTCGGGCCACTTCTTCATGTCGACCGGAAGCATCCAGATCGCGGGCCACGTTCCGCGGGCGCACGGCAGCTTGGCCCGGACCTCGTAGAACCCGTAGGTCCAGCCCGGGCCCTTCGACAGGATTCTCGAGGACGTGTAATCCTGGCCGCCCCAGTCCGGATAGCTCGCCGGGTCGAGCCTCTCGTGCCGGGCCTCGATCGTCAGGACGCCGTTCGCGACGCTGAGGTTCTGGCCGGCCGAATAATATTGGAGCTCGCCGTTGTACCAGCCCTCCTTGTTCCGGAAGGTGTCGAATTCCCACTTGGAAGTGTCGAGCGCCTTGCCGTCGAACTCGTCGTGCCAGACGAGCCGGGCATTGGCCGGCCGGCGCACGGCTCCATTGTAGGTGGCGTTGGTCACGGTGAAGGAAGACTGGGCCGCAAGGAACAGGAGGGCTGAAATCATCTCGAAGGACTCTTTTCCTCAAGGGATCGGTGACGCGCTCGCCGGGGGGTCGATCGCCTGTTCTCCGGCTTCGTTCGATCGAGCCGCAAAAGCAAACAGGGCGATGAAGGCGTAGGCGAAGAGGGGGACGACGAACGAGGCACCAAGTCCAAAGCTGTCGGCAATCGCTCCGACCGCCATCGGAAGCAGCGCTCCGCCGAAAATGGCGAGACAGAGCAGGCCCGAAGTCGAGTTTCTGGAGACGCCCGAGCGCTCGAGAGTGATCGTGAAGATGGTCGGGAACATGATCGAATTGAAAAAGCCGATTGCAAGCGCGGCATAGCCCGCGATTGGCCCGTCGCTCGCGAGCACGACAAGGCAAAGGAGCGCGGCCGTGATCCCGCACAGGGCGAGGAGCCTGGTGGCGCGGACGTGAGTCAGGAGCGCAGTCCCGACGAGGCGCCCGCACAAGGCTCCGCCCCAGTAGAAATTGGCAAGGTAGGCGCCTGCAT
>DASZYL010000080.1:0-3746 GCA_035545385.1 Sphingomicrobium sp. | reverse complement strand
CGTTCTTGCAGGGCTCGCCTTCAAGGCCAGCGTCGTTCCGTTCCACATGTGGACGCCCGACGTCTACGAAGGAGCTCCAACTCCAGTCACCGCGTTCTTTGCTTCGGCTCCCAAGGTCGCCGCAGTCCTCCTCGCGACGCGCTTTTGCGTCGTCGCGCTTGCTCCCGCGACCGACGCCTGGCGACAGATCGTCATCTTCGCCGCGCTCGCATCGATCTTCCTCGGCGCGGTCGCGGCCTATGGCCAGACGAACATCAAGCGGCTGCTCGCCTATTCCTCGATCAACAACGTGGGCTTCGCACTCGTCGGGCTTGCAGCGGGCGGACCGCGCGGGGCCTCGTCGGTATTGTTCTACATGGCCGTCTACGTCGTCATGACCTTGGGCTCGTTCCTTTGCGTCTTGTGGATGCGCGATGAGGAGGGAAGGCCGGTCGAGACGATCGAAAGCCTGTCGGGGCTCGCTCAGACCCGTCCCGGGCTCGCCGCCGCCTTCGCGGTCTTCATGTTCAGCCTCGCGGGTATTCCGCCGCTCTTCGGGTTCTGGCCCAAGCTGCTCGTGTTCACCGCAGCGGTGCAAGAAGGCTATGTCGCGCTCGCGGTGGCGGCGATCCTCGGGACCGTCATTGGCGCTTATTATTATCTTCGGATCGTCAAGGTCATGTACATGGACGAGCCGGCGCCGCCTTATGGACGCGTCCGCCAGCCGATCCAGGGATTGCTGATCCTCGTTGCGGCACTGTTGGTCTCGCCTCTTGGCTATCTCCTCATCGGTCCGCTCAACACGCTCACGGACCGGGCTGCGGGATCGCTCTTCTGAGCCGCATCCGGATCGTCGAGTGCACCGGCTCGACCAATGCCGACCTTATTTGCGACCAGGTGGCGAAAGAAAGCGACTGGCTCGTCGCGCTCGAACAAAGGGCTGGAAAAGGGCGCCAGGGGCGCCAGTGGGTTTCACAGCCAGGCAATTTTTACGGAAGCACCATCGTCGAGCTTCGAGCGGGCGATCCGGCGCCCCAGACGCTCTCGCTTGCTTCGGGCCTCGCGCTGATCGAGGCGATCGATCTCGCGGTTCCAGGGCAGGGGGTCATGCTCAAGTGGCCGAACGATGTCCTTCTCCTCGGCAAGAAGCTCGCGGGGATCCTGCTCGAGCGAAGCAGCCAGCGCGTGGTGATCGGGTTCGGGGTCAATCTCGCCTCCGCGCCGAACCTTCCCGACCGCGAGTCAGCCTCGCTCTCGGGGCGGATCACTCCCCAGGCCTTCGCGCCCCTGCTTGCCGGGAGCTTCGAGCGGCTGCTCCGGCTCTGGCGGACGAGCGAGCCGGTCCTCCTCGCCCAGGCCTGGCTTGCTCGAGCGCATCCTCCTGGAACCCGGATCACGGTCCATTCGAACGCGAATGACACCCTTGGCGGCCGATTCGAAGGCATCGAGGAGGATGGAGCGCTCCGTCTTCGGACCGATACGGGAGCACTCGAGATCGTTCGCGCCGGAGATATTTCTCTCGACTGAGTCGCGCTCTCGTTTCGAGGGCTGGTTGCTGTTAGTGCGCCTTCGTTTCGCGACCGAGTCGATGCGTTCCAACGACGCGCCTGTGGTTGCCGCGCGGCGCGCCTCGGCCGGGAACCCAGCACCGGTCCTGCCGGCCGGAGCTCTCGACAGGAGAGGCATTCCCCATGCCGTTCTTCACCACAAGCGACGATACCAACATCTTCTACAAGGACTGGGGTCCAAAGAACGCCCAGCCGATCGTCTTCAGCCACGGATGGCCGCTCAGTTCGGATGACTGGGACAACCAGTTGATGTTCTTCCTCGGCCAGGGCTTTCGAGTGATCGCCCATGACCGGCGCGGTCACGGCCGTTCCAGCCAGACCGACGGCGGAAACGACATGGACACCTACGCGGCCGACCTCGCCGAGCTCACCGATCACCTCGATCTCAAGAACGCGGTTCACGTGGGCCATTCGACGGGAGGCGGCGAGGTGACCCGCTATGTCGCTCGGGCAAGGCCGGGCCGGGTCGCCAAGGCCGTCCTCATCGACGCGGTGCCGCCCGTCATGGTGAAGAAGGATACGAACCCCGGTGGAACTCCGATCGAGGTCTTCGACGGCTATCGAGCGGCCCTCGCCAACAACCGTGCCCAGCTCTACCTCGATGTCCCCTCGGGTCCATTCTACAATTTCAATCGCACCGGAGTTGCCCCGATCGAAGGCCTCATCCGCAATTGGTGGCGCCAGGGAATGATGGGCAGCATCAAGGCCGGCTACGAGTGCATCAAGGCCTTCTCGGAAACGGACTTTACCGAGGACTTGAAGACGATCGACGTCCCGGTGCTGGTGATCCACAGCGAGGACGACCAGATCGTTCCCTATGCGGATTCGGCCCCGCTCACCGTCCAGTTGCTGAAGAACGGCAGCCTCAAGACCTACAAGGACCTGCCGCACGGGTGCCATTCGACTCATCCCGACCTCATCAACGCGGACATCCTGGGGTTCATCCGCGGCGAGCAGGTGGGCGAGCCTGCCGAAACGGCGCCGGCGCTCATTGCCGAGCCGATCCCCGTCGAATGAGCGACGAGGTCGGCACTTTTGCAACGCGTGGAGCGCAGATGTTTCTGCGCTTCACCGATGACGAGCTCGCGCGGCTCGCGCGTTTTGGCGAGCCGCGCAGCTACAAGGCGGGCGAAATGCTCGCGCGCGTCGGCGAGGCCGGCCCCGGGGTGATGCTCATCCTCTCGGGCGAGGTCGAGGCGACCCAGCCGAGCGGCGACCAGGACCATATCGTGACCCACGGGCCCGGCAACTTCATTGGCGAGCTCGCGCAGCTCTCGGGAGGGCCGTATCTCGTCAACGAGAAGGCGCTCAGCGACGTCGAGGCGGTCGCGATCTCACCGGAGCGCCTTCGGGCGCTGCTGATCGCCGAAGCCGATCTTGGCGAAAGGCTCATGCGCGCCCTCATTCTGCGCCGGGTGGGACTGATCGAGGCCGGAATCGGACCGATCGTGATCGGAGAAGAGCACGATCCCGACGTCCTTCGACTGACCAACTTCCTTCGCCGCAACGGCCATCCCTACCGCAGTCTCGATCCGACCGACGACAGCTGCGCTCAAACGCTCGTCGAGCGCTTCAACGTCACGGCCGAAGAGCTCCCCATCGTGCTCTGCCCGGCCGGTCAGCTGCTCCGCAATCCCAGTGAATCGCAGCTCGCGCGCTGCATTGGCCTGGTGAGCTCGATCGATAGCGATCACCTCTATGACGTCATCGTGATCGGCGCCGGTCCCGCCGGGCTTGCAACGTCGGTTTATGCGGGTTCCGAGGGCCTCTCGGTGCTTGCCATCGATTGCCGTTCCTTTGGCGGACAGGCTGGAGCCTCGGCCAGGATCGAGAATTACCTCGGCTTTCCGACCGGCATTTCGGGGATGGCACTCATGGGCCGTGCCTTCAGCCAGGCGCAGAAATTCGGAGTCGAGATATTGATCCCCGACGAGGCGGTGCGGCTCGACTGCGGCAACGAGCCTTGCCAGGTGCTTCTCCAGACCGGCGAACGAGCCCGGGCGCGGACCATCGTGATCGCGACCGGCGCACGCTATCGCCGGCTCGGAGTCGAGAGGCTTGAGGAATTCGAGGGATCTTCAGTGCACTACTGGGCTTCGCCGCTCGAAGCCGATCTTTGCTCAAATGAGGAGGTCGCACTCGTCGGCGGCGGCAATTCGGCGGGACAAGCGACGGTCTTTCTTGCATCGCGCGCAAGAA
>DASZYL010000079.1:0-2168 GCA_035545385.1 Sphingomicrobium sp. | reverse complement strand
CGGCCGGCGCTGTTCGATGGGAGTCGCGGTCCACTCCGGCTGGACCGGGGCGGGAAGGCCTTCGAGCCCGGGCTCGAGCAGGGTCGCGCGCCCGACGAGGCCCGGCACCCGGAGCGTAGCAACGAGGGCGTCGCGGTCGATCGCCTGGGACAGGAGCGAACGGGCCTCGGCCTGCGCGAGGGGGCCGTCGGTCCTCGTCGGAACGAGCCCGAATAGGCCCGAGGCGGGATCGAACTGGAGGCTGTTCCTGGGGAGCTTCACCCTCTGGACCAGTGGAAGGTCAAGAAACGTGCCGCCAAGCACCAGGTCTGAGTCACTGGCAGCGAAGGCCTGGATCGAGCTCGACGCATCTGAAGCCTTGAGAAGCAGCTGTTCGCGTGTCGTGGTCTCCTCGTCCGGCGAGACGATTTCGCGAACGAGCTTGAGCTCGCTGCTTCCAGGAACCGTCGAAGCCGTGAAAGGCCCGGTGCCCTCGCCGTTGCGAAGGATCCCCATCTCGGGCTGGGCGAGATAGGAAAGAAGGTCGCTCCTGGGGGCGATCAGGTTGATCTCGATCACCCGGTCGGTCATCGCCACGATGTCCTGGATCGCTCCGAGATTGTCCTTGAGCCTGTTCTTGCTTCGCGCCGAAAGCTGGCGCTTCATGAGACGCGCAACCTGCTCGGCGGTGACCTTGCGCCCGTCGGGCCAGTTCGTCGATGCGAGGCGGAAGATATAGCTCAGGCCATCATCGCTGACCGTCCAGCGCTCGGCGAGGCCGCTGACGATGTTCCCCGATGCGTCGAAGCGCACCAGGCCCTGGGCGACATTTGCGATCAAGACCTCGTCGGGCGTCGACAGGGGGCCAGTGGCCGGATCACGAAGAGCCATCGACGCGCCGATGACAACGACCTTGAGATTGCCCTGCGGCTGTTTCCGGCACCCTGCGGGAGCCATTGCCAGCGCGGCGAGTGCGAGCAGTGCGGCAAGGCGACGCATCCGAGCGGTTTACCTGCAAGCGACCATTCAGCAAGTCTCTGGATATATCGGTCCGACTGTATTACTTATCTAAGGCAGTTGGGATACGGGATTGGCCGACAGGGACGGAATCTGGAGTCACGGCGGCGTACCGGTCGAGAAACTGGCCGATCCGTTCGCGGCTGAAGAGCCATTCGAGCCACATTCACTCGAGCTCGAAGCGGAGCGGCCGAGGCGGCGCAGGCGCTGGCCGATCTATCTCTATTCCATCTCGGCGCTCATCCTTGCGACTCTCCTCTGGCTGATCATCACGGCGCCGCTCTCCCGGGCGCTCGAGCCGCTCGAGGACCCCGCCCTCCTCCTCCTCTCGGACGATGGCCACGCAATCGCTCGCCGAGGGGCGATCAAGGAAGCGCCGGTGGACGTCACCAGGCTCAATCCGCTCACTCCCGCCGCCTTCGTCGCGATCGAGGACCGGCGCTTCTATCGCCACTGGGGAATCGACCCGAGGGGCATTGCCCGCGCGATGATCATGGACCTTCGCGGCCGCGGCGTCCGCCAGGGCGGAAGCACCATCACCCAGCAGCTTGCGAAAACGAACTTCCTGTCGGGCGACCGGACGATCAGGCGCAAGGCCCAGGAGGTGATCATCGCCTTCTGGCTCGAGGCGTGGCTCAGCAAGCAGGAAATTCTCTCCCGATATCTCTCGAGCGTCTATTTCGGCGACGGCGTCTATGGCTTGCGGGCCGCTGCCCACCATTATTTCAATCGCGATCCCGAGAACCTCAGCCTCGCCCAGTCGGCAATGCTCGCCGGAATGGTCCAGGCCCCTTCGAGGCTCGCTCCGACCCATAATCTCGAGGGCGCTCAAAAGCGCAGCCGGCTCGTCCTCCAGGCGATGGCCGATACGCATGTCATCAGCCGTTCGAGAGCCGCCTCGGTTCGTGCAGCGCGGCCGGTCATCCATTCCTCGAGCATTCCAACGGGCTCCTATTTCGCCGACTGGATCACGCCTTATGCCCAGCAATCGCAGGACCCCGATTTCGGCGAGATCAAGGTCCGCACCACTCTCGACTGGACCTTGCAGCGGATCGCCCAGCGCGCAGTCGCCCATGCTCCCGCGGGAGCCCAGGCGGCGCTCGTTGCGATGCGTCCCGACGGGCGGGTCGTGGCGATGGTCGGCGGGAGGAGCTACCCTCAGTCGGCGTTCA
>DASZYL010000078.1:0-4365 GCA_035545385.1 Sphingomicrobium sp. | reverse complement strand
GGGGTGTGGGAGGATCTCGACGCGCTCGCGGGCACCTGGAAGCTTCGCGACCGCTTTGAACCCTCGATGTCGGCGAATGATCGCGAGCGCCTGATCGCCGGCTGGCACAGGGCCGTCGTGAAGACGCTGAGCTCTTAGCTCGCTTTGACGCGGCGCAGGAAATCCGCTCGCTCGTCGCTGTTGTTAATTCTCGAAGCGAGGCGTTGCGCCAGCTCATCGAGGGATCCGGCGGAAGAGCTCTCGCGCTTCACGACGATGGGCGCGATGGGTCCGATAAAGGACGTGAGTGTCTGCGCGAGGCGATCAATGGCTTCCTTCGAAAGCGTCGATGTCCCTCCCTTTGGAGCAGGTGCAGGCGATTCTTTCGCGGTTTCACTCCCGCCCGACCTTGTTTTTGATCCAAGGAAGCGCTCGCGGTCCTCCTTGCTCGGAATCCTCTTCGCAAGCTCGGCATGGAAATCATCGAGACAAGTCGAACTCGCCGCCGCCTTGTCGACGATGATCGCGGCAATCGGCCCAAGGATGTCGGTGAGCTCGGTCCTGGCCTTGTCGATGATCGCAGCGTCGCTGATCCCTCGTGGAGGAAGAGCAGGCGCGATCTTCGGCGGGCTCTTCGATCCGCTCGTTGCGGCAATGGCTTCAAGGCAAAGATTGAGCGCCCGGTCATAGTCGCCCGTCGCGTCGATCATCTGCATGCGCGTGATCCTCAGGGGCATCTGGCAGCGCTCGATCATCACCGGGAGCACGGGCTTTGCCCGGTCGATCGCGTAGCTGATCTCGTCGGCGACATTGTCGGATTCGACCGAGCTCGGCGAGAGGATGACGATAAGCCCGCGGCAGTCGCGAACCGCGCGCTCGATCGCCCGATCCCAATGTTCGCTCGGCCGGATGTCGAGCTGGTCGATCCATATCGGCACGTCGCGGGCGCGAAGGTCGGTCGCGAAGCGGAGCGCGAAATCCTGGTCGGCCCGCGAATAGCTGAGGAAATAGGATTGGGAGAGGGTCTCCTCGTCGCTCACTCGCCGAGCATCCTGAAGGCTTCGACGAGGCTCCGGTGCATCCGGTTGAAGGATGCGCCAAGCCTTCCCACCTGGTCGCGCCGCTTGAGCTGGAGCTCGGGGGTGTCGATCTTCCCCATGCTCACCGCTTCCGCATTCTCGGCGATCCTTTCCATCGGCCGGATCACGACGAAGTGGAGAAGGACGTTCATCGAGATGAAGAGGAGCGCGAGGAACCCGATGAAGGGGAGGAGGAAGAGCTTCCTGATATGTTCGGCGCGAACGGCCGACGCGCTCATCGGGACCGAGACGATCTGGGCGCCGATGATCTCGCCGGGCTTCCAGCCAAAGCCGTTCTCGCTTCCATAGAGCTTGATCATCGATGCCGGGGCCGTTGCGGCAGTGCTGTGGCATTCCATGCACGCCGGCTTGTTGACGAGCGGCCGGGCAAGCTCGAGCATCGGCCCGGTCGCCGTCGCCCGCTCGAGCGAGATCTCCTTCTTGTCGGGATAGGCGCGGAACTCGTTGATGATGTCGGCTTCCCAGTCGCTCGCCCGGTCCTGCGGGTTGCTGGGGTTGAGCGCGGCCTCGCGGTACATGTAGTCCGGGAACTTCTCGTGGATGACGTCGAAGTTGCGCTTGGCTGCATAGGCCGAGACCGACTGCGGGTAGAAATGCTCGCCGATGAGGGGCTTGAGGATCGGGGCGATCTGCTCCGACGTATATTTCCTGGCGCCCGCCGCGCTTTCCATCATGATCCTCGAGCTCTGGAGCACTTCCTCGCGAGCGACGGCGTTGACGAGGGGCTCGGCTGCAAGCGCGAAGAGGCCAAAGCCGATCACTGCAACGCCAAGCATCAGGAGATTGAATTTAGCGCGTAGTCCCACCCCCAAGGTCCTTCCCCGCGAGACGCCCCTGTCACGCGCGCGAACAATCCGCCGCGACGGTCACTTTTGTTGGGGTGTCGTTCGTCAGCCGGCGAGCATCATGCTTCTGAATGGCGGCGACTGCAACGCAAGGGAGTGAGCGCGTTCACCTCCGGAAACACAGAAGGCCCGCACCTGTTGCCGCGGCGCGGGCCTTCCAACGCAGGATTTTTGACCGCGGTCTCCCGTAACCGCGCCGGCCGCAGGGGAACGCAAACCGACAAGCATTCCAGTGACATGCAAGGGCCTTCGAGCGCAACGCGCGTGATTCGACTGTCCCGTTTCGGGACGGGCGGGGCATCAGTCTTGATGAGCCTCAATTCGGCCAGGCGACCGCCTTGTACCTCGGGTTGATGAGATGGAAGACGAGGAGGGCAAGGAGATAGGCCGAGCCCGCGATGAGGAAGATCGGCCTGTAGCTCCCGAATTGTTCGAGCACCCAGCCCGCATATTTCGCCATCAGCATCCCGCCCAATGCCCCTGCAAAGCCGCCGAGGCCGACGATCGATCCCACCGCCCATCTCGGGAAGAGGTCGGCGGGCATCGCGAAGAGGTTCGCCGAAAAGCCCTGGTGCCCGGCGCAGGCGAGGCCGATGAGGAGAACCGCGACCCAGACGCTCGGAGCCGAGACTGCAAAGGCGACGGGGACGACGATGAGGGCGCAGCCGAGCATCGCGAGCTTGCGCGCCCGACCCACGACCACTCCCCGGCCAAGCAGCCTCGAGCTGTACCAGCCGCCGAGGATCGAGCCGACGTCGGCAAGGACGTAGATCGCAACGAGCGGAGGACCGAAGCTCTTGAGGTCGAGGCCGAACCTCTTGTGGAAGAAGTCGGGAAGCCAGAAGAGGAAGGTCCACCAGATGGGGTCGATGAGGAAGCGGCCGCTCATATAGGCCCAGGCCTGGCGGGTCATGAGGAGCCGCCGCCACGCCACCGGCTTCTGCGCGTCGACCGGATCGGATTCGATATAGGAGAGCTCTTCGGCCTTGAGCCGCGGGTGCTCGCGCGGGCGCCGGTAGAAGACGAACCAGGCCACCATCCAGACGATGTTGATGAGGCCGGTCCCGATGAACGCCGCTCGCCAGCCGAAGGCGAGCGCGATCACGGGTACGATCATCGGAGTGAAGATGGCGCCAAGGTTCGCGCCGGCGTTGAAGATCCCGATCGCGAGCGCGCGCTCGCGCCTCGGGAACCACTCGCTCGCAGCCGCGAGCGCTGCCGGGTAGGTGCCGGATTCGCCAAGGGCGAGGACGATGCGCGCGATCGCAAAGCCGCGGGTGGAGGTGAAAAGCGCGTGCGCCATGTGGGCCGCGGTCCAGACGCCCATGGCGAGGAGGTAGCCGGCCCTGGCTCCGATCCGGTCGATGAGCCGCCCGAAGAAGAGGAAGCCGAGGCCATAGGCCGCCTGGAACCAGAAGACGACGTCGCCATAGCCCGTCTCCGACCAGCCATAGAGCTGCTGGAGCGTCGGCTTGAGGACGCTAAGGACGAGGCGGTCGATGTAGCTCAGCACGACCGCGGCAAAGAGAAGGCCGCAGATGAGCCAGCGAAGGCGCATCCCCTTGCCCGGAGGCGAAGCTGCGGCCGAGGCCATCAGCGCCTCGGCTCCATCAATCCCTCGTCCGCCATCCAGTCGGCGAGCCTGTCGGGCCAGTGGATGACCGAGATCCGGTTGCTCTCGTCCAGATTGAAGGCGTGGCCTGCGCCCGCGTACATGTGGAGCTCGGCCGGGCGACCGGCGAGGCGCAATTGTTCGTACAAGGCGACCGCCGGAGCGGCGCAGCATTCATCGAGCGATCCCGCGGCAATGAAGGCGGTCGGTGCATCTTCAATCGCGTTTGCCGGAATCCCGAGCGGGCCGGGGAAGATCAGCACCTGGAAGTCGGGACGGTCGCTCAAAGCATCGATGGAGTCGCGGGGAGGCGTGGTCCGCGCCCGCTTGTTGTCGGCAACCAGCGACACGAGCTCGCCGCCCGCCGAAAATCCCATGATCCCGACGCGCCTGGGGTCGATCCCGAACCTGGCTGCGTTCGCGCGCACGAGGCGGATCGAGCGGCGGACGTCGTCGGTTGAATCATCGATCGAATAGGGTGAGCCTTCTTCCCTCGCGAGCCGGTACTTGAGGACGAAGACGGTAAGGCCATAACGGTTGAGCGCGCGGCCCATGTTCACGCCCTCGCTCGTCCAGACGATGAGCTTGTGCGCTCCTCCCGGGATCACGATCACCGCGGCCCCGTTCTGGCGGGTAGGGCGGTAGATGGTGAGCGAAGGATTATGGACGTTCCTTACCCAGTAATCCTTCGCGATTTCGGGCTCCGATCGCCGCTTTTCCGATCCCGGAGCGCCCTCGGGCCAGAGGCTGATCGTCGTCGGCTTTGCGCCCTGGTCCTGCGCCCTTGCAGGCGATCCAAGGGCCCAGGAAAGGCCGCCGAGAATGCACA
>DASZYL010000077.1:0-17186 GCA_035545385.1 Sphingomicrobium sp. | reverse complement strand
AGGGATGACCAAGAAGGTGGCTGATGTTCCGGCGGGCGCCGGTGAAGAAGTTATCGACACAAAGGACCTCGTGCCCTTCCGCGATCAAGCGTTCGCAAAGGTGCGAGCCGATGAAGCCCGAGCCTCCGGTCACCAGGACGCGCTTTTGATCGGGATCAAGTCGAGCCATGGCCCCAGGGCTAGTCCATCGAACTTCAAAAGAGAACAGCAGTGCTGGCCGAGTGCCATCCTGCGCTGCTGATTGCCGTTACTGGATGGGCGATTGGGCCGGAGGCGCACTTCTGAGGCTTGCACTGCGGTTTCTC
The DNA here is from genome assembly GCA_035545385.1 of Sphingomicrobium sp. Lineage (GTDB taxonomy): Bacteria > Pseudomonadota > Alphaproteobacteria > Sphingomonadales > Sphingomonadaceae > Sphingomicrobium. Next base: position 16,881 of record DASZYL010000077.1, on the reverse strand, counting down.
GCGTGCACTATGTGCCTGCCGGGGAAAGGGGTTTTCAATGAAATTGAGTGTTGCGTTGCTCGCTTCTGCGGGCCTGTGCGTGGTGTCGCCTGCACTTGCCCAGGACGCGGGCCTTGCTGCTGATGCGAAAGCGTTCGGATCGCGCGAGGCCGTGATCGCTCCGAGCCTCTCGCCGGATGGAACCAGCGTCCTCTACGTGACGCCTGGGCCTGGACCAAAGACCTTCGCGGTCATTTCCAATCTCGCGACAGGGCAATCGACGGCGATCACCGGTGCCGACGGAACGCCCGACGTGCTGCGCTGGTGCAAATATTCGGCGCTCGACCGCGTCGTTTGCGAGGTGACTGGAAATGTCGACCGCCCCGTAGGCGTCGTCCCGATCCAGCGACTCCTCGCGATGGACAGTGACGGGAAGAACCCGAAACTGCTCGGCCAGCCGAACAGCTTCTATGACGAATCCATCCGCCAGTTCGACGGCGAGGTGCTGGACTGGGGAAAGCGCACCGACGGCGAGCTCCTGATGGCGCGCGAATATATTCCTGAAGCGGGGAAGATCGGAACCAACATCGTCCGGAAGAAGAGCGGGCTCGGGGTAGACCGGGTGGACTCGAGGTCGGCCCATGCCTCTCCCGTCGAGCCTCCCAAGGATTCGGCTTCGGGCTACATCAGTGATGGTCGCGGAAACGTCCGGATCATGAGAGTCGATGAGACCAAGGCAACCGGCGAACTGACCGGCCGTGTCAAATATTTCTACCGGGCCGCAGGGTCGCACGACTGGAAGACGCTCGTCGACTATGCCGACTGGCAGGAGCAGATGCGCCCGCTTGCGGTCGATGCGGACATCAACTCGGCCTACGCCCTTAAGAAGAAGGACGGGCGCTACGCGCTTTACACCATCAAGCTCGACGGAAGCGGAGCCGAAACCCTTGTCGGAGCCAATCCGAGCGTCGACATCGACAATGTCGTACGGGTCGGTGATGGCCTGAAGGTCATCGGCTACACCTATGCCGACGAGACCCGTCGCGCGGTCTATTTCGATCCGGAGTTCGAGGCGCTCCGCGAATCTCTCTCGAAGGCGCTGCCGAACTTGCCGCTGGTCGATTTCGTCGATTCGAGCGCCGACGGCCGCAAGCTCCTCATCTTCGCTAGCAGCGACAAGGATCCCGGGCGCTACTACCTGTTCGATCGCGACAAGAAGAGCCTCAACGAAGCGATGGTCGAACGGCCCGATCTCGATGGGCGCAAGCTTGCCGACGTGAAGCCGGTCACCATCACCGGATCGGATGGCGTTCAGATCCCCGCCTACCTGACACTTCCTCCTGGCAAGGAGGCAAAGGGGCTACCAGCAGTGATCCTGCCCCACGGGGGCCCGAGCGCCCGCGATGAATGGGGCTTCGACTGGCTGCCGCAATTCCTTGCGGCTCGAGGCTATGCCGTGCTCCAGCCCGAGTATCGAGGGTCAGCCGGCTACGGCGATACCTGGAAGAACGTGAACGGCTTCAAGAACTGGCGCACCTCGATGGGCGATATCGCGGCATCGACCCGCTGGCTCGCCTCGCAAGGGATCGCGGACCCCAAGCGAACCGCCATCGTCGGCTGGTCCTATGGCGGCTACGCCGCGCTCATGGAGGCCGAGACCGATCCCACCCTCTACAAGGCGGTCGTGGCCGTCGCGCCCGTCACTGACCTCGTGGCCCTGAAGCAATGGGAATCGGGCTTTAACGACGTCAAGATCGTCGAGGACTTCATCGGCTCTGGTCCGCATGTCGAGGAAGGATCGCCGGCTCGCCATGCCGACAGGATCCAGGCGCCGGTCCTTCTTGCCCATGGCAGTCTCGATGCGAATGTGGCCTTCCTTCAATCGCAGAAGATGGCTTCGGCGCTCGAGGGCGACGGCAAGCAGGTCGAGTTCCTCCAGTACAAGGGTCTCGATCACCAGCTCGATGATTCGACCGCGCGCACCGATCTCCTGACGCACATCGGAGCGCTCCTCGACCGAACGATCGGGCATTAAGCTTCCAGGCATTCGGGCAGCGGGAAGAAAAAAAGGGCGGCCGTAACGGGCCGCCCTTTCTCAAAATCCTGAAGTTCCCGATCGCTTAGCGCGAGTAGAACTCGATCACGAGATTGGGCTCCATGCGGACGGGGTAGGGCACCTCGTCGAGCTTCGGGACGCGGGTGAAGGTCACCTTCGACGTTCCGTCCGGAACCACGTAATCGGGGATGTCGCGCTCGGCGAGGCTCTGCGCCTCGATCACCAAGGCCATCTCCTGGGCCTTGGGGCCGAGCTCGATCACGTCGTTCACGTCGACCTTGCGCGAGGCGATGTTGCACTTGACGCCATTGACCCGGATGTGGCCGTGGCTGACCAGCTGGCGCGCGGCCCAGATCGTCGGTGCGAACTTCGCCCGGTAGACCACCATGTCGAGGCGACGCTCGAGAAGGCCGATGAGGTTCTGCGAAGCGTCGCCCTTCATCGCAGTCGCCTGAGTGTAGTTCTTCTTGAACTGCTTCTCGGTGATGTCGCCGTAATAGCCCTTCAGCTTCTGCTTGGCGCGAAGCTGGATGCCATAGTCGCTGAGCTTGCCCTTGCGGCGCTGGCCGTGCTGGCCCGGACCATATTCACGGCGGTTGACCGGGCTCTTGGGACGTCCGAAGACGTTTTCGCCCATGCGGCGGTCAAGCTTGTATTTGGCGCTGGTGCGCTTCGTCACGTGTCGTTCTCCAATTTGCTTCTTACGAGGTGCCCGGAACCGCACCGCTGGACCTTCGACGTCCAGCGCGATCGCCGCTTCACCGGGCATGCGGGATCAATTGCGAAGGCGCGCACCTAGGGGCGCGCTCGCTCGAGGTCAAGTTTTTGGGGCGTTCGAGCGCCTTATTGGGGGCGGCCGCCCATGGACGGCGGAATGTCATTGGGATTGAGGCCGCTATTGTCGCGGACCTGCCTCAAGGTCCGATCGAGATCGTCCTGGATCTCCTTCCACTCGGCCGCCGTATGGCAGATCCGCTTCGAGCTCGTGAAATGGGAACCCGTATCGGCGTCGTAGACGCGCTTGCAGATGACCTTGTCGGGCGGGTCCGCCGGCCTGTCCTTGGCCGCGGCCATTCCGGTACCCAGCAGCAACGCGGCGGCAACGCCCAGCATCATACGCATGCCGATATCTCCCCCCTGTCATACGTGTCGGCCTTCTACAGCCTGTTCTTAGCCTTCGGCTATGGCCGTTTGCGCGGTGGATCGACCAACGCCCGGATGATTCCACGAACGGCCTTGACCTCGCGCGACGACCAGCCGGTCTTGGTGAAGATCGTCCGGATGGTGTTCTTGGTTGCCTGGGTTCGTGACGGGGGGTGGAAATATCCCTTGGAGTGAAGCTCTTCGTTGAGTTGGCCAAGGAGCCCCTCGATCTCTCGATGCGGGGCAACCGGCTCGAGGTCCTTCGCCGGCGGCTGGGCAAGATCGCTTCGGCGCGACCATTCGTAAGCGAGGAGGATCACGGCCTGGGCGAGGTTGAGCGAGGCAAATTCGGGGTTGATCGGAACGGTGACGATGGCGTTCGCAAGCGCGACGTCCTCGGTCTCGAGCCCGGACCTCTCGGGGCCGAAGAGGATCGCGCTTCGTTCGCCCGAGCCCGCGATCTGGTCGGCCATCGCCTCGGGTCCAAGGACCGGCATCACGAGGTCCCTTCTGCGGACAGTCGAGGCGAAGACCTGGCTGCAATCGGCGATCGCATCGGCGACCGTATCGAACACCTCGGCCTTCTCGAGAACGATATCCGCGCCGCTTGCCGCCGGCCCCGCGTCCGGGTTCGGCCAGCCATCGCGAGGAGCGACGAGCCGCATCTCGGCGAGGCCGAAATTGAGCATCGCCCGGGCGGCCTTGCCGATATTCTGGCCAAGCTGGGGTCTAACGAGGACGATGACGGGCTTGTTTGCCTTCGTCTTTCCCTCGCTCACAGGAGCCGGTCCGGTGGCGTCGGCTTCGCTTTCTCGGGCGCGGGCTCCTCGCCGACTGCACCCGCGATCTCGGCGAAATCGCCGGGCTCGCTGAAATCCTTGTAGACGCTTGCGAACCTTATGTAGGCGACATGGTCGAGCGCCTTGAGGCCATCCATCACGGCTTCGCCGATCTGGCTCGTCGTGACCTCGTCGCCGCGGGTCTCGAGCTGGCGCTGGATCGAGGAGATCAGCCGGTCGATCCTCTCCGGGCTGATCTCCCGCTTCCTGCAGGCGATCGCGATCGAACGCGAAAGCTTGTCCCGGTCGAAGGGCTCGCGCTCCCCGTCCTTCTTGACGACGGTGAGTTCCCTCAGCTGGACCCGCTCGAAGGTGGTGAAGCGGGCTCCGCAGGCCTCGCACTGGCGGCGGCGGCGGATCGCCGCGCCGTCCTCGCTCGGGCGGCTGTCCTTAACCTGGCTGTCTTCGTGCGCGCAGAAGGGACATCGCATCCTTAGGTCCGACTAGCCCTGGTAGATCGGGAAACGCGCGCAGAGCTCGCGGACTCGCTCGTTGACCCGTCCTTCGACGACCCCGTTGCCCTCATTGCCGTTCTCCCTGAGGCCGTCGAGGACATCGGCGACCATGTCGGCGATGTCGCGGAACTCGTCTTCGCCGAACCCGCGCGTCGTTCCGGCGGGAGAGCCGACGCGGATTCCGCTCGTCTTCACCGGCGGAAGCGGGTCGAAGGGAACCCCGTTCTTGTTGCAGGTGATCCCGGCGCGTTCGAGGCTCTCGTCGGCGTCCTTTCCGGTGAGGCCGAGCGGTCGAAGGTCGACGAGTGCAAGGTGGGTATCGGTGCCGCCCGCGACGAGATCGGCGCCGCGCTCCTTCAGCCTCCCGGCAAGCATCTTGGCGTTGGCGATGACCGCCTTCGCATAGGCCTTGAACTCGGGCTGGAGCGCTTCCCCGAAGGCCACCGCCTTTGCCGCGATGACGTGCATCAGCGGCCCGCCCTGGAGCCCGGGGAACACGGCCGAATTGACCTTCTTCGCGATCTCCTCGTTATCGGTGAGGACCATCCCTCCACGAGGGCCCCTCAAGGTCTTGTGGGTGGTCGTCGTCACGACGTCGGCAAAGCCGAAAGGAGTCGGGTGCTCGCCGGCCGCGACCAGCCCCGCGAAATGGGCCATGTCGACGAAGAGATAGGCGCCGACCTCGTCGCAGATCTCGCGGAAACGCTTGAAATCGAAGTGTCGCGGATAGGCCGATCCGCCGGCGATGATCATCTTGGGCCGATGTTCCTTCGCGAGGCGTTCGACCTCGTCGAAGTCAACGAGATGATCGTCCTGGCGGACTCCATACTGAACCGCGTTGAACCATTTGCCCGACTGCGCCGGGGGAGCGCCGTGGGTGAGGTGCCCGCCGGCGGCAAGGCTAAGGCCCATGATCGTGTCGCCGGGCTTGAGGAGCGCCATCATCACGGCTCCGTTCGCCTGCGCTCCCGAATGCGGCTGGACGTTTGCGAACCCGCAAGAGAAGAGCTTCTTCGCCCGCTCGATCGCAAGGGTCTCGACCGCGTCCGACGGCGCGCATCCCTGGTAATAGCGGCGGCCTGGATAGCCTTCGGCATATTTGTTGGTGAGGACCGAGCCCTGGGCTTCGAGGACCGCCCTGCTGACGATATTCTCGGAGGCGATGAGCTCGATCTGGGTCTGCTCACGCCTCAGTTCGGCTCGGACGGCATCCTCGACCGCGGGATCGATCTCGCTCAGCCCGCTGGTGAAGAAACCGGTTGGAACCCGATAGCTTTGGTCTCGGTCAAGGTCGGCGGCGGTGGCCATCAGTTTTCAGTCCTGCAATTCATGGGAGAGCTGGTCGACTCGGCGCTGGTGGCGCCCGCCCTCGAACTGGGTCTCGAGGAAAGCGGTGACGCAGGCCTTCGCCATTTCGATCCCGATGAGGCGCGCTCCAAGAGCGATCGCATTCGCATCATTGTGCATGCGCGAAAGTGCAGCCGACAAGGGCTCCGAGACCTGCGCGCAGCGACATGCGGGATTGCGGTTGGCGGCGATCGCGACGCCGATTCCCGAGCCGCAGATGGTGATCCCGCGCTCGGCACGATGATCGGCGAGCGCCTCGGCGAGGAGCGCCCCGAAGCGAGGATAGTCGACGCTTTCGTGTCCGTGGGTTCCAAGGTCCAGGATGTCGTGGCCCTGCTCGGTCAGCCAGGACGCGAGCTCGTCCTTGAGGTCGACGCCGGCATGGTCGGCGGTAAGTACGATGCGCATGACTCCTGACTAGGGCAGGAGCGACAGATTCGCCAGTCTCAGGCGGGCTCGGGCTTGGGACCACCCCCGCCTTCGAGCTGCGCGAGGCGTGCTGCCATCTCGTCGAGCCGCTGCTGGAGGACGCTCTCGCGGCTATGGTGGCTCCGGGCGATTCGGAGCGCCTCGGCAAGGGCAGGGATGAGCTCCTCGACCGCTTCGAGCTGCTGGCGATTGTAGCGGTTGCGGTCCGAGCGCCGGCCAAGGAGGAGGGTTCCCACCGGCCCCTCGTCGTCCGCGAGGCTCATCTTCTCGATGAGCTCGGGATCATTCTCGGACGAAACGTCCCGGGCAGCGATAAGCTCGCGGCTCAAGGCGGTGTCGAGGACGATCGCCGAGGCGGAAGGATGCATCACGTCATCGATGATCGCGAGCGCCCGAGTCGCAACCTCCGCCGGGGTCTCGGTCAGCGCCCATTTCTTCATCTTCGAGGAGGCGGTCCGCATCCTCTCGAGCGGGTCGCCGAACTTCTTCCGGGTCCAGCCGAGGACGAGCGACTGCGTCGGCGAGAAGATACCCGCCGCGATGATCGCTCCAGCGGTCGTTGCTCCCGCCTGGCTCTGGCGTCCGATCACTTCCTCGATGAGCATCTTCAAGAGGTCAGAACTGACCGCCCAGACCACGCCCACCACGAGAGTGACGACGGCATAGGCGGCCGACCTCGTGATGACGGCATCGGCTTCCCACAGCCTGAAGCGGGTGAGGGCGATAAGGAGGCCCAGCGGAACGACCGCCATTCCGAGGCTGAAGAGCAATACGACCGCGAGGTTGAGGAGGAAGTTCGGCTGGTTGGGCTCGTCCGGGAGAAAAGGAAGGAGGACGAAGGCGAGGGCGACGAGGATGAAGCCCGCGGCAAAGCCGAATGCCGCCCATTTGATCTGCTGGCGCTCGATCCCCGACCTTAGCCGCCGGTAGCGCAGGACCTGCGCTGCAAGGACTGTGAACAGGACGGCAAACCCGGCGAGGACCTGGAAATTGGGATCGACGTCGGGGAGCGAAACGAAGATCGCAACCGGGACCACTCCGACGAGGAGCCAGCGATAGGATCTTGGAACGAAGATCCCGTCCGGAAAGAGCGCAAAGCCGATGAGGAGGAGGTAGAACCAGAGCGAGGAGACGACGTCGTAGATGGGCGGCCAGCCAAAGGCCATCCACATCGAAAGCGGCGGGTCGATGGTCGCCGCCAGCCCCGCGAAAGCAAAAGCGAAGATGAGTGCGACGGGGTCGCTTGGCCGCCGCCTTGCGAGGAGGAAGGAGCAGAGGAGGAGAACGCTGCAGGCAAGAAGGCCCGTGAGGAGCCGGGCCCCGAACCTCAGGTCGCGGGCCCGGCTCTTGTTTTCGTCGACAGGAACGATGCTTCGCCGCTGCTCGAGCTTCAGAAGTGTTCCGTCACTCTCGTCACTGAGCTCCAAAGTGACGACCGGTCCAGGCGCCGCCTTGAGGCGTCGGCCAAGCTCCGGGATTCGGATATCGGGATCGACGCCCGCGCCATCGATCGCCTTCAGCCAATATTTGGAATGCGGCCTCGCTTCGGGCTTGATCGAGATCCGCCCGTTGCTCTCGAGGTCGTAGTCGAGCGCAAGGGCCCGGAATGCCGGACGGACGTCGTAGGTCTCGCGCGTCGCGTGAACCGCTCCAAGGGCAACCGCTCCCACTGCCAGCAGGAAGCAAAGGAACCAGAGGAGCCGGAAGAAGGGCACCCAGCGTTCAGGGAGCGCGCGCAGGCGCGATGGCGGACTGAAAAGCCACCTCAGCGACAATGCCGACACGCCAACCCCCCGCAATTTACGAATCGCAGGGCAAAGTCTCTAGCAAGCGCTCAGGCCAATTCCATCGGCTGAATTCAGGCGGCGATGCGGATTTCTTCGCGAGAGAAGATCTCGACGAGCGCGCTGGTGAGCTCGTCCATCATCTCGACGCTGTGCTGCGGGCCGGGAGTGAAGCGAAGGCGCTCGGTGCCGCGCGGGACGGTCGGGAAGTTGATGGGCTGAACGTAAAGGCCATATTCGGCAAGGAGGATGTCGCTCACCCGCTTGGCCTTGACCGGGCAGCCGATGAGAAGCGGGACGATATGAGTGACGCTCGGCATCACCGGGAGGTTCGCCGCTTCGAACTTCGCCTTCAGCATCGCCGCCGCTTCCTGCTGAGCGATCCTTTCGGCGTTCGACTGCTTCAAGTGCCGGACGCTCGCGAGCGCTCCCGCAACGAGGACCGGCGACAGGCTGGTCGTGAAGATGAAGCCCGGCGCATATGAGCGGATGCAATCGATGATGGTCCTGTCGGCCGCGATATAGCCGCCCATCACTCCGAACGCCTTGCCCAGAGTTCCCTCGATGATCGTCAGCCGGTCGGCGAGGGCCTCGCGGTCCGAGATCCCGCCGCCCTGCTCGCCATACATCCCGACGGCATGGACCTCGTCGAGATAGGTGAGGGCGTTATATTTTTCGGCAAGGTCGCAGATCCCCGCGATGGGAGCGATATCGCCGTCCATCGAATAGACGCTCTCGAAGGCAATGAGCTTGGGAGTGTCGGGATCGGCCGAAGAGAGCAGCTCTTCGAGGTGATCGAGATCGTTGTGGCGGAACACGCGCTTCTCGCAGAGCGAGTTCTTGATGCCCGCGATCATCGAGGCATGGTTGAGCTCGTCGGAGAAGATGACGCAGCCCGGAAGGAGCTTTCCGAGGGTCGAGAGGGCGGCCTCGTTGGAGACATAGCCCGACGTGAAGAGAAGGGCGCCTTCCTTGCCGTGAAGGCTCGCGAGCTCGGCCTCGAGCTCGGTATGATAGTGGGTGTTGCCGCTGATGTTCCGGGTTCCGCCCGAACCCGCGCCCACTTCGTGAAGCGCCTTTTCCATCGCCTCCACGACGACCGGGTGCTGGCCCATGCAGAGATAGTCGTTCGAGCACCAGACGGTGATCGGCTTGGGCCCGTTGCCTCCAAAGCAATGGGCGTTGGGGAAGCTGCCCTTGGTCCTCAGGATGTCGATGAACACGCGGTAGCGGCCCTCGTCGTGAAGGCGCGCGATCGCGGATCTGAAAATGCTGTCGTAATCCAAGGGCCAACTCTTCGGCTCGCCCCTTAACTCCCGCTCCTGCGCAATTCCATTGCGAACGACTCGCAACAAGTCACAAGGTCAGGATTTGACCAATGCCAAGTCCCGCAAGGACGCTCTCGAGCGGGCGCCGAATCGGAGCGCCGGTGAAGACCAGGGTTCCCTCGACTGGCGCAGTCGGGAAGGGCTGGTCTTTCGTCAGGAAGGCGATGCGCCGGGCGATTCCTTGACCTCCGTCGACGAAAGTCATCCCCGGAAACGCGGCATCGAGCTCTTCATCGAGCAGTGGAAAGTGCGTGCAGGCAAGGACGATCGTGTCGATGTTCTTCCCTTGGGGAGCCTCGAACATCGGGCGCATCGCGGCCCTCACCTCCTCGATGCCGACGTCTTCGCCCGAAAGCTTGGCCTCGGCGAGATCGACGAGCTCGGGAGAGCCGTGGCGGATGATGGTGCAATCGGGCGCAAATCGTTCGGCAAGGTCGTCGACATAGGGCTGACGGACCGTCGCCTCGGTCCCGAGCACGCCGATCACCCGGCTCCTTGAAATCTCGGCGGCTGGCTTGATCGCCGGCACCGTTCCGACGACCGGAAGGTCGAGCGCCGAACGGACATGATCAAGAGCGATCGTCGAAGCGGTGTTGCAGGCAATGACCGCGAGGCGGGGATGGAACCGCTCGACGAGGCGCCCGAGGAGCGCCGGAACCCGGCTCGCGATCTCCGCCTCGCTCCTCCTCCCATAGGGATAGCCGGCGCTGTCGGCGGCATAGACGATCGGCGCGTTCTCGATGAGTTTCAGGGTCGGGCGAAGGACCGAGAGGCCTCCGACCCCGGAATCAAAGAAGAGGATTGGAGCGTTCGCGTTCACCCGCGCTCTGTGGCGTGGCGGAGGCGGCCGGGCAAGTTGCGCCGCACTCAAGGTTTGCTACCAAGCCGGGACGATGACCCGCGAGACGATCTTTGCGCTTGCCCTGGGCTATCTCCTGGGCTCGATCCCGTTCGGTCTTCTCGTCACCAGGATCGCTGGAAAGGGCGACGTTCGCGAGATCGGCTCGGGAAATATCGGCGCGACCAATGTCCTGAGGACAGGAAGCAAGGCGCTCGCCGCTCTGACCCTCATCCTCGATTGCCTCAAGGCGACCGTCGCGATCCTCGTCTCGCAATTGCTCTTCGGGGCCGAAACCGGCGCGTTCGCGGCTTCAGGAGCACTCATCGGGCATCTTTATCCCGTGTGGCTCGGCTTCAGGGGCGGCAAGGGCGTTGCGACCCTCCTCGGGATCCTCATCGCTCTCCTCTGGCCGGCTGCTCTCGTCTACGCCGCGGTCTGGATCTTCCTTCTCGTCAGCCTCAGGATCTCGTCGCTCGCCGGGATGACCGCCGCGGCAACCGCGCCGATCGTCGCTTATGCGCTTCACTCGGCCTATGTCCCGCTCCTCGTTGGCTTTGCGCTTCTCGTTCTCTGGAAGCACCGCGAGAATATCCTCCGATTGAGGCGAGGGACCGAGCCCAGGGTCGGATCGGGGGCGTCATCGGGCTGAGGCTGCGGCGGCGGAGCCCTCGAATTCCCCGGGCCCCGATCCCAGATGGAGGCGCTTGACGGCGAATCGAGCGTCGCAAAGCATCACGCGTACGTACGCAAGGAAATGGCGGATCACTTGAAACTGGTTGTCGTTGAATCGCCTGCCAAGGCGAAGACCATCGAGAAATATCTTGGAAGCGGGCACCGGGTGCTCGCGTCCTTCGGACACGTGCGCGATCTTCCCCCAAAGGACGGGTCGGTCGATCCCGAGCACGGCTTCGACATGCTCTGGCAGGTCTCGCCCGATCGCTCGAAGCAGCTTCGGGCGATCACCGATGAAGCAAGGAACGCCGACGCGCTCATTCTCGCGACCGACCCCGACCGCGAGGGCGAGGCGATCAGCTGGCATGTCCAGGAGGTGCTCCGGCAGAAGAAGGCGCTTCCCGCCAAGGTCGAGCGCGTGACGTTCAACGCGATCACCAACGCCGCCGTCACCGAGGCGATGAAGAAGCCCCGCGGCCTCGATGAGGACCTCATCGATGCCTACAAGGCGCGCCGGGCCCTCGACTATCTTGTCGGGTTCACGCTGTCGCCGATCCTCTGGCGAAAGCTGCCGGGCGCGAAGTCCGCCGGGCGGGTCCAGTCGGTTGCTCTCCGCCTGATCGTCGACCGCGAGCGCGATATCGAGATCTTCAAGCCCCAGGAATATTGGACGGTCGCTGCGACCTTCGAAAAGGACGCCCAGAGCTTCACCGCGCGGCTGGTCCAGTTCGACGGAAAGAAGATCGAACGCCTGACCATTTCGAGCCGGGGCGAGGCCGAGGCGGCCAAGGCCGCGGTCGAACAGGGAAGGTTCACGGTCTCCTCGGTCGAGACCAAGCCCTTCGCCAAGAACCCGCCGCCGCCGTTCACGACCTCGACCCTTCAGCAGGAGGCTGCGCGCAAGCTCGGCTTCTCGGCGAGCCACACGATGCGCATCGCCCAGTCGCTCTACGAGGACGGGCTCATCACCTATATGCGGACCGACGGCGTCGACATGGCGGGAGAAGCGGTGAGCGCGGCCCGCCGGGCGATCGCCTCGCGCTACGATGCGGGCTTCGTTCCCGACCGGCCGCGCCAATATACGAGCAAGATCAAGAATGCGCAGGAAGCGCATGAAGCGATCCGGCCGACCGATTTCGACAGGCCGCGCGCAGCATCGGGCGATCATGCCCGGCTCTACGAGCTCATCTACAACCGGGCGCTCGCAAGCCAGATGGCATCGGCGAGGCTCGAGCGGACGACTGTCGAGCTCACGGATGGGGCAGGGCGGGCGGTTCTTCGTGCGACCGGCCAGGTCGTCCTCTTTCCCGGCTATCTGACGCTCTACGAGGAGGGCCTCGACGAGAAGTCCGACGATGAAGAGGGCGCCCGGATGCCCGCGATGCGCGAGGGCGATGCTCCCTTGAAGACGGGGGTCGAGGCCACCCAGCATTTCACCCAGCCGCCGCCCCGCTATTCGGAGGCGAGCCTCGTCAAGCGGCTCGAGGAGCTCGGAATCGGGCGGCCCTCGACCTATGCCTCGATCCTCCAGACCTTGAAGGACCGCGAATATGTGCGGGTCGAGAAGGGCCGCTTCGTCCCGGAGGAGAGCGGACGGCTGGTGACGGCGTTCCTCGAGCGCTTCTTCGAGCGCTACGTCAGCTATGATTATACGGCAGAGCTCGAGGAGGAGCTCGACGACGTCTCGGGCGGCCGGCTCGACTGGCAGAAGCTGCTCGATGACTTCTGGCGCGATTTCAAGCCCAAGGCGGGCGAGGTCATGGACCAGAAGCCGAGCGAGATCACCCAGGCGATCGACGAGTTCCTCGAGCCGTGGCTTTACCCGCCGCGCGCAGACGGAAGCGACCCCCGGGTCTGTCCGCAGTGCGGCAACGGCCGATTGTCGCTCCGCGGCGGGCGGTTCGGAGCGTTCGTCGCCTGCTCAAATTATCCCGATTGCAAATATACGCAGAAGTTCGGCCAGGGGGGCGATCAGGCGCAGAGCGAGGGACCTCAGGACCTTGGCAACGACATCGTTCTGAAGACCGGGCGCTTTGGTCCTTACGTCGAGCGGGGCGACAAGCGCGCCTCCATTCCCAAGGACGTTCCGGTCGATGACGTCACCGCCGAATTTGCCGAAAAGCTCCTCTCGCTCCCGCGCGAGATCGGAGCGCACCCCGAGACCGGAAAGCCCATTACCGCCTCGATCGGCCGCTATGGCCCGTACCTCGCCCACGACGGCAAATATGCAAAGCTCGGCTCGACCGCCGAAGTGTTCGAAACCGGGATGAACGCGGCCGTCGCCAAGCTCGCCGACGCCGCCTCCGGCGGAGGGCGGCAGCGTTCGGCATCGCGCGAGCCGATCGCAGTCCTTGGTCCGCACCCGGCGAGCGGAGCCGAGATCAAGGTGATGGCCGGCCGCTATGGCCCCTATGTGACCGACGGCGCGACCAACGCGACCTTGCCCAAGGGCATGGACCCCAAGGCCGCGACGCTCGAGGAAGCGGTGCGCCTCATCGATGAAAGGGCGGCGAAGGGCCCAGCGAAAAAGGGCCGCAAGGCGCCGCGAAAGAAGAAGGCCAAATGATCGATATCGAGCTCCAGCGCCTGCCCCATGGCGAAGGCCTTGCGCCTCCGACCTACGCGACCGACGGAGCCGCAGGCCTCGATGTCGTTTCCGCCGAGGACCTCGTCCTTGAACCGGGTCAGCGCCACGCGGTCGCGACCGGCTTCGCAATCGCGATCCCGGAAGGTTATGAAGTGCAGGTTCGGCCGCGCTCGGGACTTGCGCTGAAGCACGGGATCACCTGCCTCAATACTCCAGGGACGATCGACCATGATTATCGCGGCGAAGTGAAGGTCATCCTCGCCAATCTTGGGACCGAGCCGTTCGAGATCCGGCGCGGCGAGCGCATCGCCCAGCTCGTGCCGGCGAGCGTCACCAAGGCGGCATTTCGCGAAGTGGCCGAGCTTGGCGAAACCAGCCGAGGCGCAGGGGGCTTCGGCAGCACCGGGCGATGACAGGAGGCCTGACCAGCCTTTCGGAAGAAGAGCTCGAGCGCTACGCGCGCCACATCGTCCTCCCCGACGTGGGCGGGGTCGGCCAGCGAAAGCTCAAGGGTGCGAACGTCACTGTCATCGGCGCGGGCGGGATTGGAAGCGCCGTGATCCCGGCCCTCGCCGGAGCCGGGATCGGCCGGATGAGGATCGTCGATTCCGACGTGGTGGAGCTCGCCAACCTTCACCGCCAGCCGCTCTTTGGCGAGGGCGACGCCGGGAAAGCCAAGGCGAGGATCGCGGCCGAGTTCATCGGCCGCCTCAACCATTTCGTCGTCGCCGATCCAAGAGAGGAGCGGATCGGGCCCGAGAATTCGAGGAGACTCCTCGAGGGCAGCGATCTCGTCATCGATGGAAGCGACAATTTCGCGACCAGGCTCGCGGTCAGCGACGCCTGCGTCGCTCTTTCCATCCCGCTCGTCGCGGCGGCGGCGGTCCAGTTCCAGGGACAGGTCGGCCTGTTCACCGGCCGGCCCTGCTATCGCTGCTTCGTCGGCGATGCGTTCGACAGCGACGATTGCGACAATTGCTCGGAACTTGGGGTCCTTGGAGCGCTCACCGCCACTGTCGGGAGCTTCGCAGCGCTGATGGCCATCAACACGATTCTCGGCATCGGGCCCGTCAAGGCGGGGGAAGTGCATCTGTTTGACGGTCAGGCCCTCAGCCTCCGGGCAATCCGAATTCCGCCCGATCCCGGCTGCCGCGCCTGCGGGTCAGCCTAGGACCCGCTCGACTCGCTCGATCAACCGCCGAGCGACCTCGTCCTTGCTCGCTTCGGGCCAGTCCTCGACGCCGTCCCCCGTCACGAGGTGGACCTGGTTTCGATGACCACCCATGACATCGCCGGAGACGTCGTTCGCGACGATCCAGTCGGCCTTCTTGGCGCCGCGTTTCGCGATCCCCTCCGAAACGACGTTCCCGGTCTCGGCGGCAAAGCCGACGAGCAACGTCGGGCGCTCGTCGCTCGATCCAAGCTCGGCAAGGATGTCTCGAGTGGCGAGGAACTTAAGCTCGGGCGGGCCCGCGCCCTTCTTGAGCTTGGCGCTCGATGGCTCGACCCTCCAGTCGGCGACCGCCGCGACGAGGATCGCAGCATCAGCCGGGAGCGCAGCCAAGGTGGCGTTCGCCATCTCTTCTGCCGTCTCGACGTCGATACGATCGACGCCCGGAGGTGTTTCGAGGCTGACCGGGCCTGCGACCAGGGTCACTCGCGCTCCCGCATCGGCTGCAGCTTTGGCGATCGCAAATCCCTGGCGCCCCGAGGAGCGGTTCGCGATCACCCGTACCGGGTCGATCGGCTCGTGCGTCGGCCCGGCGGTCACCAGAATGTGCTTTCCCTTGAGCGTCACTTGCCGGCGAGCATCCCGTTCTCGCTCAGCCAGTCCATGATCGCCTGCGGCTCGGGGAGGCGTCCAGGGCCATGTTCGCCGCAGGCCATCTCGCCTTCGGCGGGCTCGATCACCTGCACCCCGTCCCCGACCAGCTGCTGGACGTTCCTTCTCGTCGCCGCGTGAAGCCACATTCGGACGTTCATGGCCGGAGCGACGACGACGGGCTTGTCCGTCGCAAGAAGCAGCGTCGTTGCGAGATCGTCCGCGATCCCCGCCGCCATCTTGGCGAGGAGGTCCGCGGTCGCCGGGCAAACGAGGACGAAATCGGAGGCACGGCTCAGCTGGATGTGGCCGATCTCGATCTCGTCCTTCAGCTCCCAGAGCGAGGTGTGGACCTCGGATTCGGCGAGCGTTCCGAGGCTCATCGCGGTCACGAAATGCTCGCCGCCCCTCGTAAGGACGGGCGTGACCGCGTGTCCGGCTTTCTTGAGCAGCCGGACAAGCTCCAGCGACTTGTACGCCGCGATCCCTCCGCCGACGATGAGGAGAATGCGTGCCATGGAAGCTCCGCTTTGCATCTGCCGTTCACGTAAGTCGAGAGCCTCGCGCCTGGCGAAGGGCCGCGTCTAGCCGAGGGCGAGGAGCAGCCCCGCCGCAACGGCGGCGCCAATGACTCCGGCAATCGCATATCCCCACCAGGCGCGCTCCTTGATGACCGCGATCTCGGGAAGCGGCGGCGGGGGCGGCGCAGCGCCCCTCGGGGGATAATATTCGTCGAGGCGGTCGATCAGCTTGGGGACCTTCTTCAAAGCCCGGACGAGCTCGATGATCCGATCGGCATAATAGGCCTCGGGGCCGAGCTCCGAACGGATCCACTCGCTGATGAAGGGTTCGGCCGTCTCCCACATGTTGATGTCTGGATCGAGCGCCGATGCGACGCCTTCGTTCATCACCATGGATTTCTGGAGGAGCAGCAGGTGCGGCTGCGTCGGCATGTCGAAATCGCGCGTGATCGAGAAGAGGCTTTCGAGCATTCGCCCGACCGAGATGTCCTTGACCGGCAACCCGCGGATTGGTTCGCCCGCCGCTCGAAGGGCGGTCGCGAACTCCTCGACGCTGTGGTGCGCCGGGACATATTGGGCCTCGAAATGGATTTCCGCGACCCGGCGGTAGTTGCCGGTGATGAGGCCGTAGAGGATCTCGGCGAGCCACACGCGCGCCCTTCGGTCGATCCGGCCCATGATCCCGAAATCGATCGCCGCGATACGCCCATCGGGAAGCGCGAACAGGTTTCCATGGTGAAGGTCCGCATGGAAGAAGCCGTCGACCACTGCCTGGCGGAGGAAGGCGCGAACGAGGGTGTCGGCAAGGGCCCTGCAGTCCTGCCCGGCCTCGATGAGAGCGTCACGGTCACTGAGCTTGATCCCGTCGAGCCACTCGAGCGTCAAGACCCTCCGGGCCGTTCGCCGCCAGTCGATTTCCGGAACGTAATAGCCGGGCTCGGCGACCATGTTCTCCCGAAGTTCCGAGGCCGACGCAGCCTCGCGCTGGAGGTCGAGCTCGCGCGCCGTCCACTGGCGGAATTGCGCGACGACGAGCCGCGGGCGCAGCCGCTCGCTCTCGCCTCCGTAGCTTTCGACC
>DASZYL010000076.1:0-2942 GCA_035545385.1 Sphingomicrobium sp. | reverse complement strand
GATTGCAACCGCATTGCTTCCGTTCGTCATCGGCAACTGAATCAGGAAAGCCCAAGATCATGTATCACGATTTCGACTACGAGCGGACGCTGGCTTCGTCCCTTCGGGCACAGTGGATGCTCGACGACGTGTTGCGTGAAGACGAAGACCTCGATTTTACCCGCAACTTCATGCCTGAGAGCCTTGCGCGCACTGCCGCGCTCGGCTCCCTCGCCCCGACTGAGCAGCGGATCCTCAATCAGATCAGCGCACATCAGTACCTGAGTATCTTCGGGATCGTCGAAGAGTTCATCCTCCCCTTCCTCCTCGATCATGCGAGGCAGGTCGTGCGGGAAGATGACTGGCGCATCCGTGCGCTGCTCAACTTCGCCGGCGAGGAAGCCAAGCACATCCACCTGTTCAAGCGCTTCCACTCGGCCTTCGTCCGCGGCTTCCCCGTCGAGTGCGAGGTGATCGGGCCGTCGGAGGCGATCAGCGCGGAAGTGCTTCGCCACGACCCGCTCGCAGTCGCCCTCCTCATCCTCATGATCGAGTGGATGACCCAGCAGCATTATCTCGGCTCGATCCGCGACGACGGCGATCTCGATCCGCTCTTCAAGAGCCTGATGAAGCATCATTGGATGGAGGAAGCCCAGCACGCGAAGCTCGACACGTTGATCGTCGAGACGCTCGCGAAGGGTCGCTCCGAGGAGCAGTTCGAAAAGGCGATCGATGAATTTTTCGAGATCGGCGCGTTCCTCGACCAGGGACTGAAGACCCAGGCGGGCTTCAACGTCGACGCCCTCGAACGGGCGCTCGGGCGAAGCATCGAGAACCGCGAGGAAATCGTCGCCGAGCAGCACCAGGCTGCGCGCTGGACCTACATCGGCTCCGGCATGGTGCACGAGCGCTTCAGGGAATCGCTTCTTTCCCTTTCGCCGTTCGCGGCGTGGCGCATCGCCGACGCGGCGCCGCAATTCGCTTGAACCCAATCCTTCATCGAACCCACTGAACAAGGGAGAACAGCAATGCTTGATATCGTGAAGAGCCGAGTGAACGGCATCGACCTCAATGCGCTCGGCGAAACCGTCGAGGCGATCGAGGCGGACCCAAAGAAGGCCCTCGTCGCCTTCGACGTGTCGACCAGGTGGACCGGGCAGACCCGGAGCGAGACTGTCGTCGACGGTTATACGCTGGGCGGCGAGCGGATCGCCCGCTCGCACAAGATCGTGGCCGATGAGCCCTTCGAGCTTCTCGGCGGTGACAGTTCGGCAAACCCGCAGGAGCTACTCATGGCGGCGTTCAATGCGTGCATCACGGTCGGCTATGTCGCGGGCGCGTCGCTCAAGGGCATCAAGCTCGAAAGCCTCGAGATCAAGACCAGGGGCGAGCTCGACCTTCGCGGATTTCTCGGTCTCAGCGACCAGGTCCCGGCGGGCTACGAAAAGATCGAATATGAAGTCCGGATGAAGGGCGATGGCTCTCCGCGAGACTTCGAGGAGATCCACCAGACGGTGATGAAGACCTCGCCCAACTACTTCAACATCAGCCGGCCGATCCGGGTCACCGGAAGGCTCAGTCTAGGCTGAAGCCAAATCCCCCGGGCGCCGGCACCCTTCCCCCTCCCCAGCCGACGCCGCCCGGGGGATGCCCCAGGAAAGGAATTCGAACGTGAGACATTTGCTGATGGACCCGGCCTTTCCCGACATCGTCGGCGAGTGGGCCAGCAACGAGGCGGCCGAGGAATCGAGCAATTCGCCTTGCGCCAATGACAATCATGGCGTGACCGGCGACGCGCTTTCGGACCCGCTTCTGTCGCTCGTTGCCCGGGCCGAGATCGAGGCGACGCGCCTCTGGTAGGCGCGTCCCCCCCTTTTTCAAAAATCCCTCCATCATCGGAGAAACTCATGAAACGCTCGACCCTATCGAGATCGGGAACGGCCGCCCTTCTCTACGGCATTGCAAGTTACGGCGTCTTTCTAGGAGTGTTCGTCTATGCCGTCGGCTTCATCGGCGGATTCCTGACGCCCACCAGGCTCGACGGAACGCAAGCGCGTCCCTTCTGGCAGGCGCTCGGGATCGACCTTGGACTGCTCGGCTTGTTTGCGGTCCAGCACAGCGTCATGGCGCGGCCGGCGTTCAAGCGCTGGTGGACCCGCTTCGTGCCCGAAGCGGTGGAGCGGAGCACCTACGTGCTCCTCAGCTCCCTCGCGCTCGTTGCCCTGTTCGTCTGGTGGGAGCCCATTGGTCCAAACGTCTGGGATGTCCCCGCCGGCCTCGCCCGCGGTAGCGTCATCACGCTCTACCTTCTTGGCTGGGTCCTCCTCCTCTACACCACGTTCCTCATCGACCATTTCGACCTCTTCGGGCTGAAGCAGGTCTGGCGACGGCTGCGGGGGGAGGCCTACCAGCCGCCGCAATTCTATACTCCGAGCCTCTACAAGCTGATCCGTCACCCGCTTTACGTCGGCTGGCTGACGATCTTCTGGGCGGCGCCGACGATGACGGTCGCTCACCTCGTCTTCGCGGTTGGGACCACGGCCTACATCCTCATCGCCATCCAGCTCGAGGAGCACGACCTCGTCGATGCCTTCGGCGAACGCTACCTCAGCTATCGGCGAAGCACACCGATGCTGATCCCGCGTCTGCGGCGCCGCCGGCAGGGCGAAAGGGCCGCCGCCAAGGCCTAGTATCTGGTGTCCCCCTCGATCCAGATGCGAGAAAGCCCCGGAAACGTCGTTTCCGGGGCTTTCGTTCGTTTAAAAGTGTGAAGGGTGGTTTCAGGCCGTCTCGGCCTCGGCATCGATGGTCTCGAGCGCCGGGCGCTTCTCGCCACCAATCTCGATCTTGCGTGGCTTCATCGCCTCGGGGACGACACGCTTGAGCTCGATCGAGAGCAGGCCGTTCTCGAAGCGGGCATGGCCCACCTCGATGAAGTCGGCGAGCTGGAAGCGACGCTCGAA
>DASZYL010000075.1:0-8216 GCA_035545385.1 Sphingomicrobium sp. | reverse complement strand
TTCCTTCGCCTTCTCGATCGCGATCGAGCGCTCGCGCTCGACAAGCGCCGGGTCGAGCGAGTCAGAGTCGAGCGCGAGCGGGTGTGCAGCAGCGACGTGCATCGCAATCTGCTTCCCGAGCTGCGTCAGCGTATCGGCCGGGGCTGAACCCTCGAGCGCGACCAGCACTCCGATCTTGCCGAGGCCCGGTGCGACCTGGTTGTGGACATAGGAGACGATCGCTCCCTCGTTCACTTCCAGCACCGCGGCGCGGCGAAGCGACTGGTTCTCGCCGATCTTCGCGATGTTGTCGGTGAGCTTGTCCTGGACGGTGCCACCGCCCGGATATTCGGACGAGGCGAGAGCCTCGATATCGGTGCCGCGCTCGAGCGCGAGCTTCGCAACGTTGCGCACGAAATCCTGGAAGATCTCGTTCTTGGCGACGAAGTCCGTTTCCGAGTTGACCTCGACGACCGCTCCGCGGTTGCCCTCGACGACGACCCCGACGAGGCCCTCGGCCGCAGTCCGTCCCGCCTTCTTCGCGGCAGCGGCAAGGCCCTTGGCGCGAAGCCAGTCGATCGCGGGCTCCATCTCGCCATTGGTCTCGGCGAGCGCCTTCTTGCAGTCCATCATGCCGGCGCCGGTGCGCTCGCGCAGTTCCTTCACACTTGCGGCCGTGATCTCAGCCATGTCTTGATTCCTTTCGTTCCCCGGCCTCGGCCAGGGTCCAGTCCAGCTTTGTATATAGGTCCGGCCCTTGCGAGTGTGCAGGAGCCAGGCCCCCAGGTTCAGGCTTCGAGCGCCGGCTCGACCGGCGGTTCCGCCATTGCGCCGATGTCCTCGCCGCGAGCCGCGGCATTGCCGGACCGGCCCTCGTTCGCGGCCTGTGCCACGGCATCGGTGTAAAGACGGATCGCGCGGCTGGCGTCGTCATTGCCCGGGACGGGGAAGGCGATGCCGCTCGGGTCGCTGTTCGAGTCGAGGATCGCAACGACCGGGATTCCAAGCGTGTTGGCTTCCTTGATCGCGAGCTCTTCCTTGTTCGTGTCGACGACGAACATGACGTCGGGAAGCCCGCCCATGTCGCGGATTCCCCCGAGGCTCTTCTCGAGCTTGTCGCGTTCGCGGGTGAGCTGCAGGACTTCCTTCTTGGTGAGGCCCGCGGTGTCGCCCGAGAGCTTCTCCTCGAGGCTCTTCAGCCGCTTGATCGAGTTGGAAATGGTCTTCCAGTTGGTCAGCATTCCGCCGAGCCAGCGGTGATTGACGAAATGCTGGCCCGAAGCCTGCGCGGCCTCGGCGATCGCGTCCTGCGCCTGGCGCTTCGTTCCGACGAACAGCACCTTGCCGCCGCGAGCGACGGTCTGCTGGACGAAATCGAGTGCACGCGCGAACAGCGGAACGCTCTGCGAGAGGTCGATGATATGGACCCCGTTCCTGTCGCCGAAGATGTACGGCTTCATCTTGGGGTTCCAGCGGTGGGTCTGGTGGCCGAAATGCGCTCCGGCCTCGAGCAATTGCTGCATGGTGACGACCGTGGCCGCCATAGTCTTTCTCCTTCCGGTTCTGCCTCAGCGGAGCCGAATGACCAGCCTTTCGGCCGGCACCGGTATGTAAGCTCCGCCTGTGGGATGCGGGGGGCACCTAGCGAAACATGCCCGAGCTTTCAAGGGCTTGTCCCTCACCCCGGCTCGTCGCTTGACAAAGGAGAACAAAACAGGAACATTCACTCTCCTCGAAGGAGGCTGAACGTGATGACTGCGATTTTAGGCACCCTGCCCTTTCTGGCGACCTTGTGGCTTCTCGTGGTTCTGGGTGCGGCAGTCCTTGAGGAAAGCGGCGCAAAGATCGCCGCTGCCCTCAAGGGCAGGTCGGTCCATGTTGCGCCTCCGGCAGTGCGGCGGATGAATTCTCGAGCCGGGGTTTCGAGCGCTAGGCGCTTCGAGACACGCTGGCGCGCCGCCGCTTGACCCTCGAATAGCCCGCCGAAGCGACCGGGATCATCACGAGGTAAAGGATCCCGACCGCGAGCAGCGTCACCCAGGGCGCGGTGAGGAGCGCGGCTCCGACCACCGCGATTCCGGCAAGGGTGAAGAGCCGCCATTCCCGGCGGATTCGGATCGAGGCCCAGCTGTAGGTCGGAAGGCTCGAGATCATCAGCCCGGCAACGAAGAGGGTCCAGGCCATCACCACCGGCCATTGGCGGAAAAGGTCATTGTCGGTCACGAGCCACAGGAAGATCGGAAGGAAGGCGAGCCCGGCGCCCGCGGGGGCTGGAACGCCCGTATTGAAGCCCGCGGACTTGTGCGGCTGTTCGGCGGCATCGAGCCGGGCATTGAAGCGGGCAAGGCGCAATGCGCAGCAGACGGCAAGCGCGAGCGCCGCCGTCCACCCGAACTTCGGGGCTTTCTGGAGCGACCAGAGGAAGAGGACCAGCGCCGGAGCCGTTCCGAACGCGAGGTTGTCGGAGAGGGAATCGAGCTCGGCTCCGAACTTGCTCTGGGCGCGAAGGAGGCGCGCGATCCGCCCGTCCATTCCGTCCAGAACCCCAGCGAGGACGATGGCCCCAAGCGCCTTTTCCCATTCGCCGCCGATGGCGAAGCGAACCCCGGTCAATCCCATGCACAGCGCGAGCACGGTGATCGCATTGGGAATCATCGCCCGAAAGGGGATCCGGCGCGGACCCCCGTCTTCGTTCATTGGCTGATACCCGTCAGGCTTGAATCGACCCCGATCTCCGCGATCACGGTCTCTCCCGCGATCGTTCGCTGGCCGAGGAGCACTTTCGGGGAGGTTCCGGCCGGAAGATAGACGTCGACCCGGCTTCCAAAGCGGATGAGGCCGATACGCTGTCCGGCTTCGACCACGTCGCCCTCGCGAACGAAGGCGAGGATCCGGCGTGCGACGAGACCCGCGATCTGGGTCATCGCGATCTTCACCCCGTCCGCGCCCTCAATCAGGAAATATTGCCGTTCATTGTCTTCGCTGGCCTTGTCGAGATCGGCATTGACGAACTTCCCCGGAACATAGGCAATTCGGCGGACCCGGCCACTGATCGGCGCTCGATTGATGTGGACGTCGAAGACGCTCATGAAAATCGAGACCCGGGTGAAGTCGCCCTGGCCAAGTGCGTCGGGCCCCCTGAGCTCCGGCGGCGGAGGCACTCTTGCGATCATCGTGATGAGGCCGTCGGCGGGAGCAATGACCAGCCTGTCGCCGTGAGGAGTCGTTCGGACGGGATCGCGGAAGAAAGCCGCGATCCAGATCGTCAATCCGACGAGGATCCAGCCAAGGAAATGGCTCAATCCGAGATAGACGAACATCGTGATCGCGGCAGCGCCAACGACGAATTTGCGCCCCTCGGGGTGGACGGACGGAAAGCGCCACTTCACCGTAGTCGTCGGAAGCGGCGTGTCATGCTTGTCGAGCTCGGGCATGGAGCGATGCATTAGAGGCGGCAGGCCGCAGGCACAACGGCGCGGTTGCGCGCGCTGATCGCCCATCCTAAGGCGCGGCCAAATCCCAGAAATCCGCAGGAAAGCGTCATGGCGAAGATCAAGGTGAAGAGGCCCGTCGTAGAGCTCGACGGCGACGAGATGACCCGCATCATCTGGCATTGGATCCGCGAGCGGCTGATCCAGCCCTATCTCGACATCGAGCTTCTCTATTACGATCTTTCAATCCAGAACCGCGACGCGACCGACGACCAGGTCACGATCGATGCCGCCAATGCGATCAAGGAGCATGGCGTCGGCGTCAAATGCGCGACGATCACGCCCGACGAGGCGAGGGTCAAGGAATTCGGGCTCAAGAAGATGTGGAAGTCGCCCAACGGGACGATCCGGAACATCCTCGGCGGCTGCATCTTCCGCGAGCCCATCGTCATTTCGAACGTGCCGCGGCTGATCCCGGGCTGGACCGACCCGATCGTCGTCGGCCGTCACGCCTTTGGCGACCAGTATCGAGCGACCGACTTCCTCGTGCCCGGCCCCGGCAAGCTGACGATGACCTTCGTCGGCGAAAATGGCGAAAAGCTCGAATATGACGTGTTCGACTTCCCCGGTTCGGGGGTCGCAATGGGCATGTACAATCTCGACGCCAGCATCCGCGACTTCGCCCATGCCTGCTTCAACTACAGCCTGGGGCGCGGCTGGCCGCTCTATCTCTCGACGAAGAATACGATCCTCAAGGCCTACGACGGGCGTTTCAAGGACATCTTCCAGGAGATTTACGACAAGGAATACAAGGCGAAGTTCGAAGCCGCTGGCATCGAATATCAGCACCGCCTCATCGACGACATGGTCGCTTCGGCACTGAAGTGGAGCGGCAAGTTCGTCTGGGCCTGCAAGAATTACGATGGCGACGTCCAGTCGGACCAGGTTGCGCAGGGGTTCGGCTCGCTCGGCCTGATGACCTCGGTCCTGATGACGCCCGACGGCAATACGGTCGAAGCCGAGGCCGCCCATGGCACCGTCACCCGCCACTACCGGATGCACCAGCAGGGCAAGGCGACATCGACCAACCCGATTGCCTCCATCTTCGCCTGGACCGGGGGCCTCAAATATCGCGGCAAGTTCGACGATACGCCCGACGTGATCCGGTTTGCCGAGACTCTCGAACGGGTCTGCGTCGAGACCGTCGAGGGCGGCCAGATGACGAAGGATCTCGCGATCCTCGTCGGGCCCGAGCAGCCGTGGCTCACGACCGAGCAATTCTTCGAGGCGATCGTGACGAACCTCGAAAGCGCGATGGCGCAAACCCTGGAAAGCGAGCCTGCGAGGGCGTGACGCCATGACGTCATCCCATTTGGCCTGGAAGGCGTGGTGACAATCGGGGTCAGCGCTGCCAAGAATTGACCATGGTTGCTGAGATCAACGGTCACGGGCTCAAGGATGCATTGGTGATCCTTGGTGCGGCGGGAGTGGTGATACCGGCCTTCGCCCGCCTCAAGATTTCGCCGGTCATCGGTTTCATCATCGTCGGAATGATCGTCGGACCGTTCGGGCTCGGCGAGATCGCTCCCGACCATCCATGGCTCTACTCGTTCACGATCACGGAGCCCGAAGGGATCGAGCCCTTCGCCGAGTTCGGGATCATTCTCCTCCTGTTCGCGATCGGGCTCGAGCTGTCCTTGCGCCGGCTGATCTCGATGCGCCGGGCGATCTTCGGAGTGGGTGCCGGCGAGATGCTGCTCTCGGCCGTGCTCATCGGCGGGGGATTGCTCCTCACCGGCAACTCCTGGTCGAGCGCCGTGGTCCTGGGTTTCGCGCTCGCCATGTCCTCGACCGGGGTCATTCTCCCGATTGCAGGCACGACCACACCGGTCGGCCGAGCCGCATTCTCGATGCTCCTCTTCGAGGACATCGCGCTCGTGCCTCTACTCATCGTCCTTGCAAGCTCGGGCGAGCTCGCCGACCTGCCGTGGGTCCTTGCCAAGGGCATCGCCGTCATCGCCGCCCTTCTCATCGGCGGACGTTTCCTCCTGCCGCGGCTTTTCGCCCAGGCGGCAAGGACCAAGAGCCCCGAGCTCTTTCTCGCGATCAGTCTCCTCGTGGTCATACTCTCGAGCCTCGCCAGCGACGCCGCGGGTCTTTCTCCGATCATGGGAGCGCTCGTCGCCGGAATGGTGATCGCGGAAACCGACTATCACAGCGAAGTCGACGTGATGACCGCCCCGTTCAAGGGCCTCGCCCTTGGGGTCTTCCTCATCACGGTCGGAATGCGAGTAGACTTCCGGCTGATCGCGTCCATGTGGCCGGAGCTCCTCGGAGGGTTGATCGCGGTCGTCGCTGCCAAGGCGATCGTGACTGCGGCCCTCCTGCGCCTCAACGGTTCTCGGCCGGCGGTCGCCGCCGAAACCGGGCTCCTCATGGGATCCCCTTCCGAGACGACCCTGATCCTCATCGCGGCGGCGGCCGCCACCGGCGTCATCGGCCGGCCGACGGCCACCTTCTGGCAGGCGGTGACCGCGATCGGCCTCACCCTCACGCCTTTGTTGGCTCAGCTCGGCCGGCTTGCGGCGCGCCGGGTCGATCGTGGAGCGGAAGACCAGTCGATCGCCGGCGCCGCCAAGGGCCGAACGGTCATTTTCGGCTTCGGGCGCGTCGGGAGGATGGTCGCCGACATGCTGATCGCCCACGACCGGCCCTATCTTGCCGTCGAGAGCGACATCGACAATGTCCGAAGGGCGCGGGAAGCGGGCTACAACGTGCTCTTCGGCGATGTCTCGCGGCCCGAGCTTTCCGACAAGCTCCATCTCGGCCACGCCGCCGCGCTCGTCCTCACGATGGACGATCCGGTCCAGGTCGCGAGGATCACGCGGCGAGTGCGGGGCTGGCTTCCCGATCTCCCGATCATCGCCCGCGCAAGGGACACGGCTCATGCCGCGCGGCTTTATGCCGCGGGGGTGACCGACGCCGTTCCCGAGACGCTTGAATCCTCGCTCCAGCTCTCGGAGGCCGTGCTTGTCGACATCGGTGTCGCGATGGGGCCGGTCATCGCCAGCATCCACGAGAAGCGCGACGAGCTGCGCGCCAAGATCAAGGCCGAGGCCGACCTCGAGAATGCGCCGCGCCGGCTCGGTCGCCGACTTCGCGACTCTCAGCCTTCAGGCTCGAACGTCAGCACGCCGGCGACATAGGTCTTGTGCTCGGCGTTGTCCGAGGGATGGCGCTCGCCGTCGAAGACGACCACTTGCCGGAAGTCGAACGGCGATATGCCGTCGAGGCAAGCGACGTTCACTCCGAGCTGAGTGGAGTTCGATCGGCGCTTGTGGTGGGTGTAGATCCCGCAGGTCGGGCAGAAATGATGCTCGGCCGACCTGGTGTTGAAGCGGTAGGTTGCGAGCGCATCTTCGCCCTTGGTGATCCGGAACGCGTCGGGGGTCGATGTCACCGCAACCGCCCCTCGCATCCGGCACATCGAGCAGGTGCATCTGCGCGCTGATGCAAAGCCTTCGGTGAGCGTGACCGTGAATCGAATCGAGCCGCAGTGGCAGCCGCCCTCGAAGGTGATTGGATCGCTCGAGCCCGTGTCGATCATGCCGGGACTTTCTCCAGAGCATCCTTCACGGCCTCGAGCGCTTCCCTCGCCTTCGACCCGTCGGGACCGCCGCCCTGGGCCATGTCGGGACGACCGCCTCCCCCCTGCCCGCCGAGAGCCGCGACCGCTGCCCTGACAAGGTCGACCGCGCTCACCTGCCCGGAAAGATCGTCCGTCACTCCGACAGCGACGCTGGCTCGCCCTTCGTTGACCGCGACCAGCGCTCCGATGCCCGAACCAAGGCGTTTCTTCATGTCATCAACGGCAGCGCGCAAGCCCTTGGGATCAAAGCCTTCCACCACCTGCCCGATGAATTTGTGGCCGTTGACGTCTTCGGGCTCCGGCCCTTCCGGCTTGGAGCGTCCGCCGCCCATTGCGAGCTGCTTCTTTGCCTCGGCGAGCTCGCGCTCGAGGCGCTTTCGCTCCTCGACGAGCGAGGCAATGCGCGCGGGAACCTCGTCGGGCGCGGCTTTGAGGGTCGCCGCGGCCTCACGAAGCTTCGCCTCGCGGTCGGAAAGCCATTTGCGGGCGGCCTCGCCGGTCAAGGCCTCGATCCGCCTCACGCCCGCCGAAACCGCGCTCTCGCTGATGATCTTGAACAGCTGGATATCGCCGAGCGCCCGAACGTGCGTTCCGCCGCAGAGCTCGACCGAATAATCGCCCTCGTCCAGCCGTCCCATCGAAAGGACGCGCACCTCGTCGCCATATTTCTCGCCGAAAAGCGCCATCGCGCCCGCCGAAATGGCCTCGTCCGGCGTCATCAGCCGAGTGGTCACGCTCTCGTTGGAGCGGATCTGCGCGTTCACCTCGGCCTCTACGGCCTCGATCTCGTCTCGAGTGAGCGCCTTGGGGTGCGAGAAATCGAAGCGGAAATAATCGGGGGCAACGAGGCTCCCCTTCTGGGTGACATGGGTGCCAAGGTGCCGGCGAAGTGCGGCGTGGAGGAGGTGCGTCGCGCTATGATTGGCCCGAACCCGGTCCCGTCGCTCGCTGTCGACCTTCTGGTGGACCGTGTCGCCGACCGACAGCTCTCCCGCGACGATCTTCGTCCGAAGCACGTGAAGCTTGCCAAGCGGCTTTGAAGTATCCTCAACTATACCGACCAAGCCCTTGATATTAGTGAGTTCACCCGCATCGCCGACCTGGCCTCCGCTCTCGGCGTAAAAGGGCGTCTGGTTGAGAAGGACTTCGACCGTCTC
>DASZYL010000074.1:0-2621 GCA_035545385.1 Sphingomicrobium sp. | reverse complement strand
TCGAAGAGGTCGAGGAGTTCGTCGCCCGTGTGAAGCGCTTCCTTGCGCTTCCCTCGGGGTCGTTCGTCGCGATGACGGCAGAGCCGAAGATCGACGGCCTCAGCTGCTCGGTGCGCTACGAGAAGGGCGAGCTTGTCCTTGCCGCCACCCGCGGCGACGGCGCGATCGGCGAGGACGTCACTGCAAACGTGCGAACGATCGGCGACATCCCGCAGCACATCACGAGCGCGCCGGACATTCTGGAGGTCCGGGGCGAAGTCTACATGTCCAAGGCCGACTTCGAGGCATTGAACGAGCGGCAGGAAGCGGCGGGCGGCAAGATCTTCGCGAACCCGCGCAATGCAGCCGCGGGATCACTTCGCCAGAAGGACCCCAATGTCACCGCGGCCCGTCCGCTTCGCTTCCTTGCCCATGGCTGGGGGGAAATCAGCAAGCCCCTCGCCGAGACCCAGTTCGAGGCGATGAAGGCAATCGAGCATTTCGGCATTCCGGTGAGCGAGCTTCTCGTCCGCTGCAATTCGGCGGAAGAGATGCTCGCCCATTATCGCGCGATCGAAAAAGCCCGCGCCGACCTTCCGTTCGACATCGACGGCGTCGTCTACAAGGTCGACCGGCTGGATTACCAGGAGCGCCTGGGGTTCGTCGCCCGCGCTCCGCGCTGGGGCCTTGCACACAAGTTTCCCGCGGAGAAGGCCGAGACGACCCTTGAGGCGATCGACATCCAGGTCGGCCGCACGGGCAAGCTGACACCCGTCGGACGGCTCACCCCGGTGGGCGTCGGTGGAGTGATCGTTGCCAATGTCACGCTCCACAACCGGGACGAGATCCAGCGCCTCGGACTTCGGGTCGGAGACCGGGTCCGGATCCAGCGCGCAGGGGACGTGATCCCGCAGGTCGTTGAGAACCTTACGAGGGACGAGCCCCGCCCCGCTTACGAATTTCCGACCCGTTGCCCGATGTGCGATTCCGAAGCCGTCGCCGAGGAAGGAGAGGTCGATGTCCGTTGCACGGGCGGCCTCATTTGCCCCGCCCAGCGCTTCGAGCGGCTTCGGCATTTCGTGTCACGCGGCGCGCTCGACATCGAGGGCCTCGGCGAAAAGAGCATTGCGGAGTTCATCGAGCTCGGCTGGCTCCATTCCCCCGCCGATATCTTTCGCCTTCGCGAACATCGCGAGGAACTGCTGGGCCGCGAGGGTTGGAAGGAGAAGTCCGTCGACAATCTCCTCGCGGCGATCGAGGTGAAGCGAGAGCCCGACGGAGCAAGATTCCTGTTCGGGCTCGGGATCCGTCACGTCGGGATCGTCACCGCGAAAGACCTACTCAAATGCTTCGGAACGATCGAGGAGTTGAGGCGGGTCGCGCTTTCGCCAGGGGGCCGCGATGAATTGTCGTCGGTGCAAGGGGTCGGCCCGGTCGTTGCAGAGGCGCTGGTCGACTTCTTCCACGAGGCGCACAACCGCGAAGCGCTCGACGATCTCCTGTCGCAGGTCACGCCGAAGGAATTCGTCAGCGACGCGAGGCATACCGAGTGGAGCGGGAAGACCATCGTCTTTACCGGGAGCCTCGAGACGATGAGCCGCGACGAGGCCAAGGCGCAGGCGGAACGGCTCGGCGCCCGGGCCGCTGGCTCGGTCAGCGCCAAGACAGACCTCGTCGTTGCAGGTCCCGGCGCGGGCTCGAAGCTGAAGAAAGCCGAGGAGCTGGGAATCCGAATCGTCAACGAAGCCGAATGGGCGGCGATCGTCGCGCAATCGGTGAGCGCGTCTCAGGACTAGTCCCGATTGGGCGCTCGAGCGCGAGCGCTATGGTCCCGCGCCATGCGGACTGGAATTGCGCGAGCGGCATTCGTCACTGCTTTCCTCGGATTGACCGCAGCCGATAGCGGAACCGCTCACCACTGGTCCTACGCGGGGCCCGACGGGCCCTCGCATTGGGGCGGCGCGTGCAAAAGCGGAAAATCCCAGTCGCCCATCGGGATCGAGACGGCGACAGTGGACGTGAAGAAGCTGCCGCCGCTTGTCATCGATTACCGACCCGGAACTCTTCACGTCATCGACAACGGCCACACCGTCCAGGTCAACGTCGACAAGGGAAGTTCAATGACCGTGGGCGGCCATCGTTTCGAGCTGGTGCAATTCCACTTCCACAAGCCCAGCGAGGAGACGATCGACGGACGCCATTTCGCGATGGTCGCTCATCTCGTTCACCGGGACTTAAAGGGCGATCTTGCGGTCATCGCCGTGCCGCTCAGAGCCGGGGCGGCAAACCCGGTGATCGAGACCGTGTGGCGCTACCTCCCCCACGAGAAGGGACGAGAGAGGTCGCTCCATGGAGTGTCGATCAGTCCTGGCCAGTTGCTGCCGGCGAACCGCGCCTATTTCACCTACATGGGCTCGCTGACGACGCCCCCATGCACCGAGGGCGTGCGCTGGTTCGTTCTGAAAGCTCCGACAAGCGTCTCGCTCAATCAGATCACGACCTTCTCGAAGCTGTACCGGGCCAACGCCCGACCCGTTCAACCGCTCAACCGGCGCGAAGTGGACGCGAGCGGCTAGCTCGGCCTCTTTACCGGGACTGCTGGGTCCGCCGGATAAAGTCCGCGACATTGTCGTGAAGCTCCA
>DASZYL010000073.1:0-1845 GCA_035545385.1 Sphingomicrobium sp. | reverse complement strand
TTCGGCTGACGAGGCCGACGGTCGGTTTCAATCCGACGATGCCGTTGATCGCCGCGGGGCAGGTAATCGACCCGTCGGTTTCCGTGCCGATCGCGAAGCGCACGATTCCCGCAGCGACTGCAGCACCGCTTCCGCTCGAACTGCCGCAGGTGTTGCGATCGAGCGCCCAGGGATTGCGAGTCTGTCCACCGACAGCACTCCAGCCCGATATGGAATGCGAGGAACGGATGTTCGCCCATTCGCTGAGGTTTGTCTTTCCAAGGATCACAGCGCCCTTCGAACGAAGCCGGGCAACCAAGGGAGCGTCCCGGTTGGTCACATTGCCTGCAAGCGCAAGGCTTCCCGCGGTCGTCGGCAGGGTCCCGGCACTCTCGATATTGTCCTTGATGAGCACCGGCTGGCCCGCGAGCGGCCCGCGAAGGCTTCCGCTGTCGACCGCCCGTGCCTGCTCGAGCGCGGTCGGATCGAGGGCGATCACCGAGTGGAGCAGGGGATCGACCGCCGCGATCCTCGAGAGTGCGGCCTGGACGTTGATTTCCGCGGGCCCGGGCGACTGCGCTTCACCCGCAGCCGCGAGAAAGACGAGCGGGACCGCGGCGGAACCGGCAAGCCACCTACGCATACGTCCCCCCTTTCACCGCAGGATCAGCGCGGAGCGAGCAAGGCGTCGAGAGTCCCTGGGCCTTTCCCCGTCTTCGCGAGCTTCGGATAGCGCAGGCCGCCGTGCCAATCGAGGGCGACCGTGCGGAACAGGTCGCCGCTCTTGATGAGGAGCTGGGCCGCGGCGCCGTTACCGGCCGCAGCCTTGATCGCGCTCTTGAGCGCGTCGCCGTCGAAATGCCGTCCGTTGACCGCGAGAATCTCGTCGCCGACGGTCATTCCGCTGTTGAACGCGGGACTGTCCCAAAGGACGCCCGACACCTTGCCGTCGTTGCCGACGACCATTCCGCCCGAATAGGTGAGGTCGGTGACCTTTCGTTCCTTCTCGCCGCTCTTCCACCACTTGGTCGGCTCGGCCGTGTAGACGAGCGAATAGCCTCCCTTGGTAATGCCTTCGAGCGGCGCTTCGGGAGCGACATCGAACACGCGCCGCTGGAAATAGGCGCGCCAGTCGTAGGGCTGGACTCCGTTCAGGGTCGTGATGACATCATCAAGCGTGTAGGTCACTTCGCCCCAGTCCCGGTCGCGGATTCCGAAGAAGGCCTTGGCGAAATCATCGATCGAGCGCCTGCCGGCGGACTGCTCGCGGATGATCCGGTCGACGTCGAGCCAGATGAGCTGGCCCTCGCTATAATAATCCTCGGAACGCTGCCAGCTGCGCCACGGCTGCGGCTGGCGGCCGGCAACGATCGGATCGTTGGTCGTGTCGATGAGCGGGCGCCACGCGCGACCGGGCGTTCCGAGGCTGTACGACGCCGCGGTAGCGGCGATCGCGTCGAGCGTGTCCTCTTTCGAAAGCATTCCGGAGCGGGCTCCAAGCACATAGCCCCAGAATTGCGTCTGTCCCTCGTAGACCCAGAGCCCGCTGTCCTGCATCGGGGTTCGATAGTCCGGCGTCCACAGGTCGGCCGGACGCCGGAACTTGCCGTCCCAGCTGTGGCTGAACTCGTGAGGCAGGAGGTTGCGGTCTCGAAGCTTGTTGTCCCAGTCGGTGAAATAGCCGCGACGGGTACCGTCTTCCGAGCTTCGGTGATGCTCGAGCCCGTTTCCGCCGAGATAGTCGGAAATGGTCAGAAGGAAATTGTAATGGTCGTAGTGCTGGGCGCCGAAGGTTTTCACCGCCTGTTCGACCAGCCTCTTGTGCGCGGCAATCTGCTCGGGCGTCGCGGCAAGCTCGGCCTCGTT
>DASZYL010000072.1:0-45056 GCA_035545385.1 Sphingomicrobium sp. | reverse complement strand
GTGAAAGCGATGTCACCATGAGCAGGGCTGTAAATCATTCCTTTGGCAATGATTTGCGCGCGCCTAGGCCCAAGGGTTGTGACCTTCTCGTGCAACATGTCTGCGACATCTGACGATCGGTATGGGCCGGTTCCCAACCGTGCCATGGCGATCACGTACTCCTTCTCCTTCGGAGTAAGACGATCGATCCGGACCTTGAAGAAACCTTCGTCCAGGCGTCTGAGCGCTTCTTTCTGAGCAACTTCTACGCACTCAAGGCCGATCGGAGATTGTTCGGACGCATTCCACAACTGATACCCCCACTCCTGCAGAAGTAGGGGTAGCCCCGGGTTAGCGAAACGATCTTCTGCAGCAAGTCTGCGCTTATCGTTTCGCCTTCTTCTTCAATTGGTTGCCGAATAGCGTTCGAGGCATCGGCCTCAGCAAGAGCGTCGACCTTTGGGAAGATAAACAGCCTTTCAGCATAGGACTTTGCGTCGCCCGACAAAGCTGCGATGGCCGGCAACCCTGCGCCGAAGAAGATTACAGGCAAGGCCTTTTGATTGATGCGGTGGATCGCGACAATAAGTGCACCGAGTTCCTCGGCGGATAGGTATTGCACTTCGTCGATAAGTAAGACCCAGCCGCGGCCTGCGGCCTTTGCGGCTTCTCCGATTTTCAGGAATAGCTCCGTGATGTCGTACTCTAAGTTGCCGCTATCGGCGACCCCGGGTTCCGGGTCGACAGAAAGTTCGAAATCACCAACACTGATTTTGAAGGCGCTCGCGAAGCTACGAAGTGCCCTCATCGCCGCGTGAGCCGTCGCCTTGGCCGCATCCACGAGTGAAAGCTTGCGAATAACTTGCTGAATTTTCGGATAGAGCAGTTCGACCAGCTTCCGATCTTCCGGGGCCTCAATGAACGAACTCAGATAGCCATGTTCCTCGGCGATTTGCTCGATCTTGTTGAGAAGAACGGTTTTCCCGACGCCCCGCAGGCCGAGCAACATTTGAGACTGAGCCGGTCGGCCCAGAAGGATGCGCTGGAGCGCCGTGTCGGCCGCGCTGATGATCTCCTCGCGGCCGGCGAGCTCCGGCGGTTGAGAGCCAGCGCCTGGTGCGAACGGGTTGCGGGCTGGATCCATGTTTAGGGGTTTAGGGCATATTATAAGGCAAAATCCATATAAAGGCCTATAAGTTCGTATATTTCAGTATCAGCGATCGATGCACCGTTGTGGCATGGCGCAAAGAATCTTCCCATCGAAGATCTACGAACTCTGCGACGTCTGGAATGTTGGGTCTATGACGGGTGGTGAGGCGGATTCTCGACGGGTGTTTAGGTGTCTGCGAGCTCCCGCAGCCGCTCACGAGCCGCCTCGGCGAGGAAAGCGGAAGGATTGCGGGCCACGCGGTCGATCCGTCCGACAAGGCCCTCGTTCCTGTAGAACGAAACGGATTCCGTGGGAATCGCTGCCCAACCCTGTCTCCGCTCCGCCAAGAGGTCCCGCGGTGTTCCATTCAATCCAAACTGTGCTAGGGAAACTCGGACAGAAACTGGTGAGTTCCCCGATAATTTCGTTTGTGAACAATTTGTTAAGTGCGCTTGTGAGTCCCGGGGTCACCAGTTGCCGGCGTTGACCGGCGACAAGCTTTCAACGGTCGGGGTCCGGACTAGGTAGAATTACGGAACCCCGAACAGTATGCGTTCGTCTAGGCCTCGAACCGCAAGTGACGGGGGCTCGTGAACAGATCGGGTTGGCACAGGCTGGGGACGACGCGGCGCACGATCGCCGCCACTGTCGTCGTCCTCCTCACCAGCGCCTGCAACCGCGGAATTCTCGATCCGGTAGGCCCTGTTGCAAGCGCCGAGAAGCAGATCCTCATCAACTCCACGGCGATCATGCTCGCGATCATCATTCCGACGATGATCGCGACGGTCGTATTCGCATGGTGGTTCCGGCGCGGAAATACCAAGGCCAAATACCGTCCTGAATGGGAATATTCCGGTGCGATCGAAATGGTCGTCTGGTCGGTGCCGGCGCTGACGGTCATGCTTCTTGGAGGGATCGCGTGGATCGGAAGCCATGATCTCGAGCCGAGCAAGCCGCTCAAGTCCGCCAACCCGCCGCTCAAGGTCGATGTCGTTTCGCTCGATTGGAAATGGCTGTTCATCTATCCCGACCAGGGCGTCGCCACGGTCAACCAGCTCGTGGTCCCCGCGGGAACGCCGGTCAGCTTCCGGCTGACCTCGGCGACGGTGTGGAACAGCTTCTTCGTGCCGCAGATGGGATCGATGATTTACACGATGCCGCGGATGACGACCCGGCTGAACCTCCAGGCGGACCGGCCCGGCGTCTACAATGGCCTCTCCTCGCACTTCAGCGGCGACGGCTTCCCGGGAATGCAGTTCCAAGTCCAGGCGCTCCCGCCCGACCAGTTCGCGATGTGGGCGCAAGGTGCGCGCGGATCCAGCCTCAAGCTCGATGGCGCAGGCTATTCCGCGCTTTCGAGGCCCAGCAGCTATGTGAAGCCGATGACCTACGGAGCTGTCGCGCCGGGGCTGTTCGATGCCATCGTCGCCGACCGAGTCCCGCCAGGCCCGGTGCCTCCAGGCGAACATAACCAGCCGGTCAATGGGACAAAGGCATGAACCTCTTCGGTAGACTGACGTGGGATGCGATCCCATTCAACCAGCCGATCCCGCTCATCACCTCGCTCGTCGTCCTCATCGCCATCGCCGGCATAGCCATCTGGGTGACTGTGAAAGGCTGGTGGCCGTACCTTTGGAACGAATATATCACGTCGACCGACCACAAGCGCATCGGCATCATGTACATCGTCCTCGCGCTGGTGATGCTGGTGCGAGGATTCGCCGATGCGATCATGATGCGGGCGCAGCAGGCGCTCGCGATCGGGGCATCGCAGGGATATCTGCC
Organism: Sphingomicrobium sp.; assembly: GCA_035545385.1. Taxonomy (GTDB): domain Bacteria; phylum Pseudomonadota; class Alphaproteobacteria; order Sphingomonadales; family Sphingomonadaceae; genus Sphingomicrobium. The sequence goes on along the minus strand of DASZYL010000072.1, from coordinate 42,142 downwards.
GCCAGAGCACTACAACCAGATCTTCTCGGCGCACGGCACGATCATGATCTTCTTCGTGGCGATGCCGTTCGTGATCGGGTTCATGAACTTCGTCGTGCCGCTGCAGCTCGGCGTTCGCGACGTCGCCTTCCCGACGATGAACAACGCGAGCTTCTGGCTGACCGCATCGGGGGTGCTGCTCGTCAATCTCAGCCTGTTCCTTGGCGAGTTCGCGCGGACCGGATGGCTCGCATTCCCGCCGCTCAGCGAGAAGGCGTTCTCGCCCGGGGTCGGCGTCGATTATTATCTCGTCGCGCTCCAGATCTCGGGCGTCGGAACATTGCTCACCGCCGTCAATTTCGTGACGACGATCCTCAAGACGCGGGCACCCGGCATGAGCTACCTGCGGATGCCGATCTTCTGCTGGACGGCCCTTGCCTCCAATCTCCTGATCCTTGCCGCCTTCCCGGTGTTGACCGTCACCTTGGGGCTGCTGATGCTCGATCGGTACCTCGGCTTCCACTTCTTCACCAATGACGGTGGCGGCAACTCGATGCTCTACATGAACCTCATCTGGGTCTGGGGGCATCCGGAGGTCTACATCCTCGTCCTTCCCGCCTTCGGCATCTATTCGGAGGTCGCCGCGACTTTCTCGGGGAAGCCGCTGTTCGGATACCGCTCGATGGTCTTCGCGACCCTTGCGATCTGCATCATCTCCTTCTGCGTGTGGCTGCACCATTTCTTCACCATGGGTGCAGGCGCGGATGTGAACGCCGTTTTCGGGATCGCGAGCATGGTGATCGCGGTCCCAACGGGGGTGAAGATCTACAATTGGCTCTTCACCATGTTCGGCGGCCGGGTCCGCTTCAACGTTCCGATGTACTATCTCATCGGGTTCATGCTGACCTTCGTGATCGGCGGGCTTACCGGGGTCCTGCTCGCAATTCCGCCGGTCGATTTCGTCGTCCACAACAGCCTCTTCCTGGTGGCGCACTTCCACCAGGTCATCATCGGCGGCGTCGTCTTCGCGATCATGGCCGGCTACACCTACTGGTTCCCCAAGGCCTTTGGGTTCATGCTCGACGAGCGGCTCGGCAAGGCGATCTTCTGGTGCTGGTTCATCGGCTTCCATCTCGCCTTCATGCCGCTCTACGTGCTCGGCTTCTGGGGCGCGACGAGGCGGATGCAGCACATCCCCGATCCCACCTGGGCGCCGTGGCTTGACGTCGCCTTCGTCGGTGCAGCGATCATCGGGCTCGGGATCGTGCTGACCGTCGTCCAGCTCGTCTACTCGATCAGGACCCGCGACCAGCGGCGCGACGTCACCGGCGATCCGTGGGATGGCCGGACGCTCGAATGGCTGACCCTGTCGCCGCCACCGCACTACAATTTCGCGGTGCTTCCCGACGTCCACGGCGAGGAGGCCTACTGGACTCGAAAGCAGACCGCCATCAAGCTCGACCAGCTGATCGAAGAACCCAAGTACCAGGCCATCGAAATGCCGGTGAACACCCCCACGGGAGTGATCGTCGCCTTCTTCGCCTCGCTCTGCGGCTTTGCGATCATCTGGTACATCTGGTGGCTCGCGATCCTCGGCCTTATCGGCGCTTTCGCAGTCTTCGTCTGGTACGCCTGGCGCGACGAGCATGAGCACATCATCCCCGTCGACGAAGTCAGGACGAACGCGCGCGAGCGGCGCCGAATCCGGATGGAGCACCTCCACGAATTGAGTCAGTCGACATGACGGCCGGAACCGAAGCTCCAGCCATCGGGCTCACCCACATGAGCTCCGAAGACACCGGCCTAGGCAACCGCGGCCCTCAGTCCAAGAGCATCGTCGTCCCTTATGGTTTCTGGCTGTTCGTGCTCTCGGACATGGTGCTGTTCTCGGCCCTGTTCGCGACCTACGCTTCACTGGTGAACGCGACCGATGGCGGCCCGGTAACGAGCCAGCTGTTCGACCGGACGACGGTCGCAATCGAGACTCTCGCGCTCCTGATTTCGAGCTTCATTTGCGGTCTCGCGATCATCGCCGCCAAGCGCAAGAACATGCTTTGGACCCAGATGGCCCTGTTCCTCACCGGGCTGTTCGGTTTCGTCTTCCTCGTCCTCGAGCTCACTGAATTCGCGGGAATGATCGCGATCGGGGCAGGACCGCAGCGCAGCGCCTTCCTCTCTTCCTTCTTCACCCTCGTCGGATGTCACGGCGCCCACGTGACCTGCGGCCTCTTGTGGCTCGGAACGATGATGGCGCAGATCTGGGCCAAGGGCTTCCAGCAGCACATCATGCGGCGGCTGCTCTGCTTCAGCATCTTCTGGCACGCCCTCGACATCATCTGGGTCGCCATCTTCACAATCGTCTACCTGATCGGGACACTGCCATGACCGAACCGGATCCCGAGCTGCTGAACGTCGCCCCGGGCGAACCGCACGACAGCATGCTGAGCGAGACGATGAGCTACATCGTCGGCCTTGGTCTCGCGCTCATCCTGACGGGGATCTCCTTCTGGGTCGCGTCGACCTCGACCCTCTGGGGACCGGGCGTCGCGGTCGGGCTCGTCGTCCTCGCAATCGCCCAGATGGGCGTGCACCTCGTCTTCTTCCTTCACATCACGAGCGGCCCCGACAACACCAACAATGTGCTGGCGCTCGCCTTCGGGGTCCTCATCGTGTTTCTCGTGATGATCGGGACCATCTGGATCATGGCGCACATGAACAACAACATGGGAGTCAGTCCCGAGCTCATGAACCTGCAGAGCCAGCGAGGCTAGGTCGAGAGTCCGACGTCGCCTTCAAGAACCTGCTGGACGAGGCGGGGCTTTTCCCCCGGCGCCCACAATTTGGCGGTGTGGAGAACGCGATAGCGCAGTGGGCCGCCGTCGGCGGTCGCGCTTCGCCTGACCGGCCGGGGGATGCAGACGAACTCGGTCCGCATCTCCTCGCCGCTGAGCCGCACGGTGGCATAGCCGTGGCCGCCCATGTCGATGAACTCGAGGTGGGGCGCGAGGTCCGGGTTCGAGAGCGCGCGGGCGCGGCCGAGATCGAAGCTCTTGGCATATTCAAGGCAGGACCTGACCCCATGTTTCATGAGCATGTTGAAGGTCCAGTCAGGCCTGGCGCCCGCTTCGCGATCGGCGAGGTAGAGCGGTCTCAGCGGGAGGTCCTTCGGCAGCCGGTGCTCGTAGGATTCCATCGCTCCGGGGCTCGCCAGGGAAGCGCCGACGAAGCTTAGGCCCACCGGATCGAACTTGCCCGGCGGAAGCTCGGCAGCGGCATAGCCGGCCCAGAAGCTGTGACGGTCGCCCGAAACGATGGCAAAGCCGGTGATCTTCGAATCGCGAACGAGGTCGTAGATCTCGGAGCGCTCGGCCCAGGCGCTACCGTGATCGCCGCCGCCGAGATTGGCGAAGGTTCCTTCCGGCCATTTCTGCTTGGTGAGGCCCGCCGGGAGGTTCTGCGGGTCGGCGCGCCACTCGAGCGTGCCGAGCGAATTGGCCCAGATCTTCCACGTGCCGGTCGCCCGCTTCAGCTGGTCCTTGAACCATGCCTTCTGCTCGGCGCCAAGGATCGTCTGCGGCGGTGCGGCGCGTTGCGGGTTGGCGATGCGGGCGTCGTTGAAGGAAAGCTCGGCGGGCGGATTGCCGCCGTTGAAGGCGCGGCCACCGTCGAGCACCTGCATCACGTCCTCGGGGAACATGCCGTTGAAGTCCGACCAGTCGGCAAGCTTGCCGAGCGAATCGTCGCTGAACGGGTCCGCGCTTCGATAGCTGTGCTGGTCGGTGATGATGAGGTCGAGATGCTTGCCGTAGCGAAGTGCCCGGTAGGCGATGAGGCTGTTGATCGCCGTGAGGTTGTTGGGCTCGGCGCCGAGCCCGTTCTCGTCCCATTTCTCAATGGGCACATCCTTGACCTTGGGAGGACCGAAGCTCTCGAGGCTCCCGCTCGGAGCCTTGACCCTTGCAGGGATGAACTCGAACCAGGCCTGGTTGGCGGCAACCTTGATGCTTTGCCCGGGCCGCGGTGGACCCCCTGCCTGCTGGATGCTCTGCCAGCCCTGCCAGGAGAATTCGTGGTTGTCCCACATTGCCACGAACGGCCAGCGCGCACGCGCGTCCTGGAGGTCGGGGTCGGCGAGATAGCCCTTGTAGACCGCGCGATAGCCCTCGACCGTAAGGGGATAGTGGAGTTTGCCTGTCTGGCCGCCGTCCGGGATGCGCGCGACCTCGTAGATGATGCGGTCGTACCGGCTCGGCACCTCGTCGGGATATTCAACGACCTCGTAGATGAAGTCCCCGAGGTGGAGGACGAAGTCGAGCTGGTCATCTGGCCTCGCCCGCTCGTCCTCGAAGATCATCCGCCGGTAGCCGTTGAGCTTGCCCTCATTGACGCTCTGGCAGCTGACGAAAGCGAATTTGACCGGGCGCGGGTCGTCGGGGCCCGGGGCAGTCCGCGTCCGCCCGACCCGGCTTCCGTTTCCAAGTTCGTCGGTGAACCGGTACCAATAGGTCTGCGAAGGCTTGAGGCCGCCGACGAGCACCCGGCTTGTCCAGTCCGCAGCGGCCAGTACTGGTGCCCTGGCTTTGGCGACCACCCTTCGAAAGTCGGGGTCCTGCGCCACTTCGACGACGAGGAGGTGGCGATCGCCCGTTTCGAACGGGCGGCGGGTCCACAGGATGACGCTCCCCGGATCGGGATCGCCCGAAGCGACGCCTTCCGGGTAGAGATCGCGTGCCTCTTTCCATTGAACTCGCGAAGCGCGCGCGGGGCCGGTCCAGGCCAGTGAGGCGCCCATCGCCGCGGCCAGTTGAACGAACTCGCGGCGGCTGAGCGTCATCACCTACCCCCCTCGCAATCTCTCCGCGTGCCAGCGCAAATGGTCGGCCATGAACGTCGAGATGAAATAATAAGAATGGTCGTATCCCGGCTGGATTCGAAGTGTCAGAGGGATGCCGGCCTCGGCGCATGCTCGGTCCAGCAGTTCGGGCCGCAATTCCTTTTCGATGAACGTATCTGAATCGCCGACATCGACGAGGAGATTCGACAAACGGGCGCCGTCCTCGATCAGTGCGACGGCATCATGCTTTCGCCAGGAGGAAGGATCCTCGCCAAGATAGCCCGCGAGCGCCTTCTGTCCCCATGGGACCTGCGACGGGGCGACGATTGGAGCAAAGGCCGAGACTGCGAGGAAGTGGTCGGGATTGCGAAGAGCGACCGTGAGCGCGCCGTGGCCACCCATGGAGTGGCCCATGATGCCCTGGCGGTAGCCGTCCACCGGGAACTCGCCGACGACGAGCGCAGGGAGCTCCTCGGTCACATAGGTCCACATCCGGTAGTTCTTCGCCCACGGCTCTCGCGTGGCATCGACGTAGAAGCCCGCTCCCTGGCCGAAGTCGTAGCTGTCATCGTCGGGAACATCATCCCCGCGCGGGCTGGTATCCGGAGCAACGAAGACGAAGCCGTGCTCGGCGCACGCCGCACGATATTCGCCCTTCTCGGTGACATTGGCATGGGTGCAGGTGAGGCCCGAAAGGTACCAGACCACCGGCAAGCGTCCGCCCTGCTCGGCCTGGGGCGGCAGGAAGATCGAGAAGGTCATGTCGGTCGACGTCGCCTTCGAGGCATGCTTCACGACCAGCTGGCGGCCGCCGTGCGACTTGTTCTCGGAAAGGATCTCCACCGTCACTCCGTCGGCAGGCGATGGAGGGCACAGAGCTTGTTGCCGTCAGGATCGCGCAGGTAGGCGAGATAGAGCGGGCCGAACGTGCCCGGACGGATTCCGGGAGGATCCTCGATGGATTTCCCGCCGTTGGCGACGCCGGCATCGTGCCAGGCCTTCACCTGCTCGGGAGAATCGACGGTGAAGCCGATCGTCGCACCGTTGCCGTGGGTTGCCGCTTCGCCGTTCTTCGGCGCGCGGACCATGAACAGAGCGCCATTGTGGAGATAATTGACTCCCTTGCCGTCATCGCGTCCCGGCTTCGCCCCGATCGCTTCGAACAGCGCGTCGTAAAATCGCCTCGAGCGCTCAACGTCGTTCGATCCGACCATCACGTGACTGAACATGCTCGTCTCTCTCCCCTAATAAACGACAACCGACCGGATGCTTTCTCCGGCATGCATCAGGTCAAATCCCCTGTTGATATCCTCGAGCTCCAGGACGTGGGTGATCATCGGATCGATCGCGATCTTTCCGTCCATGTACCAGTCGACGATCTTCGGCACGTCGGTTCGGCCCTTCGCCCCGCCGAACGCCGTGCCGCGCCAGTTCCGTCCCGTGACCAGCTGGAAGGGCCGGGTCGCGATCTCCTTGCCTGCTTCCGCCACTCCGATGATGATGCTGGTTCCCCAGCCTCGATGGCAGCATTCAAGGGCGGTGCGCATGACCTCGGTGTTGCCGGTCGCGTCGAACGTATAGTCGGCACCGCCGTCGGTCATCTCGACGATCTTCGCGACGATCTCCTCCCGGCTCATGCCTTTCGTATTGAGGAAGTCCGTCATTCCGAACCTTCGACCCCATTCCTCGCGGGCGGGGTTGATATCGACTCCGACGATCTTGTTGGCGCCGACGAGCTTTGCGCCCTGGATGACATTGAGGCCTATTCCGCCGAGACCGAACACGACGACGTTTGCGCCCGGCTCGACCTTGGCCGTCTTCACTACGGCGCCAACGCCAGTGGTGACTCCGCAACCGATGTAGCAGCTCGTCTTGAAGGGCGCGTCCTCGCGGATTTTCGCCACCGCGATTTCGGGGAGCACGGTGAAGTTCGAGAAGGTCGAGCAGCCCATGTAGTGGAAGATGGTCTCGCCCTTGTAGCTGAAGCGGCTGGTGCCGTCGGGCATCAGGCCCTTGCCCTGCGTCGCGCGGATCGCGGTACAAAGGTTCGTCTTGCCGCTGAGGCAGGACTTACACTGCCGGCATTCGGGAGTGTAGAGGGGGATGACGTGGTCGCCGGGCTTCACGCTGGTGACACCCGGTCCCACTTCACGGACGATACCCGCTCCCTCGTGGCCGAGGATCGAGGGAAAGATGCCCTCGCTGTCGAAACCGTCCAGCGTATAGGCGTCGGTGTGGCAGATGCCGGTCGCCATGATCTCGACGAGGACCTCGCCCTCTCTTGGCCCTTCGAGGTCGACTTCGACGATCTCGAGGGGTTTCTTGGCCTCGAAAGCGACGGCGGCACGAGTCTTCATTGTCCTGGTCTCCACTTCATCTTGGCGGCGCTATGCTTCAAGGAACCGCCTGATCCAACCGCCAACACGATCATTGTCGTTCGGGGCATCGAGCGAAGCGATGGCCGAAACCGGATCGGGAACGACATCGTACCTTTTCTCGATGAGCGCCTTGGCGAACGCCGGCGAGAATTCCGGGTGGAACTGGAAGGAGATGAACGGACGATCGGTCCATGCGAGGGCGGCGAACGGCGTAAAGTCGGAAGCGGCAACGATCTTCGTATTGGGGGGCTGGATCACGACCTGGTCCTGGTGTGACGCAGGGACCGCGATCCTTCCCTCGCCGTCGATCCAGGGCTCCGCTTGGACGATCATGTAGCGATGCAGTCCCGTGCCCCAGCCCTTGTGCGATTTCTCGACATGGCCGCCGAGGGCTTCGGCCATCACCTGGTGCCCGAAACAGACGCCGACCATCTTCGCATCACTCGCCGAGCGGATGAAGGCCTGAAGCGGCTCGATCCAGGGAAGAGGGTCGTACACCCCCGCGGGCGAACCGGTGATGAGATAGGCGTGGTGCTCGCCCTGGTCCGGGAGCTCGCCCGACTGGACGTCGAAGCTCTGGACCTCGAACCCGTTTCCAAGGAGGCGCTGGAACATGGCGGGGTAGGTACCGAACTCTTCGGCGAGGCTGCCGGGCGGAACCCCGGTTTCGAGGATTGCGAGCTTCATGGCATGCCGCCTTGCCACCTCATTGCGGTTCGGCCAAGACGAACCGATGGGGCGAGAGCTTGAAGGCCGTCATGCGCTGATCACCGGCGGCGGGACCGGCATCGGCGCCGCGGCTGCCCAACATCTCGGGAGCACCGGAGCAAAGCTGTCTCTGCTCGGAAGGCGCATCGAGCCCATCCAGGCGGTCGCTGACTCGCTTGGCGGCTCCGCAATCCAGTGCGACGTCACGAACCCGGAACGCCTTCGCGCAGCGTTCGACGAGGCGCGCGGGATCAATGGCCCGATCGACTGCCTGATCGTCAACGCCGGCGTCGCGGAGAGCGCGCCCTTCCACAGGATGACCCGCGAGAGCTGGGACCGGATCATCGCGACGAACCTGACCGCGGCCTTCGACTGTGCGCAGGTCGCCATTGCCGATCTCCTTCAAAGCGAGAACGGGAGACTGGTCTTCGTCGCCTCGGTCGCGGGACTGCGCGGCATCGCCTACGCCGCTCACTACGGGGCATCGAAGCATGGGGTGATCGGCCTCATGCGCTCGCTCGCACGGGAATATGCGAAGACCAACCTGACGGTGAACGCCGTCTGCCCAGGCTTTGTCGATACGCCGATGACCGACCAGTCGATCGCCCGTGTTTCGAAGGTCACCGGACGAAGCGAGGAAGAATCGCGAGAGGCCATCACCAGCATGAATGCGAGCGGGCGCCTCGTCGATCCCCAGGCCATCGGCGCTGTCATCGCGATGATCTGCCTTCCGCTCAGCCGCGACATCAACGGGGCCGAGATCACGATGGACGGAGGCACGAACGCATGAGCTTCGATCCGGCGACGTTCGAGCCGACCCACTTCCTGTGGGAATTCCGGGACGGGGTCGCGACGATCATGCTCAATCGCCCGGAGCGCAAGAACCCGCTGACGTTCGAGAGCTATGACGAGCTCCGTTCGACCTTCTACGAGCTCGACCACAATTACGAGGTGAAGGTCGTCGTGATCCGGGGCGCAGGCGGCAATTTCTGCTCGGGCGGCGATGTCCACGAGATCATCGGGCCGCTCACCAAGATGAAGCCCGACGGGCTCCTTCGCTTCACGCGGATGACCGGGGATCTCGTTCGGGCCATGAGGAAGTGCCCGCAGCCGATCATCGCCGCGGTGGAAGGCGTGTGCGCCGGGGCAGGAGCGATCCTGGCGATGGCAAGCGACATCCGTTTCGGCCAGCCGGGGTGCAGGACCGCCTTCCTTTTCAGCCGTGTGGGGCTCTCCGGCGCCGACATGGGGGCCTGCGCCATCCTGCCGCGGATCATCGGCCACGGCCGGGCCGCCGAACTCCTTTTCACCGGGCGCGAGATGACGAGCGAGGAGGGGCTCGCCTGGGGCTTTTACAACCGGGTCGTCGAGGACGTGGCGGCGCAGACCTATGCGCTCGCCCACGAGCTTGCGAGTGGCCCGTCCATTGCCCACTGCGTGACGAAGCGCCAGCTCGATGCCGAGTGGAACATGGGTATCGACCAGGCGCTCGAGGCCGAGGCCCGGGCCCAGGCGCGTTGCATGGAGACAAATGATTTTCACCGCGCCTACGAAGCGTTCGCCAACAGGCAGAAGCCGGTTTTCAGGGGCGATTGATGCCCGAGAGGACATTCCTCGCCTGGCCCTTCTTCGAACCGCGGCACCGCGAGCTCGCCGACGCGCTCGAGAGCTGGTGCGACGAACGCCTGGAAGAGTCTGAGCCTCTCGACGCGGACGCTGCCTGCCGCGCGCTCGTCCTTGAATTCGGGCGCGCCGGCTTCCTCAAGATGACGGTCGGGGATTCGGCGCACCGCCCCGACGTGAGGAGCCTTGCGATCTGCCGCGAGATCCTCGCGCGCCGCAGCGGCCTCGCGGACTTCGCCTTCGCGATGCAGGGGCTGGGATCGGGCGCCATCTCGCTGTTCGGTACCGTCGAGCAGAAGCGCCAATGGCTGCCGAAGGTCGCCGCGGGCGAGGCGATCGCGGCCTTTGCGATGACCGAACCCGAGTGCGGCTCGGACGCCGCCAACATGCAGACGTCGGCGATGCGCGACGGCAATGAATGGGTGCTCGTCGGTGAAAAGACCCTGATCTCCAACGGCGGGATCGCCGATTTCTACGTGACCTTCGCTCGAACCGGCGAAGGCGAGGGTGCGCACGGTCTTTCCGCGTTCATTGTCCCGTCCAGCGCGCCCGGCCTCAGCATCGCCGAGCGGATCGAGGTGATCGCGCCCCATCCGCTGGCACGGCTGACCTACGACAATGTGCGCATTCCCGCCGATGCGATCATCGGCGAAGGGGGCGAAGGTTTCCGGATCGGGATGGAAACGCTCAACCTCTTCAGGGTGACGGTTGGCGCTGCAGCGCTCGGCTTCGCCCGTCGAGCTCTCGATGAGGCGCTGTCGTTCGCGATGAGCCGCCGCTTGGGGACTGCAAAGCTCGCGGACAATGCCGTGACCCAGGCGAAGCTCGCCGACATGGCGCTTTTGATCGATGCCTCGGCCTTGCTTGTCTATCGCGCCGCGTGGCAGCAGGACGAAGGCGGAAGCGACCATCGCCGAGCGGCAGCCATGGCGAAACTCCATTCGACCGAGGCCGCGCAGCAGGTCATCGATGCCGCGGTGCAGATGCATGGCGGTGCCGGAGTGACGCGCGGAGTGAAGGTCGAGGAACTCTATCGCGACATCCGCGCCTTGAGAATCTACGAAGGGGCAAGCGAGGTGCAACGGCAGATCATCGCGCGTGACCTCATCAAGGGGGCAAGGACATGAAGATTCTCCAGCCGCCCAACTGGCCACGGCCAAAGGGCTATTCCAATGGAATCAGTGCATCGGGACGAATGATCTTCACCGCGGGCGTGGTCGGGTGGGACGAGCACGAGAGCTTTCCCGAATATACGCTTCACGGCCAGTTTGCCCGAGCGCTCAAGAACACGCTCCAGATTCTCGCCGAGGACGGAGCCGGGCCCCAGCACGTCGTTCGGATGACCTGCTACGTGATCAGTCGCGACGAATATCTTCGCGAGCGCGACGAAATCGGAACGGCGTGGCGCGAGATCATGGGCCCCAATTATCCCGCAATGGCGCTCTTCGAAGTGAGAAGCCTTGTCGAGGCCGCCGCCAAGGTCGAGATCGAAACCACGGCCGTCGTCGAAGCCTGATGCGCGATACGTTCGTCGACGACCGCCTGCCCCTTCCGGAACTGCTCCCCGAGTTCCGTTTCGATCTTCCCGAGCTCGATTACCCCGAACGGCTGAACGCTGCTCAAGAATTGCTCAAAGGGGGTGCGCCGGAGGCACTTGCGGTGGTCAACGATCATGGCCGCTGGACCTATGCCGACCTCGACGCCTTGAGCGGGAAGATCGCGCGCCTTCTGGTCGAGGAGGAAGGACTGGTCGCGGGCAATCGCGTCCTTCTTCGCGGCCCCAATTGCTACACGATGTTCGCCTCATGGCTCGGCGTCCTCAAGGCCGGCGGAATAGTGGTCGCGACCATGCCGCTTCTCCGGCCGGGAGAAATCGCGACCGTGATCGATCGCGCGCTCATCAGCCACGCGATCATCGACAGCCGCTTCATCGGCGACTTCCGCCAGGCGGTCGACCAGACGCACAGCATCGCTCACGTCATCAAGTATGACGGCGACTATGGTCATGGGGCGCTCGAAACGCGGGTTGCGGCGCTCGAGCCGCTGCCGCCGGTCGAGACGGCCCGCGACGATCCATGCATCATTGCCTTCACCAGCGGGACCACCGGCATTCCCAAGGGCTGCGTCCAGTTTCACCGGGACGTGCTCGCTCCCTGCGACACCTTCGCAAGGCATCTCGTCGGCGCAAGACCTGGCGATGTCTTCATGACGTCGGCACCGATGGCATTCACCTTCGGGCTCGGCATCACTCCGATGTTCCCGCTTCGTGCCGGGGCTGCAAGCGCGACGATCGAGCAGGCCAGTCCGGCCGCGCTCGTCGAAGCGATCAAGAAGTTCAAGGTGACCCACCTCGGAACGGCCCCGACAGCATATAAGGCAATGCTTTCGCAGCCGGGCCTCGACGAGGCGCTCGAAAGCCTTCGCTACTGCATTTCGGCGGGCGAGCACCTTCCGGAGGCGACCTGGCGCGCATGGAAGGAGCGCACCGGAATCGCCATCACCGACGGCATCGGATCGACCGAGATGATGCACATTTTCGTTTCGGCTTCCGGCGACGAGATCCGTCCCGGTTCGACCGGAAAGGCGGTCCCTGGCTACACCGCCTGCGTTCTCGACTCCGAGGGCAGGCCGATGGAGGAAGGAGTCGGCCGCCTCGCGATCAAGGGCCCGACGGGCTGCCGCTATCTCGATGACCCGCGCCAGCGCGACTATGTCGTCAATGGCTGGAACGTGACCGGGGACACGTATCGCCGCGACGCCGACGGCTATTATTGGTACCTCGCTCGAAGCGACGACATGATCGTCAGCTCAGGCTACAACATCGGCGCTCCCGAAGTCGAAAACGCGCTTCTTTCGCATCCCGCCGTCGCGGAATGCGCCGTGATCGGAGCGCCGTGCCCCGAGCGTGGACAGAAGGTGAAGGCCTTCGTCGTTCTCGCCTCCGGGGCGGAGCCGTCCGACGCCCTGGTCCTCGAATTGCAGGCTCATGCAAAGCAGATGATCGCCCCTTACAAATATCCAAGGGAGATCGAATTCGTGGACCTGCTCCCCAAGACCGCGACCGGCAAGCTGAGGCGAAGCGAACTGCGCACCCACAGAGGCTGAGGCGGTTTGAGGGTCGCGCCCGAGTGGGGGTGCAGCCCGCATGCGCTCGTTCGCAGCCCGGAGAATGCGGTTCGTCGATGGCAGCGCTCCTGGCCTACCGGCCCGCCTCAACTTTCGTTAGCAGGCGCGCTCGATCTTGCGCCAAACCCTCCAGAGGAACCCGCATGCGATTGAGTGACATTGCCCGACTTGGCTTTTTTGGTCTTATGGCGCTCATGTCCGCCGCTGCAATCGCCGGCTCTTATGATCCGCGGGAGACATTCGCGCCCTTCGACGTCGGGCAGGCGCCGACAGTCTATCGCACCGCCGACGGGCGTCCGGGACCGCAATATTGGCAGAACCGCGCGGATTACACGATCAGCGCCAAGCTCGATCCGGCGAACCATGTGATCTCCGGGACCGTCGAAATCCGCTACACCAACAACAGCCCGAACGCGCTCGACATGTTGTGGCTCAACCTCGAGCAGAACCGGTACAAGCCGGAATCGCGCGGGAACCTCTCGGGAAATTCGGCGCCGCTCGGGCTGACCGACGGCATGTCGCTCGATTCCGTCCTGCTGGTGAGCGGGAAACAAAGCAGCGACCTCAAGCCCTTCATCAACGACACCCGGGCGCAGATCCGCCTCCCGGCACCACTCGCGCACGGCGCTGCTGCCGTCCTTAGAATCACCTACCACTATACCGTGCCGAAGGAGCCCTGGGGGGGACGGACGGGCTGGATGGATACGCCGACGGGTCCGATCTATTCGATCGCCCAATGGTACCCGCGAATGGCCGTATACGATGACCTTCGCGGGTGGGACCCGCTCCCCTACCTCGCCCAGGAATTCTATCTCGAATATGGTGATTTCGATTATTCGGTGACGGTGCCCGCGAACTGGATTGTCGCGGGCTCCGGCGAGCTCGTGAACGAGGCCGAGGTTCTCGATAAGCCGCAGCGCGCACGCCTCGCCGAGGCACGGCAAAGCGACCGGACCGTGATGATCCGCCGAGCAGGCGAGCCGTTCGGGTCACCCACGGGCACCCGCACATGGCATTTCAAAATGCACAATAGCCGCGACGTCGCCTTTGGCGCCTCGCCGGCCTTCCTGTGGGACGCCGCTCGGCTGCGCCTGCCGGGTGGACGGACCGGCCTCGCAATGTCGGTCTATCCTCCCGAGGCCAAGGCGTGGGATCGCTCGACCGAATATCTCAAGGATTCGGTCGAGCGCTACTCGGCCAAATGGTATCCGTTTCCCTGGCCGGTTGCAGTCAACGTCGCTGGCCCGGCTGCAGGGATGGAATATCCCGCGCTCGCCTTCGACGACATCAATTCCCCGCCCAAGGTGACCTTCTGGGTTGCGGCCCACGAGATCGGGCACAGCTGGTTCCCGATGACGGTCGGATTCAACGAGCGCCGTGACGCCTGGATGGACGAGGGATTCAACACCTTCATCGATGTCTACGAATCCGACGAGTTCAACCAGGGCGAATATGCTCCCAAGCGCGACAGCGAATATGCGCCCAAGGGCGGCAACCCCGTCGACGAGATCCTGCCAATCCTCGCGGACCCCAGCGCTCCGCCGATCCTTTCGCGCGCCGATACGGTCGTCGAGAAATGGCGCCACCCCGTCACCTATTTCAAATCGGCGCTCGGCCTTGTCCTCCTTCGCGAGCAGATCCTCGGACCGGAGAGGTTCGATCCTGCGTTCCGCTCCTTCATCGACGCCTGGGCGTTCAGGCACCCGACTCCTGCCGACTTCTTCCGGTTCATGGATAGCGAAAGCGGCGAGGATCTCAGCTGGTGGTGGCGCGGCTGGTACGAGAACAACTGGCAGCTCGACCTTGCAGTGACGGGCATCAAGCCCTTTCCCGCCGATGACCCGATCAAGGGTTCACTCGTCACGGTCGAAGCGCGCGAGAAGCTGGTCATGCCAGCGATCCTGCGCGTGACCTTCGAAGACGGGACAAGCCGCGACGTACGCCTTCCGGCCGAGACCTGGATCCGACAGGCAGCCACTGATGTACCGGTTGTCGGGAGCTCGCCGGTCGTTCGGGCCGTGCTCGACCCCGATCACAAGATTCCCGACAGGGACCGGAGCAACAACAGCTACGAGCGAAAATAGGCGCTGGTCGGGCGGGCCGGATCGAATAGTCGAGCGAGTTTCGCCCGACGCACAACAATCGCGCCGCCACCGCTCGTTACCGGGAGACCTTGCGCCCTTCGGCAGAAGCCATCGCAATTGGCCGGCGAACCTCAGGGTTATTGCCTATAGGCAAGTCAGGTGCCGGCCGTAACCGTGACGATCCAAGGGGGGATCTCAATGCTGACCAACGGCCCCAGAGTCACTCGTCGCGCAGTTCTTTCCGGGCTTCCGGCGGCAGGGCTTGCCTATGCGGCCGGGAGCTCGGTACCCGCGCCCGCGAGCCGATCGAGCGCCGGTCCGGCGAGTAGCGGGGCGGGGTCCCCCAACATTCTCTTCATCGTCACCGACCAGGAACGCCAGTTCAGGCCGGGAGAGCTTCCGACTGGCTACAGCCTGCCTGGCCACGAACGGCTGAGGAAAGCTGGAACAACGTTCCTCAATCACAACATCGCCTCGTGCGTGTGCACTCCGTCGCGCTCGGTCCTCTACACGGGCCAGCACATCCAGCAGACGAAGATGTTCGACAACACGAACTTCCCATGGATCCAGAGCATGTCGACCGAGATTCCGACGATCGGGGACATGCTGCGGGAGGCTGGTTATTACACCGCCTACAAGGGCAAGTGGCACCTCACGAAAGAGTTCGAGACCGTCAACGAGCTCGACGCTCCAACGAAGATCTTCACAGCCGAGATGGAGGCCTACGGTTTTTCCGACTATCTCGGCGTCGGCGATATCATCGGTCATACCGAGGGCGGATTCCTCCACGACGGGATCATTTCCGCCATGGCCGGCAGCTGGCTTCGCGGGAAGGGGCGCGCCCTTTCTGCGCAAGGCAAGCCGTGGATGCTCGCGGTCAATCTCGTGAACCCGCACGATGTGATGATGTACGACACCGATGCTCCGGGAAGCCCGGTGCGTCCGCCGCGGGGTCTCGCCCGCCTTGCTCGCGACCCCGTCGATCCGCTCTATGCGGTGCAGTGGCGGTTCGACTTGCCGGCGAGCCATCGTCAGCCACTCGATCAGTCGGGCCGGCCGCTGGCGCATACCGATTACATCCGCTCGCATGATGCCTTCATCGCGCCGGTCGCCCCGGGCGAGGATGCGCGCTGGAGGCGGCGCCACAATTATTATCTCAATTGCCTGCGCGACGTGGATCGCAACATCGTCACGATTCTCGACGAGCTCGAAGCCTCGGGCCAAACTGAGAACACCGTCATCGTGATGACCGCCGATCACGGCGACATCGACGGCGCCCATTTCCTGCATTCGAAGGGAGCGACCTCCTATCGCGAGCAGAACAATGTGCCGCTGATCATTGTCCACCCGTCCCACCCTGGCGGGAGGGAATGCCGAGCGGTGACCTCGCACGTGGATCTCGCGCCCACTTTGGTCGCGATGACCGGCCTGCCGGCGGGCAAGCGCGCTTCCATAACGAAGGACATCAAGGGGAGGGACATCTCGCCGATGCTTCACGACCCTCTGCACGCGACGCTCGACGCCGTGCGCGATGGAGCGCTCTTCAACTACAACATGCTCGCCTACATCGACGGAGACTTCGCGTACCGGGCGATCGACTTCATCCGAAAAGGAGGAAAGGGCACCCAGCTCAAGGAAGCGGGCATCGTCCCCGACCTGAAGAAGCGTGGGGCAATCCGGTCGGTCTTCGATGGCCGGTACATGTATGCCCGCTATTTCTCTCCTAAGCAGCACCACCGTCCGACGACGTTCGAGCAGATCCACGCGCTCAACGATCTCGAGCTTTACGATCTCGAGAGCGATCCGCTGGAAGTGGAAAATCTCGCCGTCGGCGCGAGGAAAAACGACGAACTCCTTCTTGCCATGAACGAGAAGCTCAATCGGCTGATCGAGGCCGAGGTCGGCGACGACCGCGGCCAGATGATGCCCGGTGGAATCGATGGCGGCTGGGAAGTGTCGGCCGAGACAATCAAGGGATTCTGACCGGGAACGACTTTTCGAGGAGCGAACTGATGACGACCCCAAAGATCGCCCTTGTTCTCTCGTCGGCCCTATTGGGCCTTGCGGCTCCAGCCCGTGGTGCCGAGCAAACCGAAACGAACAGCGATGCCAAGCCGCAAGTCGTCGTGGCCGAGGCGCAGGAGCCTGCGCAATCAGCGCCCGCGGAGACGGCCGGAACCGTTCCTTCCAATCCGAACGACGGGAAGTGGCATTTCGCGACGATTGGCTACGCCTGGTTTGCCGGGGCCTGGGGAAAGACCGATGTCATCGGACCAGTTCCACCCGTCGATCTCGACCTCCCGTTCGGAAAGGTCCTCAAGGCTTTCAAGTTCGCTTTCATGGGTGCGGCCGAGGCAAGGCACGACCGCTTCGTCGTCCTCGGCGATCTCACCTTCATTCATCTCGATGCCCACGAGGGCATCGGTATCCGCGATCCCGATTTCCTGAAGGCAGAGCTCGATTCAAGGACCGCCGAGATCACATTGCTCCCTGGCTACAGGATCGCCGACAAGGGGCCGGTCACCGTCGATCTCCTCGCTGGGGGACGGATGAACTGGTTCAAGACAACCCTTCAGCTCAAAGGGCCGAACCGAGAGGCGGACGGCGACGTCAAGCACGAGTGGCTCGACCCGTTGATCGGCGCTCGCATCGGAGTTCCGCTCGGGGGCAAATGGAGCGCCGGGATCTATGGCGACGTCGGCGGCTTCGGAATTGGATCGAAGTTCACCTGGCAGCTCGCGCCAACCATCAACTACCAGATCAGTCGCAAGATGAACGTCGGGGCTGGCTGGCGCTACTGGAAGGTCAATTACCGGGACGGTGACTTCCTCTACAACGTCCACCAGAGCGGACCCGTCATCGCGTTCAGGACAGCCATGTAGGCGTGTGTTACCAATCTATGGCACCCGGCGCTAATAGTCGCCTTTCCGACACTTTGTAATGCGCTGAAAAAGAAGACATTTTTATACTGGCACGGTTCTTGATCTCTCCCTTGGCGCAGCAGCTCCGCTGCGTAACGGGAGTTTGAGTGATGATGATCAGTGCAATCGTTGCGGTCGCCCTCGGCGTGGCGCCGGTGAACGAGACCAAGGCGCCGCAGCTTGTAAAATTCGACGAGGCCAAGATCGCCGCCCAGGTCGGACGTTATCGTCAAAGCGTTGGCCGCGACGGAAAGACCCATGTCCGCGGCTTCGACCGCCTCGGCCGTTCCTACGATCTTGCGATCGATGGCAAGGGCCATGTCACGGGTGAAGTCGGCGACTTCTACGTCACCTTCGACGTTGCCGATCCTGCTTGAGATCGGGCGTCGGGGCGGGAGATCGTTCCGCCTCGATGCCCAACCTCTTCGCGTGACACGGCGGCGGCGCATCTGTTAGCCGCACATTCATGGCTTCCACCGCCGCCGCCTCCGCTCGCGAGATCCTGACTGGCCTTCACGATATCATGGCCAAGCGCGGCTCGGCGCAGAGCAAGCTCGACCGAGTGGTGGACCTCATCGCCGAGGCGATGAACAGCGACGTCTGCTCGATCTACCTCCTGCGGGACAATTACCTCGAGCTGTTTGCGACCCACGGACTTCGCAAGGAAGCCGTTCACGTCACCAGGCTGAGGATGAGCGAAGGGCTCGTCGGGACGATCGCCGCAGAGGGCCGCGTCCTCAACCTTGCCGAGGCCGCGCAGCATCCCGCCTTCGCTTATCGCCCGGAGACGGGGGAGGAACGCTTCCACAGCTTTGCCGGGGTTCCGATCGTCCGGCTCGAGACGCCGATCGGAGTGCTCGCCGTCCAGAACGCCGAGCCGCGCCGCTACGAGGACGTCGAGATCGAGGCGCTCCAGACCGTTGCCATGGTGCTCTCCGAAATGATCGGCGCTGCCCGGCTGGTCGATGGCGCCCGAAGAAGCCGCCTCAGGAGCGCCGGGCCTTTGCGCCTTTCGGGTCTGAAGCTCGTCTCGGGAATGGCGAAGGGCGTGGCCGTGTTCCACGAGCCGAGAGTCATCATCGAGCACACCGTCGCCGAAGACATCGAAGCCGAGCGCGACCGGGTTTACGCCGCCTTCCGGAAAATGCGCGAGCAGATCGACAACATCACCAAGGAGGCCGAATTCGGGACTGCGGGGGAGCAGCAGGAGATCCTCGAGACCTACCGGATGTTCGCCTACGACGAGGGCTGGTCGCGCCGGATCAACGAGGCGATCGACAGCGGCCTCACGGCAGAAGCCGCGATCGAGCGGGTCCAGCAACGCATGCGGGCGAGGATGCAGGAGATTGACGATCCCCTGCTCCAGGAGCGGATGCACGATCTTGAGGACCTCTCGAACCGGCTGCTCCGGATCGTCTCGGGTCGCATGGGAACGGCGGCCCAGTCAGGCCTCACCCATGATACGGTGCTCGTGGCTCGAAACCTCGGTCCCGCCGACCTCCTCGAATATGACCGCCGGCGCCTGAAAGGGGTGCTTCTCGAGGAAGGATCGCTGACGTCGCACATGACGATCGTCGCGAGGGCGATCGGCATCCCCGTGATCGGGCGCCTCCACGACATCCGGCACAGTGTCGAGGAAGGGGAAACCATCCTCGTCGATGGCGACAACGGAAGCGTCATCATCCGTCCGACTCGCCCGCTGATCACCGGCTTTGAGCATCGAATGGCGATGAGCCAGAAGCGGCGCGCCGAGTTCGCCGCGATCCGCACCCTTCCTGCAAAGACCCGCGACGGAATCACCATCAGCGTCATGGTCAACGCCGGGCTCGCCGAGGATGCGGCTGCGCTCTCGATGACTGGAGCCGACGGCATCGGCCTCTTCCGTACCGAGTTCCAGTTCCTCGTTTCGGCGACCCTTCCAGGGCGTGAGCGGCAGCAACGGCTCTACACCAAGGTGCTGGAGGCGGCGGGCGATCGACCGGTCGTCTTCAGGACCGTCGATATCGGCGGCGACAAGGCTCTCCCCTATCTCACCGACGAAGCGGAGGAGCAGGCCGAGAACCCGGCCATGGGCTGGCGCGCGTTGCGCCTGTCGCTCGATCGCTCGGCCCTGATGAAGGCCCAGGCCCGGGCGCTCGTCGAAGCCTCGGGAGGAAGGGTCTTGCGAGTCATGTTCCCGATGGTCTCGGAAGTCTGGGAATATGAGGAGGCGCGGGCCCTGGTCGAGGAGCAGGTCGAGTGGGCGAAGAAGGCGCACCGGCCAAGGCCGACTCGAATCGAGTTCGGGGCGATGCTCGAGGTTCCAAGCCTTGCCGAGATGCTCGACCAGCTCCTGCCGCGCGTCGACTTCATCTCGATCGGGACGAACGATCTGACGCAGTTCCTGTTCGCCGCCGACCGGTCCGATCCCCGCCTCGCGCAGCGCTATGACTGGTTGAGCCCCGCGATCCTTCGCTTCCTGAAACGGGTTCTCGACGCCGCCGCGGCGGCGGGAGTGCCGGCTCGGATCTGCGGCGAGATGGCCGGCCGGCCGCTCGAGGCGATGGCGCTCATCGGCCTCGGCGCCGAGAATTTCTCGATCACTCCTGCAGGAGTGGGGCCGGTAAAGGCGATGGTTCGCTCGCTCGATGCCGCCGCGGTGCGGGCCCGGCTCGACCAGCTCCTTGCCCGTCCTCCCAAGGACATGCGCAAGGCGCTGACCGACTGGGCAAAGCGGCATTCCGTAACGATTGGTTGACACCGGCGCGCTGCGCCTAAAAGGTGACCGCGAGCCGAAATTTCAGGGCGAGGCGATGGACGAAGAACTGGTCGAGTCCCATGTTCCGACAGTTGGAGAGCGCCTGAGGGCCGCTCGCGAGGAAAGGAAGCTCAGCCTCGAGGATATCGCTGCCCAGACGCGGATTCCACAGCGACACCTCGAGAGCATCGAGACTGCTGACTGGGAGAAGCTCCCGGCGGCGACCTACACCGTCGGGTTCGCCAAGAGCTATGCCTCCGCTGTCGGGCTCGACCGGACGGACATCGGGGACCAGCTGCGCGAGGAAATGGGCGGCCAGCGCTTTGCTTCGTCGCAGTCGGAGGTCATCGAAGCGGCCGACCCTGCGCGCACCATGCCCAAGTCGCTGGTGCTCGCAGCGATCGTCGCCGTCATCGTCATCGTCATTCTCATGAGCTGGCTCAATCGCCGCTCGCTCGAACAGCCCGATCAGGTGGCGAACGCCGGGATCGCGGCCCCGGCCTCGAACCCTGAGGCGACCCCCGCGCCGCAACAGGCGGCGGCGCAGCCGGCGCCCGCGGCTGGAGGGCCAGTCGTTCTCAGCGCGAACGAGCCGGCCTGGATCCAGGTTACCGACCAGGGCAAGACCTTGTTCGAGGGCATGCTGCAGCCGGGCCAGACCTTTGCAGTCCCGGAAAACGCGACCGCGCCCCTCCTCAAGGCCGGCAAGCCCGAAGCGTTGAGAGTGACGGTCGGGAGCGCGGTCGCGCCTCCCGTCGGGCCGCCGGGCAAGGTCGCCTCCAAAGTGAGCCTCAAGGGGCCCGATCTCATGCGGGGCGGCGCAGCCCCACCAACGCAGGGCGCATCCGGCCGATAGGATTCATCGGCCGGTCAGGCGCCGGGGTGCACAATCGAATCCAGAGCCAAGGGTGGGGAAAGTTTCTGTGAAATTCTTGCGTTTGATCACCGTCCTGGCCGCGAGCTCGGTCCTCATTCCAGCGTCGTCCGCGCTCGCGCAGCGGCAGCAGCCAACGCCCGAGCAGCGCATCGACCGCCTCGAGCGACAGGTGGGTGAAATGCAACGGCGGGTGTTCCCGAAGGGCAAGCCCGCGGACACCGCGGGCTTCGCCGACGATCCCGCGGCCACCCAGTCCTCGGTCCTCAGCCTCGCTCAGCGGATCGACGCGCTCGAACGCCAGATGGCCGACATGCTCCGCCAGACCGAGGAAAACGGCAATCGCCTGAGGAACCTCGAAGCCGGGATCGGACAGCTCAAGTCTGACCAGGAGCAGCGGATCCAGGCACTCGAGCAGCGCATGAACCAGGCGGTTGTTGCTCCTCCCGAGACGAGCGAGTCGGCCCCTTCGGCAAATCCGGCGCCGGCGAAGCCCAAGCCAAAGCCGCCGGTCCAATCGCCGAAGACCGCGGAGGCGGCGCCCGTTCAGGCCGAGACGGCGACTGCCGATGCCCAGCCGGAGGATCCGGGCGAAGCGGCTTACTCCGAGGGCTTCCACCTGTGGGAAGCGGGCAAGTTCGACGAGGCGATCAGCGCTCTTAAGTCATTCGTCGGGTCCTATCCCAAGCACAAGCGCGTGAGCTACGCCAACAATCTCATCGGCAGGGCATTGCTCGACAAGGGCGATGCC
Organism: Sphingomicrobium sp.; assembly: GCA_035545385.1. Classification (GTDB taxonomy): domain Bacteria; phylum Pseudomonadota; class Alphaproteobacteria; order Sphingomonadales; family Sphingomonadaceae; genus Sphingomicrobium. The sequence goes on along the minus strand of DASZYL010000072.1, from coordinate 20,127 downwards.
CGCGCCGCCGCGACTGCGCTTCTTGCCAATTATCGGTCGAACCCCGGCGGCGAGCGCGCTCCGGACAGCCTCTACTATCTCGGCCAGGCGCTGAGCCAGCTCGGGCAATCGGCGCAGGCGTGCAAGGCCTATGCCGAGCTCGACGCGGTCTATGGCGCCAAGATCCGGCCCGACCTCAAGAAGCTCGAAACCGACGCCAAGGCGAAAGCCAATTGCGGCTGAGCGGGACAAAGACGTCCGCTTGTCATTCGGTCGCAACCTTTCCGCCATGTTGAGAATGGCAGTTGCGCTTTCCCTTCAGGGGCCTCACTGACGCCCCCTTTTCTCGAGGAGGCACTATGGCGACCGCGAAGCAGACCGCGCCTGAAGTTCGGCCGGTCGATCGGTTCAAGCGTGACCTCGATGCGTTGATCGAGCCGGGCGAGATCATCGGTCTCGCAGTCTCCGGCGGGCCGGACAGCCTCGCGCTCCTGCTGCTCGCCGCCGAGGCCCGGCCGCTGCAGGTCGAAGCCGCCACCGTCGATCACGGGCTGAGGCCCGAGAGCCGGGCGGAAGCCGAGATGGTCGCGAAGATCTGCGAAGAGCTCGGAGTTCCCCACCAGATCCTGACCGCGACCTGGGACAAGAAGCCCGAGACGGCGATCCAGGAGCGGGCGCGAATGATGCGGTACCGCCTCCTTGGCGAATGGGTTCGAGACCGCGGGCTCACCGCCCTTCTCACCGCCCATCATGTCGACGACCAGGCCGAAACCTTCCTGATGCGGCTTGCCCGGGGCGCCGGTGTGAAGGGGCTCGCCGGGATGCGCAGGCTGAGCGGAACTCCTGGAAGCGTATTGGCGCTGGTGAGACCGCTGCTTGGATGGCGCCATTGCGAGCTTGAGGCCGTTTGCTCGGCCGCCGGGATCAAGCCCCTCGCGGATCCGAGCAACGAGGACGAGCAGTTCGAGCGGGTTCGAGTCCGAAAAGCGCTCGCGGGTGCCGACTGGCTAGACCCCGCCGCGGTCGCGGAAAGCGCTTTCCATCTCGCCGAGGCCGATGGAGCGCTACATTGGGCAACCGACCTCGAGTGGCGCCGGGCGGCAAGGCGCACCGGCGACGAGATCGTCTACACGCCGACGGATACTCCGCGCGAAATTCGCCGGCGGATCATTCGCCGGGCAGTCCTCGCACTCGCGACGGAAGGCGGAGGCGCCGAGTTGAGGGGGCGCGAGATCGACCAGCTGCTCGTCGCTCTTCGAACCGGCCGAAGAGCAACGCTTCGAGGCGTTCTTTGCGTCGGCGGCTCCGAGTGGCGCTTCTCGAGGGCGCCCGCGCGCCGGGCGGCGAATGCCTCAGCGGAGGTTAGCGCGGTAGAAGGGTAGAAGCTCGGCCCAGGCCCGTTCGGCTTCCTTCTCGTCGTAGGTCTGGCTTCCAGCGACCGTCCAGCCATGGTTGGCGGACGAGATTTCGACCTTCGCGGTCTTTCGCGCAGCCGAGAAGGCGGCATCGAGGTCGGGCTTCTCCCTGGGCATCTTTTCGGCGTCGTTCTTGGCGATGATGACGAGATATGCCGCCCTGCTCCTCGGGATGAGGAGATGGGGGCTCGAGGGCTTGTCGGTCACGAGCGCTCCTGGATGGAAGGTCGCGACTGCGCCGATCCGGTCCGGCCGCGCCGCAGCGGTGCGAAACGCGATCGGCCCGCTCATGCAATAACCCTGGACTCCGGCCTTTCGGCGCTTGTCGGTCTGAGGCTGGGAATCGAGGAAGGTGACGTAGGCGGCCGAATCGCGGTCGACCATGGGATCGGTCAAACCGTTCCTGAAAGCCATCAGCTTGTTCATGTCGTCCTTGTTCGAGAAGTCGAACGGCCCCTCCACAACCGGCGCCTTCTTCGCTCGGTAATAAGGGTTGGGAACAAGGACGACATAACCCTGCGCGGCGAGCCTTCGGCCCATCTCGCGGAACACGGGTCTCAAGCCCAGGATGTCGGGCCACAACAGCACGGCAGGCCATTTCCCTTTGCCCCTGGGATAGAAAAGGGCCCCGTCCGAGCTGCCGTCCGCGGTTTTCACGAGAACGTCCTTCTCGGTTACCGGCCGAGCCCCGGCATCTTCTGCAAAGGCCGCCATCGGAACGCCCCCCGCCGCCGCCACGGCGCCGAGCGAGAGGAGAATGGCCCTCCTGGTCACCGACGTGTCGGCGATGAATCCCTGATGGTTGCCGTCACCGCACATCGACCATCTCCCGCAATATCTTCGCGCCGGCGGATGCCACCAAATGCGTGGCACGCGCAATCGCTCTCGAATTGGAAGGACGTCGCGAGAAAGCCGGAGCTTGGTCGTGGCGGTTTCTAGCGGGGAGGGTGCGAATGCTCGCGTTCGAGAAGGTGAAGGACATAGGCCCCGGCGCCATACCCAACCATTGGAAGAGCGCCGGTGGGATCGCCGATCTTGCCGGGGAAGAGCTTGCACGGAAGCGCGACGTACATCTCGGGAATGATGTTATGGTCGGCGGCGGCCTTATCCACGATCCTCGCCAGAATCGCGTCGGCTTCCGAATCCCTCCCGAGGCGCCGGTAGAGCTCGGCAAGGTTGAAGTCGACGAACAGGAACTCCTGCCGTTCGTACCAATATTCGAAGATGTTCGGATCCGTATAGGTGCTCCGAACGCGCCGGTAGCCCCCCGAACGCACCTTGAGGAGGTTCATCCTCTCGACCGTGCCTCGGACAAGCTTTGGGTCCCTCACCACTCCGAAATTGATGACGGGAAGAAGCGCTCCGTCGATATCGTTCTTGACCCCTTCCTCGAGCGTGCCGCGAAGGGTGCCAGAACGAACGAAGGCGCTCGCGAAGCCCTTTTCGAGCAGCGCCACGGTGCCGAGTGCATCATTGCGCGCGCGCTCGTCGCCGGCGCGCCGGGCAACCTCCGCGAATTCGCGCAATCCGACGATCGCCATGGCGCTCGAGAAGGCAAAGTGCTTCTTGTCCTTCTGCCGTTCTTCCCAGATCGACGTGTCGGCCCCGACGATCAGCCCGTCGGCAAATGCTTCCATGTTGGCGACGAGCGGCTTCACGACGAAGTCGCGGGCAGCCTCGTAAAGCTGCCCGCGATGCGTCGGCGCCTCGAGCAATTGAGGATCGTCATACTTTCGCAGATATTCGCCAAGCACCCAGAGGGCTTCGCCCCAATCGTCGAATTCGATGTTGGTGCTGCCTTCCTGGGTGAAGAAGGGTTCCTCTTCCCCGTCCCCGAAATAGCGGACCACCGAGATCTGGTAGTCCGCACCGTTGACTTCGCTGCGCATCTTCCCGGTCGGGCGGGCGTTGAAATAAGCGAGGAGTGCAGCCCGGGCTTCCGCCTGGTGCCCCATCCGGATCAGGGCCACACTAGCCCAGGCCATGTCGCGGACCCAGGGCGTCGAGTAGACATCGGGGAGGGCGGCGACGATGAGCCCGTTGCCGTGCCGGGCTTCGAGGTTCGGCTCCCGGCTCTGGGCAATACGGAGCATCGTCTCGCTCTGCCGCCAGAGGTGCCGTTCCTTTTCGCTTTTGAAGTGGACCGGAGGCCTCGTTCGCCATTGCTCGAACTGACGGATTTCCCGGTCCGCCAATTGCCTCGCCGACAGGCCGCCGCGCCACGCGGCGACGTCTTCATAGGCGGCTTTGGCATCGCTTTCCCGATCAAGCGCGATCAGCGCCCATGCGGAGCTCGCCTCGAGTGGCTGGTTCGAAGGGGATCTTCGCACCGCGCCGAGCGGAACCAGGAGCAGCTTTTCGTCAATTCCCTTGAAGCGCAGGAGCCTTGCGCCCGATTTGCCGACCAATTCCTGCGAAAGGAGAGGCCTGTTCCATTCGACCCGCCACGACGGAGCGCTCCGCCGACCCGCTTCGAGGCCGACGATCAACGCCGGACGCTCAAGGCCGAACGGCATGAAGAAATAGCCGCTGCCGCCGGCGCTTCGCATTCGGATCACGTGCGAGTCATCGACATAGTCGGCGCTTGCGGCCTTGCCTTTCCCTCCCCAGCCGAGCGTCTTGATGAAATTCGCCGTCTCAATCCCCTCGCTGAGCGGATTGGCGGGGTCCGCGCGGACATAGCTGTGAGGATGGGGATAGAATTTGGTTGCGGTTCCGCTTTCCGGGGCGACAACCGCAAATCCGAATCCGTTGCCCGTGACGAGGTGGGAAGCGGCCGCGGGCGCGCAGAAAACGAGCGCCAGCACCGCTGCCGCAAGGAAGCGCAATCCATGATTGATGATCGAACCGGGCATTTCGAAACCTTATGTCCTGCGGTCAAAGTCTCAACGGGAAAGCGCGAAACGCCGGGCGGATCTCGCGTGCGAGCCGGCTTGTACCTGGGCGGGGCCGGGCTCGCCCGTGGCAGCCGCCAGATCCAGGCCGGACGGATGAGACGAATTCCGCGCTAACCCGTGCAATCATTTCGCCAAGACGTGGAGATGGTCGGGTGCAGGGCGCCTGGAATGAGGGCTATCCTTCCAGCCGGGTAGGGGGATTTTCAAGACAATGCACCGGATCTTCGCTCTGTTTGCGGCTGTCGCCATCTCGATTCCTGGCTGGTCAGCGGCGGCGCAACAATCCCCGTCCGGCGAACAGGCCGCCTCAAGCGTTGAAGCCGTACAGGCCGAGCCGACACAGCCACCCCCGCCGTTTCCGCCAATGCCGCGCGAGCATCGCGTCGTTCGGCACCAGGGGGTTCCCCACGAGCATTATCCGTCAAGCGGTCGGCATCAACATTCGACGCATACGCCTCGTGCCAAGGCACATCATGATGCGACGCGCCGTCATTCGGCCCACCAGAATCATCACGCGGCGAAGACGTCTCGAAAAAAGGCGAAACATGAGACCACCCGCCGGAACTCGGCGCACAAGAACCACCAGGTAACCCACGAGCGCAGCCGGGCACCCCATCTTTCCAAGCGAACCATCAGCCAGTGCCACAAGATGACTTACAAGCAGATCGTCCAGCACAAATATTGCCGGCAGCTGATGGAGCACGATCTCGATGCGAAGCAGCGTCAGCGGCACGAGAGCGCCAAGCACAAGACGAAGTCGCGTCACTCGACGACCAGTCATCGAAAGAGCTCGAAGCGCCATCACTCGAGCGCGCACCATCGAGGCTAGCGGGAGACGGGCCCGCAGTGCCGCCGCCGATCGCCGGACACCCGTTGTAAAGACTTTGCCCTTAGCCTTCCTCGTCTGAATTTGGCTCGACGCGCCATTGGCTTGTTCGAGGCTTGGAGGCAGCGATGAAACCCTACATCCTGGGTGCAATCTGCGTGTGGTTCATTTGCGGGATCGCGGGCGCTGTCCTGCTCGGGCAGCAGCGCGTTGACCTCCCGACGATCGTCGGCGGACCGATCTCGCTGTGGAACGGGCTCAACAAGCCCATCGACAACTAGGGTCCCTCGCCCCAGGCGCCTGGCCCTGCGCCATCGCGCCAGCTGGTACCCGGGGGACGACCCGGGGGACGCCGTTCACTCGATCCTAAGCTCGCATTGTTATTAGGGCGGATGCGCCTATTTTAAGGGAAAGCGCGTTTTGCGCTGGAAGACAGCGAGATGAACGACAAGGAAAAGAAACCCGGCAACCCCTGGACCAAGAGCCTGCTTATCTGGGTCGGAGTGCTGTTTGCACTCGTACTTCTCGTCCAGATGATCGATGGCGGCTCGCGCAGCGCGACCGGCCAGGCCATCCCATATTCCGAATTCGTGCGTCAGGTCGACGAGGGCAATGTCCGCTCGGTGACCATGGCGACCGGTACCTCGGGGAACAGCGCGATCAGCGGCAAGCTCGATTCGGGCGAGGTGTTCAACACCATTGCGCCGGGCGATGCGAACGTCTCCGACAAGCTTCTCAGCAAGGGCGTCGCCGTCCAGGTGAAGGGCGAGGAAGGCTCGAGCATCTGGCTCTACATGCTCTACAATTCGCTGCCCTTCCTCCTCATCCTCGGAATCAGCTTCTTCGTCATGCGCCAGATGCAGAAGAACGCGGGCTCGGGAGCAATGGGTTTCGGCAAGAGCCGGGCGAGGATGCTGACCGAGAAGCAGGGCCGAGTGACCTTCGCCGACGTCGCCGGGATCGACGAGGCTCGCGAGGAGCTCCAGGAGATCGTCGAATATCTCAAGGATCCGGGCAAGTTCGCGCGCCTTGGAGGCAAGATTCCCAAGGGCGCATTGCTCGTGGGCCCGCCGGGGACGGGCAAGACGCTCCTCGCCCGCGCAATCGCCGGCGAGGCGGGCGTTCCCTTCTTCACCATCTCGGGCTCTGACTTCGTCGAGATGTTCGTCGGCGTCGGCGCAAGCCGGGTTCGCGACATGTTCGACCAGGCCAAGAAGTCGGCGCCATGCATCGTCTTCATCGACGAGATCGACGCCGTCGGCCGCCATCGCGGAGCGGGGCTCGGCAACGGCAATGACGAGCGCGAGCAGACGCTGAACCAGCTTCTCGTCGAGATGGACGGTTTCGAAGCCAACGAGGGAATCATCATCATCGCGGCCACGAACCGGCCGGACGTTCTCGACCCGGCGCTTCTTCGCCCGGGCCGTTTCGACCGCCAGGTGGTTGTCCCGCGTCCCGACATCGACGGACGCGAGCAGATCCTCGCCGTCCACATGAAGAAGGTGCCGCTGGCGCCCGACGTCGACGCCCGGGTGATCGCCCGTGGCACGCCAGGATTTTCCGGCGCGGATCTTGCCAACCTCGTCAACGAGGCGGCGCTCCTTGCCGCTCGCAAGGGCAAGCGGCTGGTCGCGATGCAGGAGTTCGAGGACGCCAAGGACAAGGTGCTGATGGGCACCGAGCGCAAGTCCATGGTCATGACCGAGGACGAGAAGCGAATGACCGCCTATCACGAGGCGGGTCACGCGATCGTCGCCCTCCACGAGCCCGCGTCGGACCCGATCCACAAGGCGACGATCATCCCGCGCGGCCGGGCGCTGGGGCTCGTCATGCGCCTGCCCGAGCGGGACAGCTACAGCTATCATCGCGACAAGATGTACGCGAACCTCGCGGTCTCGATGGGCGGCCGCGTCGCCGAGGAGATGATCTTCGGCTACGACAAGGTGTCCTCGGGCGCCTCCTCCGATATCCAGTACGCGACGCAGCTCGCGCGCGACATGGTGACCCGCTGGGGCATGTCCGATGCGCTCGGCCCGCTGCAATATGCCGAGCCCGAAGAAGAGGTCTTCCTTGGCTATTCGGTCAATCGCCAGCGCCAGATGTCGAACGAGACGGCGCAGGCGATCGACGCGGAGATCCGCAAGATCGTCGAGGACGGCTACAAGCGCGCGAAGACACTGCTCACCGAGAACAGTGACCAGCTCGAGGCCCTCGCGCAGGCGCTGCTCGAGTTCGAGACCCTGTCCGGGGACGAGATCAAGAAGGTGCTCGCTGGCGAGACCATCGACCGCGGCGGAATGAAGGGCCCGTCGATCCCGGCGGCTGGCTCCTCGATCCCCAAGGCCAAGCGGCCGAAGCCCGGAGCAATCGGCGGACCGGCAACGGCGGGGGCCTAGGCCCGCACGGGCGAGGTGCGGCGATGACTGCCGATCGAACCATCGGGCAAGTTGGCGCCACTAATCCCGTCATGCGGTTCACGATGTTTCTCGCGCTCGCCCTTGCGATCGCAACGTCAGCGCTCGGCGCGGCTCCGGGCTCGGCTCAGAACTTCCTCGACCGCGCCGAGCGTCTCAAGGCAAAGGGCCCCCTTGCGTTCTTCGACAGCGACTATGGCCGCCTCAAGGCCGAGGCGACCGCAGTCGGCAAGTCGATCGGGGACGACCGCATCGCTGCCGAAAAGGCGGGCAGGCCGATCCTTTATTGCTCGCCCCAGCCCCGGGCCGACCTTGGCAGCATGGAGTTCATCAGGGGCCTCGAGGCGATTCCGCCGGCCGAGCGCGCGAAGATGAGCCTCAAGGACGCGATGATTCGCGTCCTCCAGGTAAAATATCCCTGCAAGCGCTAGTCGAGCGCGCCGATGGCGACCGCGGTGACCGCAAACAGCGCCGCTGCGATGAATGCGAAGGTGAGAAGCGCCATGGTCCGGAGGATCGCGCTCCACCGCCTCAGCTCGTAGCTCTGCTTCAAGTGCCGGTACATGTGAAACGGCGGCACGAAGAACAGCAACCCGGCGATGCTCGACATTCCAAGCGCTACGAGGATGCTTCCGGTGACCACCAGCATCATCATGAAAGATAGCGAGTAGGTCACGAACACCGTGTGGTCATAGGTGTTGTAGCGCCGACGGAGCGGGAACAGGAGCCACATGAAGGGGACCGAGATCGGGATCAGGAGCCAGCTGAATTTCGACGCTGCGTCCTGAACCTTCATCGAGACCATTTCCGGGTTGTCCCTCGCATTCTCGATGAAGGGGCGGATCCAGCTCGGAGTCTCGTCCCCGGCGTCCGTCGTCACCAAATTCCCGGCGCTCATGGCCTTCTCGATGCCCGCGATATCCTCCTTGTTGCTCGCGATCCTCCGGTCGAGGTCGGCGACTGACCGGCCCGCCTCGAGCTCGATCTTCCTCTTCAGTTCGAGTTTTGCGAGATCCTTCTGGCTTTCGGTGAGCCCCGTCTTGAGGCCATCCTGGATGTGCTTCCCGGCCTTTCCACCGCCAGGAGCGAGGGCGCCGCTCAAATTGAGCGCTGCGAACATCGCGAAAACGGTGAACAGATAGAGCGCAACGGGCGAGACGAACCGGGCGCGCTCGCCGGCGATGTAGCGCCGCGTCAGGACTCCCGGCTGCCACACCAGCATCGGGAGAGTTCGCCAGATCTTCCCTTCGAAATTGAAGATTGCCTGGACGAGATCCTGGAAAAAGGCGCGGACCGAGCGATGGATATGCGCCTTCTGCCCGCAAGCCGAGCAATAGGGTCCGCTCAGCCTCGTTCCGCAATTGAGGCAGTTCTTCTCGTGCGTGTGGCCGTCCGCCTCTCCGGCCGCCGGCTCGACCGCTCGGGCGAGAAGGCCCCCGGTCACCGCGTCGCCAATCGCGTCCAAGTCACCGACCATCAGTTCCCCTTCCAAGCGAACATTATGCCGTGGAGTGGCTGCGTGCTAGCCGTCCCTCGCAATGGCGCGCATCGGTCTCCTCGGCGGCTCGTTCAACCCCGCGCACCGCGGTCACCGGCATATCAGCCGCGAAGCCATGGAAGCGCTCGACCTCGACGAGCTGTGGTGGCTGGTATCGCCTGGGAACCCGTTGAAGGAGGGGGCGAGCGACATGGCGCCGTTCAAAGCCCGAATGGCGTCGGCAAGGAAAATGGCGCGCGGGCTTCCAGTCCGGGTCAGCGATTTCGAGGAAAAGGAAGGGACGCGCTTCACAATCGACACGGTGCGCGCTCTGAAGCGTCGCCATCCCCGTGACCGCTTCATCTGGTTGCTCGGAAGCGACACCCTGCCAAATTTTCACAAATGGCGTGATTGGAGAAGGTTAGCAGGCGAAGTGCCGATTGCGGTGATTCGCCGGCCCGGTTATGATTCAGCTGCCCACGCGGCGCGCGCGATGGGCTGGCTGAGGCGGTTCGTCCACCCGTCCGGCCAGGCACGCTTCTGGACGGAATGGAGTGCACCGGCGATCGTTTTCCTTCGCCTGCCCCCCGATCCGACCTCCGCAACCGCCATTCGTGCGCAAGACCCCAGCTGGTATCGCCGATTCCCAGGGCCCGTGCTCCGGCACGGGCAGATTGCGATGCCCCTGTTCGCCAGGAGACCCCTTGACCGAACATCCCGCTGAAGCAGCCAGCGACGCCGGCGCCCCGGTCGACGTCGAAGACCTCCACAAGCTCGTCCTGCAGTCGCTCGACGACGACCAGGCGCAGGAGGTGGTTTCGATCCCGCTCGCGGGCAAGTCGAACATCGCCGATCACATGGTGATCGCGTCCGGGCGCTCGACGCGCCAGGTCGCTTCCATGGCCGTTAAGCTTGCCGACAAGATCAAAGAGCGATTTGGAAGAAGCGTTCGGATCGAGGGGCTGCCAGCCGCGGACTGGGTGCTCATCGACGCCGACGACGTCATCGTTCACATTTTCCGCCCCGAAGTTAGGAATTTTTACAATTTGGAGCGAATGTGGGCATTTGGCGATGAAGCGAATGTAAGCGCGGCGCGCGGGTGAGGCATATGCGATTCATTGCGTTATTCCTGTCGCTCTTTGCGTTGGTCGCAGGCCCTGCGACGGCGGCGGCCTCGCCCGACCTCATGGCGGTCGAGCAGCAGCTCACCTCGCTTGTCTCGGGGAGCTCTGCCGACGTCGGTATCGCGGCCCTCGACCTCAACACCGGCGAGAGCATCAGCATCAAGGGCGACACGCCCTTCCCGATGGCGAGCACGGTGAAGGTCGCGATCGCGACGCTCTACCTTTCCCAGGTCGACCACGGCGAGAAGACGCTCGACGACACGATCCACGGGGAACCGGTGCGCAAGCTCATGGGCAAGATGCTCATCTACAGCGACAACCGCGCGGCAGACGTGCTGTTCAGGGATGTCGGCGGACCGCGTGCAGTCCACCGCTTCCTGGTCGACAACGGCATTCACGGAGTGAGCGTCGACCGCACCATCGCCCAGCTCCTCGCCGACAAGCGCAATCTCTGGGACTCGAGAGATTCGAGCACGCCCAAAGCGATGGTCGAGCTGTTGCGGAGAATCTACAAGGGCGACCTCATCAGTGCCGAGAGCCGCAATTACCTGCTCGCGGTCATGGCCAAGTGCCAGACTGGCAAGAACCGGATGAAATGGCTTCTTCCGGCGGGAACGCCGGTCGAGCACAAGACGGGGACCCTCGACGGGCTTTCGGACGATGTCGGGTTCATCACCATGCCCGATGGCCACCGGATCGCCGTCGCGATCTTCGCCCGTGGCGGGTCGAACCGTCCGCACACGATCGCGCAGGCGGCGCGAACGATCTACGACGGGTTCAAGACCCTGTTCAGCTGGCCCTATCGTCCGGCGCTCACCACCGCTCAATAGGGTGCTTCTCCATATCGTCGCTCGAGGAAAGATCGGCCGCTCACCGGAAGCCGATCTGGTCGAACGCTATCTGAAGCGGATCAGCTGGCCGACGAAGGTGACCGAGCTGCCGGAGCGGGGAGGGAAGGCGCCTGAAGCGGCGGCTGGAATCATCAAAGTGGTGCTGGACGAACGCGGCCAGGCCATGTCCTCGAAGGAGCTTGCGGAAAAGCTCGAGCGATGGCGCGACGGGGGCAAGCGCGAGGCCCGGTTCCTGATCGGCGCGGCCGACGGACATGGCGACGCGGAGCGGTCGAGCGCCGATCTTCTCCTGTCGTTCGGACCTGCCACCTGGCCGCATCTCCTTGCCCGCGCGATGCTCGCCGAGCAGCTGTTCCGTGCGACATCGATCCTTGCGAACCATCCCTACCACCGGGAAGGATAAAGCGTTGCGGATGCTCTTCCTCTCCTGTGCAGCGCCCTTGCTGCTCTCGGCAAGCGCGATTGCCGGGAGCGAGGTCCAGCCGCTCGATCGGGCCTTGAAGGAAGCGCGCGACGAGCAGGCGGCGGCGACGGCTGAAGCGGCGCGCCTCGAGCAAATCGCCGAGAAATATGGGAACGAGGCGCAGCGCCTCGAGGCCGAGCAGGCCGCGGCCGCGCAGGCCATCGAGGCGGCGGAAGCGTCGATCACGGCTTCCGAAGCGCAATTCCGGCTCGCTTCGGCCTATGTCGCCGAGCACCGCCAGCGCCTCGAGCGGGAGCAGGGGCCGGTGTCGTCCCTTCTCGCAGGTCTTGCGCTTGCCGCCCAGCGTCCACCGCTGCTGGCGCTGGTGGATTCGCAAGGATCGGACGAATTCGTGAGGATCAGCGTCCTCCTCGATGCGACTCTCCCAGTCATCCACGACCGCACTCGGGCGCTCTCGGGGGAACTCGCCGAAGGGAAGAGGCTCGAGGTGGCCGCCGCGGCTGCGCGCTCCGAGCTCGTTCATGGCCGCCAGCTCCTGGTAGCCAAGCGCCAGCAGTTCGCCGAACTGCAGCGCCGAGCCATCGAGCGCTCGCTCGTTTCGGGCGGCCAGGCGCTCAGCGCCGGGGACGTCGCACTCGCAAGAGGGGAGCAGATCGAGGCGCTCACCAACGCCGCAAGGGAGACGAGGTCGGCACGCGATCTCGCCCTCCTTCTCGCCTCCGAACCGCCCGCTCCTTCGCGGCCGCTTGCACCGGCCGGACCGCCCGCAAGCCCGCCATTCAGCTACATCCTTCCCGTCAGCGCGCCGGTCGTCGCGGGCCTCGGCTCCGTCAACGAGAGCGGCGTTCGCTCGCGCGGAATCCGTTTCGAAACCCCTCGCGGTGCTTCGGTCAGAGCTCCCGCGGACGGAATCGTCCGCTTTTCGGGACCCTTTGGCGATTATGACGGCATCGTCATCATCGAGCATCCGGGCGGATGGATGAGCCTTATCGTGAACGCATCCTCGCAGCTGAAGGCCGGAGAGAAGGTGCGACTGGGCGAACCCCTCGGCCGAGCGCTCGGCGCCACCTCCGTGGAGCTGTCCCATAATGGACAGCGATTCTCACCTGCTCTCATCGCAGGTTCATCTGAGAGTCTGTCAAAGAGAGTGAAAGGCGGCTAAATGCCCGAAACTTATCCGGATAGCCGCGCAAATGGGACGCGACCTACGATGAAATTCAACGCCAAGCTTCTTCCGCCGCTCGCGCTCGTCGGGGCGCTCGCGCTGGTTCCAGTCACCGCGAGCTCGTTCGCGGCTGCGGATACGACGAACTACCAGGAGCTCGAGAAGTTCATGAGCGTCTACGAGCGGGTCAAGGCGAACTATGTCGAGCCGGTCGATGACAAGACTCTGATCAAGGGCGCGATCGACGGAATGCTCGCGGCGCTTGATCCCCATTCGAGCTATGTCGAGGGCGCCGATTTCGACCAGCTGAAGACGACCACGGACGGCAATTACGGCGGTCTCGGTCTCACCGTCTCGATGGAGGACGGTGTCGTCAAGGTCATCGCTCCGACCGAGGATACGCCCGCCTGGCGCGCCGGCATCAAGTCGGGCGACTACATCACCCACATCAACGGCGAGTTCCTGAACGGGATCACGCTCGACCAGGCGGTCGAGAAGATGAAGGGGCAGCCGGGAACCCCGGTGAAGCTGACCGTTGTCAGGCCGGGCAAGGACAAGCCTCTCGACTTCACCATCGTTCGCGAGCGGATCCAGCTTCGCCCCGTAAAATGGGAGATCAAGGAAGGCGTTGGATACATCAACATCGACACCTTCTCGGGCAATGTCGGCGAGCAGGTGAAGTCCGCGCTTCTCTCGATTGACAAGGCGACCGGAGGCCACCCGATCGGGTACGTGGTCGACCTCCGCTCGAACCCGGGCGGTCTTCTCGACCAGGCCGTCGATGTCGCCGACGACTTCCTCGACAGCGGCGAGGTCGTCTCGCAGCGCGGGCGAACGAAGGACGATATCGAGCGCTATTACGCCCGTCCGGGCGACATGGCGCACGGCCTCCCCGTTGTCGTCCTCACGGACGCTGGAACCGCCTCGGCATCGGAAATCGTCGCCGGGGCGCTCCAGGATCACCACCGCGCGCTCATCATGGGCGAAACCAGCTTCGGCAAGGGCTCGGTCCAGACCGTGGTCCAGACGGGCCCCGACGCGGCGCTTCGACTCACCACGGCGCGCTACTATACGCCTTCGGGCCGCTCGGTTCAGGCGGGCGGGATCCAGCCCGACATCGAGGTGCCGCAGCTCACTGACCCCGATTACAAGGACCGGAGGTTCATCCGCGAAGCGGACCTCAGGCGTCACCTCCTCGCCCAGGCCAAGGTCGACGACAAGCTGCTCGAGACCGACACCACGCCCGATCCGCGCTTCACCGCGAAGGCCGAGGACCTGAAGAAGCAGGGGATCAAGGACTTCCAGCTCTATTATGCGCTCAATACGCTGAAGCGGCTGGCGGCGCCGGGGCCGGCGAACATCGCCTCGGGCGGCAGCGCATCGAAGAAGTCGCGCTAGGGCTGCCGGCATGAGCGAAGCGGTCGCGATGCGCTCCGCAACCTCGAGCCCGTCGCAGCCGGCCTCGATCGCGCGGCTGGTCGCCCTTGTTCTTCCGCTGTCGCTCCTCGCCGGCGCGTTCGGCTCGGAATATTTCGGCGGGCTCCACCCGTGCGAGATGTGCTGGTGGCAGCGTTATGCGCACATGGCAGCGCTGGTCCCTGCATGCCTTGCGTTCACAGCGCCGGCCGCTTCCATGCGTTCGCGAGCGCTCGTGCTCCTCGCGGCGCTCGCAATCGCGACCTCGGGAGCGATCGGTGTCTATCACGCGGGCGTTGAGGCCAAGATCTTCGAAGGCTTCACCCAGTGCACCGCGCTTTCGACCACCAAGGGGGCGAGCACTGCCGAGCTGCTCCGGCAGATCACTCATGCGCCGCTCGTGCGCTGCGATGAAGTGCAGTTCAGGTTCCTCGGGATCTCGATGGCGGGGTGGAACGCGATCCTCTCGCTCGGCGGAGCGGCCTTGATCCTCATCCTCACTATGAGGGGCAGGCGCTCGTGAGTGGGTGGCGCCCAGGCGACCCGCGGGCCGACAGGGCCTCGATGCTGCGCGTCGACCAGGCGGGCGAATATGGCGCGACTCGAATCTATGCCGGGCAGCTCGCGGTGCTTCGCGCAAATTGCCCCGAGGCCAAGCTGATCTCGCGCATGGCGGCGCAGGAGCAGCGCCACTTGTCGCGCTTCAACCAGCTGGTCGCCGAGCGCAGGGTCCGTCCAACCGCGCTTCAGCCGGTCTGGAACGTTGCGGGTTTCATGCTGGGAGCGGCGACTGCCCTCATCTCTGAAAAGGCCGCGCTTGCCTGCACCGACGCCATCGAAACCGAGATCGACCTCCATTATGGCCGGCAGCTCGAAGAGCTCGGCGAGGACGATCCGGAGTTTTCCGCCGATATCGCCGATTTTCGGGCCGATGAGGTCGAGCATCGCGACAGCGCGCGCGAGGCTGGAGCGACGAGCGCTCCGGCCTATCCCCTATTGACCACGGCCATCCGTGCGGGTTGCAAGGTGGCTATTGAACTCTCCAAGCGATTCTGAGGAACGAAACAAGAGTATCGGCCGCTGTAGCCCGTGGAAGGACTTTTATGAGCAAGATCAGGACAATGATGAGCGCGGCGACGATAGCCATCGCTTCGGGATATGCGGCGCTACCCCAGATCGCGGTTGCCCAGGCGCAGCCCAATGTCGCGGAGATCATCGTCTACGGGAACGATCCTTGCCCCCGTTCGACCGACGACCAGGTCGTCGTCTGCGCCCGTCGGCCGGAAGCGGAGCGTTACCGGATTCCGCCCAACATGCGCCAGAGCGGGACCCCGCAGGAAATGGAATCCTGGGCCCGCAAGTCGCAGTCGCTCTCGACCGTGGGAGCGACCGGGATCAACAGCTGTTCGCCGGTCGGGCCGGCCGGGTACACCGGCTGCCTGATGCGTGTGATCCAGGAAGCCAAGGGCGAGCGAAAGCAAACCGCGGACGAGGAAACGCCGCCGCAGTAGCCAAGGCTACTCTCGTCGAATCCCGCCTTCCCTCCGCCGGGAGCGACCGTTAGCAACCGTGGAGCGAGAAGGGGCGGGGCGATTGAGCACGGTGCCTGCAAGTTTCACCGCCGGGCGCGTTCCGTCCGGGACGTTTTTGGGGCATCCCAAGGGCCTCGCCTATCTCGCCTTCACCGAAGCGTGGGAGCGTTTTTCCTATTACGGCATGTCAGCGCTCCTCGTGCTGTACATGGTCAACCAGCTCCTCCTTCCGGGCCATGTCGAGCACGTCGTGGGATTCACGACCTTCCGCTCGATGATCGAAGGCACGTTCGGACCGCTCTCGACCCAGGCGCTCGCCTCGCAGATCTTCGGGCTCTATTCGGGCTTCGTCTATTTCACGCCGGTGATCGGCGGATGGCTCGGCGATCGCATCGGGCAACGAAGCGCAGTTGTCCTCGGGGCGCTCTCGATGAGCGGCGGACATCTCGCGATGGCGTACGACGAGAGCTTCCTTTTGGCGCTTCTCCTTCTGATCATCGGATCGGGCCTGCTTAAGGGCAACATCTCCGCGCAGGTCGGGGGCATCTACCCGCCGGACGACGAGGCGCGAAGAACACGCGGGTTTGCGATCTTCAGCACCGGAATAAATTTCGGAGCCGTCGCCGGGCCGCTCCTGTGCGGCTTTCTCGGCGAGCGCTACGGATGGCACATCGGCTTCGGGGCCGCGGCCGGGTTCATGCTCGGCGGCCTTGCGACCTATCTCAGCGGCTATCGCTACCTGCCCGCCTCAGTGGAGCGCAAAGAGAAGGCCTCGGGGCCTTTGAGCGCGCTCGACCGCAAGATCGTCGTCGCACTCCTTGTCGCCATGGCAATCACAATCCTTCCCCAGATCGCCTATTACCAGCTCGCGAACGTCCTCCCGATCTGGCTTCAGGAGCATGCCGACATGAATGCCGGCTCGTTCCTCGTCCCGATTCCCTGGTTCCAGTCGATCGATCCGCTGTTCAGCATCATCACCCTTCCGCTGCTCTTTGCGCTCTGGCGCTGGCAAGGGCGGGGAACGGGCCGCGAACCTTCCGAGATCTGGAAGATCGGTGTCGGTTCGCTCATCTGCGCCGGCGCCAATCTCATCCTTGTCGCCGCGATCTTCCTCTCGCGGGGACGAGTCCTCTGGGTGTGGCCATTCCTGTTCTGTGCTGTCCAGGGCATCGGGTTCATGTACTTCTGGCCGCCCCTGCTTTCCCTCGTCTCGAGGTGCGCCCCGCCAAGGATCAACGCCACGATGATGGGCTCGAGCTTCCTCGTCCTCTTCGTCGCGAACAATTTCATCGGCTGGATCGGCACCTTCTACGAGAAGCTGGGGCCGCTGGAGTTCTGGTTGTTGCATGCGGGCATCGGCGGCGCGGGGGCGCTTCTTGCGCTTCTCTTCGGCCGCACGCTCGGCAGGATACTCGAGCCGGGACCGAACGAACCCGAAATCGTTAGGAGCTAGGATGACCGTTGCCGAAGCCACACCCGACTATGAGATCGGGACCCTCGAAGACCGGGCGTTCCTCGGTCATCCGAAGGGCCTCGGCTACCTCGGCTTCACCGAGGCGTGCGAGCGCTTTTCTTATTATTCGATGCAGACGCTCCTCGTGCTCTACATGGTCAATTACCTCCTCGTTCCCGGGAGGATGGAGCATGTCATCGGCCTTCGCTGGCTGCAGACGCACGTCTATCACGGACTCTCGGGGCAGCCGCTCGCCTCGGCAATCTTCGGCACCTACGCGGCGCTCGTTTACGGCACCCCGATCCTTGGCGGGATCATCGCCGACAAATGGCTCGGCCGGGACAGGACGCTGATCCTCGGCGGAGTGCTCATGGCGATCGGTCACTTCCTGATGGCGATCCAGAGCGCGTTCGTGTTCGCGCTGACGGCGCTGGTGCTTGGAGTCGGCGCGTTCAAGGGAAATATCGCGACCCAGGTCGGCGCTCTTTACGGGCCGAATGACCTGCGCCGAGCGATGGCATTCCAGATCTTCTACATCTTCATCAACGTGAGCGTGATCGTCGCTCCGCTCATCTCGGGCACGCTGGGACAGAAAGTCGGATGGCATTACGGCTTCGGCTGCGCCGGGGTCGTGATGGTGCTTGGCCTCTTCATCTACCTGTCGGGTCGTCGCTACCTTGCACCCGAGGAATTGAAGAGCCCGAGCGAGGAACCGGCGCTTCGTGAGCCGCTCACTCGCGAGGACTGGATCTGCGTCCTCTATCTCTTGATCCTCATCCCGGTTCTCGCCGTGTCGCTCCTCACGAACCAGGAGATTTTCAACGGCTATCTTGTCTGGGGCGACCAGCAATTCGACCTGAGGCTGCTCAACAATACGAGCAGCTGGCTCATCACCGTGGACGCGGCGGTGAGCTTTGCAATGCTGGTTGCGGTCGCGGCCTTCTGGAAGTGGTGGGGGACCCATCACCGCGAGCCCGACGAGATCAGCAAGATGATCATTGGAAGCGTGTTCAGCGTCGCCGGCGGGCTTTGCCTCTTCATGGCCGCTCTCACTCAGCCGGCGGGAGGCAAGATCAGCCTCTTCTGGCCGATGCTGTTCGAGCTCATGAACAGCATCGGCTTCGCCCATGTGCTGCCGATCAGCCTCGCGCTCTTCTCCAAGATCTCGCCCAAGCAGATCACATCGACGGTGATCGGCCTCTATTATTTCTCGTTCTTCATCGCGAACGCGCTCGTCGGCTATGTCGGCGGCCTCTATTCGAGCCTGCCGACCACAACCTTCTGGCTCATCCACGTCGCGAGCGCCGCTTTCGGTCTGGTCGCGTTCGTGGTCTTCAAGATGGTGATCGGGCACCGGATGCAGAGCAGCCCCAAGGACCAGGCGAGGGCGCTAAGCTAGAAACTGACCTCCGCGACCTTCTCCTCCGCTCCTCTTAGGGAACGATCGGCAGGTAGACCGCGCTGGCGTTGGCCCCGCCATAAAAGACGCTCTGCGTCGCGGGGCGATAATCTCCAGCCTTCGCGTAGAAGATGTTCGGCACGTAGGTCTGCGGGTTTCGATCGTAGAGCGGGAACAGGCTCGACTGGACCTGCACCATGATCCTGTGCCCAGGCAGGAAGACGTGGTCGACGTTCGGAAGGTTCCACTTGTACTCGGTGACCTTGCCCGGAGTGAGCGCATGGGGCTGGGCGAAGCTGTCGACATAGCGGCCGCGGAAAATCTCGATGCCGATCGGAAGCTCGAACCCTGACATGTCGCGCTTGGAGCCCTGGTCGGCTCCTTCGGGTTTTTCGTTCGGATAGACGTCGATCAGCTTCACCACCCAGTCGCTGTCCGTGCCGCTGGTCGCCGCGAACAGGTCGACGCTCGGTGCACCCATGATGTGGACAGGCTTGGCGAGCGGGGCGCTCGCGTAGCTCAGAACGTCGGTTCGGCCGTCGACAAAGCGCTGATCGTGGACGAGCCAGCCATGCCACTGGTCGGCGTCGTCCATGGCAATGGGCCGCGGCAGGAAGGGGACCGGCTTCGAAGGATCGGAAACATAATCGTCGTGGCCACTTTCCTGCGGCCGGTCGAAGCTCACTGCGTTGGAAGCGCCAAGATAGACCGGAGTCGGGGTACCCATCGGCCAGCGCGGGCTCGACTCCCATTTGTTGATACCCGTCGCGTACGTGTAGGCGACCGGTGTATGGGGGTCTGGGGCGCCCTTCAGATAATGATCGAGGAAGGGCTTCAGCTCCTCGGTACGCCATTGAAGCGCGGTGTCGCCGTTGAAGGTGAGGTCCCCAAGCTCGTAGCCATAATGGTTGGCGCCCGAGTGGCGCCAGGGGCCGATCACGAGATGCAACAGGCCCGTGCCTTCATATTTGTCCTTGAGCGCCCGGTATACTGCGGGGGCGCCGTAGCTGTCCTCCTGGTCCCACTGTCCGACCTCCAGCATCGTCGGCACCGTCAACGGATGGGCCGCCATCCACTTGTCGACCGCCTGAAGCGACCAGAAGTCGGTATAGGCGGGATTCTGCATCAGCTTCTGGACGAAGGGGATGTTCTCGATGTTGTACTTGGCCGCGTAGTCGGCCATCGAGCCGGCCTCGAGGTAGCGGGTGTAATCGTCGCCCGGACCTGCCGGGATGCTCGCGCCCGCCTCGGCCTTGCCGGTGCTCTGCCCCAGCCCGAAATCGAAGCCGCCGACCCGAAAGGCGCCGTTGTGGAACCAGTCGTCGCCCATCCAGCCGTCGACCATCGGGCTTTGCGGAACCGCGGCCTTGAGTGCGGGGTGGGGGTTGATCTCGGACGCTAGAGTCAGGAAGCCGAGGTAGGAGGATCCGATCGTTCCGACGCGCCCGTTCGATTCCGGCACGTTCTTCACCAGCCAGTCGATCGTGTCGTAGGCATCGGTGCTTTCATCGATCTTGGTCGGGTTGAGCGGCCCGGCGATGGGGCGGTTCATCACGAACGTGCCCTGGGAATTGTGGAGCCCGCGAATGTCCTGCTGGACGATGATGTAGCCGTCGTTGACGAACTCCTTGTACATGATCGGGAGAACGTCGACGATCGACTGGCTCGGGGTTCGCGACGTGCTGCCCTTCGCGTCGTAAGGAGTGCGCGAAAGCAGGATCGGACCGTTGGTAGTGCCCTTCTTCATGAAGATGA
>DASZYL010000071.1:0-9585 GCA_035545385.1 Sphingomicrobium sp. | reverse complement strand
CTGTACGCCCTCCGCTTCGAGATGCCGGCGCCGCCGCTCCTGGGAGCGCTTTCGTCCCAGGGCCTCGTTGATCGCGATCCTGGTCAGCCAGGTCGTGAGCGACGAACGCCCCTCGTAACCGCCAATGGCAGCGAGCGCGTTCGCATAGCTCGATTGGAGGACATCCTCGGCTTCGCTGCGGTTCTTGAGGATGCTCCACGCGACCCTGAAGAGGCGCTGGTTGTTGGTCGCGACGAGATGGCGCACGGCCTCGACGTCGCCATCGGCGCATGAGCGGGCGAGCTCGACGTCGCTAAGCGCGCCATAGTCGACTGCGAGGTTCTTCATTTCGCGACCATCCGTCCCCGCATCCCCGGGTGATATTTGCAATAGAATAGCGCCTGTCCCGCCGAATTGATGTGAAGGCTTCCCCGCGCTCCCGGCATGAGGTCGAGATTGAAGCTGTTGTTCGAAGCTGTCACGGTATGGCGGAACATATCCTTGTTCACGAAGACGACGGTGTCCCCGACCTTGAGCGGCGGGATTTCGCTATATTTCATCTGGTCGATCGTGACGACATGGACCGTAGCTGCTGCCGGCAGGGGGGCGACCGGCAGCAGCACGCCTGCAACCGCGGCACTCAACTTCATTCGCCGCGGCAGCAACTTCATTTCACTTTGGCCGCAAGCTGCTCGGCATGGGCCTGGTGCTCCTGGAAGAGCTTGAGGCCCGTCTCCAGCAGGGACTTCAGTTCAGAATTGCTGGCAGAAGGGATGAGAGTGGACTTGAGCGCTCCATTGACGGTCTTGTGAAAGGCGACCTCGTTGTTGACATACTCGCGGTCGAACGCCGCCCCCTTGAGCTTGCTGAGTTTCGAAAGCTCGGCGTCGGCGGCCTTGGTCAGGCTTGCGCTCGTCGGGTTCGCCTCCGGGGTGACTTTGAGCTTCTTCACGAGGGCGAGCGCCTTGGCGTTCACCGCCTCATGGTCGCGAACCATTTCCTCGGCAAAACTTCTGACCGCAGCGTTGTGCGATACTTTGAGCGCCTGCTTCGCGGCCGCGATGTCGAGGTTCCCGGCAGTGTAGGCGATATGGGCGATTTGCGGATCGGTGGGCCCCGCGGCCTGGGCCGGGGCAGCAATTGCAAGCGCGGCGCTGGCGGAGACGAGAAGAAGAATGCGCGTCATCGAGAAGTCCTCCCTTTTGTGCTTTGCGAGGACTTTGATGGCGAGCCCCGCGGGAAGGTTCCCGCGGGGGCTCGCAACAGCTCTTCCGTTTCGCCCCCTGCAAGGGGCGTGGGCTTAATGGATTACAGACTGGGCCTTCTGCATCTCGGCACGCTGCGTTTCGCTCAGCCAGTTGACCTGGAGCACCTTGAACGCGCCGGTCGTGGTCGCGAGCGCGCTATAGCCGCCGGCGGCATTCAGCCACTCGGTCGTGCGCATCGTCTTTGGAGAGACCTGCCCGGTCACGCGCATTTCCACCGCGTCGGCCGCGCTCGCATAGTCCATTCCGTCGGACGCAAGTCCGCAGATCTTGGGGTTGGTGTATCGGTCGGGCTGGTAATCGAGAAGATAGAGGAACGCCCGACCGCTCCCGTTCAGTCGCCAGATCTTCGCGGACGACGGCTTGCCAAGGCCCTGCCTCAGTTCGGCAGGGAGCTCGTCGAAGGTCACGGGTGTCGCGCTTCCAGGAGCGAGCTTGGCCTCGCCGTCAAGGCACGCGGCTTCGAACAATTGAGGAAGCTGGGCGGCAGTCACATCTGCAGCCGTTGGGTTCACGCTGCTCATCAGGAGCGCAGCCAATGCACCGACCATTCGAACTCCCCTCGTCAATCAGGCCAAAGCGACTCGCGGCATTATACTACGATTGGCGGCGGACCTCACCAGAGGGGTCAGGCTTCGACGCGCACTCGTTCGCCGGTCGGAACATCGATCGTCAGCCTTTCGAGGATCGCGAGCGCAACGACCTCGGGCGGCTTTACGCTTTCGGGCTCTTCGCCCGGGAATGCGAGGGCGCGCATCCGGGTCCGAGTGGCCCCGGGATCGACAATGTGAACCTTCAATCGACCGGTATAGCCGGTCTCGTCCGCATAGGCGCCAAGCAGTGTCTCGAGCGCCGCCTTCGAGGATCCATAGGCGCCCCAGAACGCGCGTGGCTCGGCGCCGACAGAGGAGGTGAGCGCGACCACGTCCGCTTTTTCGGCCTTCCTCAGCAGCGGATCGAATGCAGCGACGAGGGCCTGGTTGGCGAGGAGGTTGAGGCTGAGGAGGCGCGAATATTCCTTGGGATCGATGTCCTGGACCGGCGTCAGGGTCCCAAGCATCGCTGCATTGAGAACGAGGATATCGAGCTTCCCCCAGCGCTCGGCGACGGCGGCTGCGAGCTTGCCGATGCTTTCGCCGTCGGTGAGATCGAGGGGAGCGATCGTCGCAGTCCCGCCGGCCTCGTGGATCTTCTCCTCGATCTCCTCGAGCGCTGGAGCGGTCCTCGCGACGAGGATCACGTGGGCGCCGGCACTTGCGAGCGCTTCGGCGGTCGCGGCGCCAATCCCGCGAGAGGCGCCCGTCACGAGCGCGAGCTTGCCTGAAAGATGTTTGTCATTTGCCATAACCCGCGGGGCCCTAACACTCCCTTGGGGCCATTGGGAGGGCGATTGAGCACTCCTCCGGTAGTCAGCAAAAACCCGCCGTTCCTAGAAAATGAGTTTCCACTCGGCTCCGTCTCATCGAGACGAGGAGATCATCATTCCTGGGGGCGCCAATGAACCTCGCGGCAGCCAGCCGGCTATGTTTTGCGCTGACGATGATCGGGATCGGAGTCATCGGGCTTCTGACCGGCGGCTTTCCACCGATCTTCGGCGGGGTCCCGAAGGACATGCCGGACCGGGCGCTCCTCGGCTATCTCTGCACCCTCGTTTCGCTCGTCTCGGGCGCCGGGCTCCTCGCGAAACGCAGCTCGCGCGGAGCGGCGTTGATTCTCCTTGTCTTTCTCTCGTTCTGGACGATCGCCTTCAAGCTGCCGTTCATTATCCGCGAGCCCCTTGTTGAAGTCTCCTACCAGAGCACCGGGGAGACCCTCGTCCTCGTCGCAGCCGCCCTGGTGCTTTACGCCGAGTTCGCTCGAGGTCGACTGAAAGGAGACCGCGGGCGCCGGATCGCGAGGGTACTTTTCGGTCTCGCCCTCATCGCCTTCGGCCTTTCTCATTTCTTCTACGTCAGCCTCACGGCTCCGCTCGTTCCCGGCTGGCTCGGGGCGCCGCTGTTCTGGGCCTATTTCACGGGATCGGCCTATCTTGCGACCGGGCTTCTCCTCGTCCTCGGCATCCTGACCCGGATCGCGGCGACTCTTGCCGCCCTCGAGATTGCGCTCATCACACTGCTGGTCTGGGGGCCGAGGCTTTTGTCGGGCGAGCTTTCAGCGATGCAGGCCGAGGAGGCCGTCGTCTCATGGGCGCTCACCGCCGGCGCATTGGTGATTGCCGCCGCTTTCCAGCAGGCCCCCTGGTTCGAGCGCCCCCGAAGGCGAACGCCGGCCCTCGTGGAGGCCGCGAGCTAGGAGAGGGCTAGCGGCTCGCGACCAGCGAGAGCGGGGTTCCCTTTTCCTTCTCCGTGATGTCGGTGAGGCTGGTCGGATAGGCACCGGTGAAACAGGCGTCGCAGCGCTGCGGCTGGGCATTGTCGCGCTCCTCGCCAAGGGCCCGGTAAAGGCCCTCGATCGAGATGAAGGCGAGGCTGTCGGCGTTGATATAGTCGCGCATCTGTTCGACGCTCATTTGCGCCGCCAGGAGCTTGGCGCGCTCCGGCGTATCGACTCCATAGAAGCAGCTGTGCCGCGTCGGCGGTGAGGCAATCCGCATGTGGACTTCACGCGCGCCGGCGTCGCGCATCATCTGCACGAGCTTGACGCTGGTCGTGCCTCGAACGATCGAGTCATCGACGAGGACGATGCTCTTCCCGTCGACGAGGGCGCTGTTGGCGTTATGCTTGAGCTTCACTCCGAGGTGCCGGACTTCCTGGCTCGGCTGGATGAAGGTCCTTCCGACATAGTGCGAGCGGATGATCCCGAGCTCGAACGGAATGCCGCTCGCCTGGGAGAAGCCGATTGCTGCCGGAACGCCGCTGTCGGGCACCGGAACGACATAATCGGCATTGACCGGCGCCTCTCGCGCAAGCTCGGCGCCGATGTTCTTCCTGACCTCGTAGACCGACACGCCCTCGGCGATACTGTCGGGCCTCGAGAAATAGACATGCTCGAAGATGCAGGGGCGCGGACTGACCTTCTCGAACGGCCGGAAAGAGCGGATCCCGCTGTCGTTGACGAGGATGAGTTCGCCGGGCTCGACATCGCGAAGAAAGCTCGCGCCGATCACGTCGAGAGCCACGGTCTCGCTTGCGAAGATGGTCGCCTCGCCCAGTTTTCCCATGACGAGCGGCCGAATGCCGAGGGGATCGCGGCAGGCAATCAGTCCCTCGTCGGTAAGGACGACGAGCGAATAGGCGCCTTCAACCTGCTTGAGCGCGTCGGTCAGCCGGTCGAGCATGTTGGTGCAATGCGACGTGGCGACGAGATGGATGATCACCTCGGTGTCGCTGGTCGACTGGAAGATCGAGCCGCGGCGGTTGAGAGTCCGCCGGAGCTTCATCGCGTTCGAGAGATTGCCGTTGTGGGCGACGGCGAAGCCGCCTTCGGCGAGTTCGGCAAACAGCGGCTGAACGTTGCGAAGCGCCGTTTCACCCGTGGTCGAATAGCGCACGTGGCCGATCGCGGACCCTCCCGCGAGCTTTCGAATGATGTCGTCCCGGTCGAAGTTGCCGGCGACGTGCCCCATCGCCCGGTGAGAGTGGAAATGCTTGCCGTCGAAACTGGTGATTCCGGCTGCTTCCTGGCCGCGGTGCTGGAGGGCATGCAGTCCGAGCGCGACAAAGCTCGCGGCATTGTCCACGCCCCAGATCCCGAAAATGCCGCACTCTTCGCGCAGCTTGTCATCATCGAACGGATTGGTCGTCAGCATAGATGGTGGGTCCCCGACTACCCGCATGCCTGTAGCAGGCGCGTCATATAAGGCGAGGGCGGCGATTTGTCGCCCCCAGCCTGAATAAAGCGTGAAATCTTAACCGCTTAGCCTTCTTAGCCCTTGTAAAGCGCGGGGAATTTTTGCCTCAGCGCACCGATCTTCGGGCGGTCGTTCACCACGATATAGGGAAAGTAGGGGTGCTTCTCGGCGAACTTCTGGTGGTAGGATTCGGCAGGGTAGAAGCCGCCATGCTCGATCCTCGTCGCGATCGGCTTTTTCCAGATGCCGGCGCCATTGAGGTGCCGGATGTAGGCCCGGGCAAATCGCTCCTGGTCGGCCGATTGGGGGAAGATCGCCGAGCGGTAGCTGGTCCCGACGTCCGGGCCCTGGCGGTTCACCTGCGTCGGATCGTGGGCGATGGTGAAATAGACTTCGAGCAGCTTGCCGTAGCTGATCTTCGCGGGGTCATAGCTGATCTTCACGGCCTCGGCATGGTTGGTGCTCTCCGAGCTCACCTTGTCGTAGCTGGCGTCGGCCGGGCTTCCGCCGGCATAGCCCGAAACGACGCCGGTCACGCCTTTCACATGATCGAAAACCCATTCCATTCCCCAGAAGCAGCCACCGGCGAGGACCGCGGTCTCGGTCCGGGGCGCAGCGGCAGCGGGAGCCGCGGTCAAAAGCAGGATCGGGATCAGCAATGATTTCATGATCGTCCTTTCAGGGAACGATCTAATGTGCGCCATCGCACATTTACAGCGGCTGGACGGGCAGTCGGTTGCACAATAGGACGTTGTTGACACGGAGGTAAGCAGATGCCGACTTACAAGGCCCCGGTTCAGGAGACGAGATTCATTCTCGGAGAGGTGCTGGATGTCGCCCGCTACTCGAACCTTCCGGGCTTTGCGAATGCCTCGCCCGACCTCATCGAGGCGATCCTCGAGGAAGCCGGCCGGTTTTGCGAAGAGGTGCTCCAGCCCTTGAACCGTGTCGGCGACGAAGTCGGCTGCAAGCGCGCCGATGATGGCTCGGTCACCACTCCGCCCGGATTCAAGGACGCCTATCGGCAATTCTGCGAGGCGGGTTGGCCAACCCTGACCGTTCCCGAGGAATATGGCGGCCAGGGCCTTCCGCAGGTCATCGGAACCGCGGTCAGCGAATTCATCCTTTCAGCCAACCACAGCTTCGAAATGTACCAGGGGCTGACCGCGGGGGCGATCGCATCGCTGCTGGTGAAGGGGAGCGACGAGATCAAGCGCAAATATGTCCCGAAGATGGCCACTGGCCAATGGACTGGAACGATGAACCTCACCGAGCCGCATTGCGGGACCGACCTCGGGCTTCTCAAGACCAGGGCCGAGGAAAATGAAGACGGGAGCTACTCGATCACCGGAACGAAGATCTTCATTTCCTCGGGCGAGCACGACCTTAGCGAGAACATCATTCACCTCGTGCTCGCCAAGCGCTCCGGAGCTCCCGACAATGTGAAGGGCATCAGCCTCTTCGTCGTCCCCAAGTTCCTCGTGAACGACGACGGCACTCCTGGCGAACGCAATTCGCTTTCCTGTGGCGCGCTCGAGAAGAAGATGGGGATTCACGGCAACGCCACGTGCGTCATGAACTATGACGGGGCGAAGGGCTGGCTCGTCGGGGAAGGCGAGAAGGGTCTCCAGGCGATGTTCATCATGATGAACGCCGCGCGTCTGGGAGTCGGGCTCCAGGGCCTCGCCCAGGGCGAGGTCGCCTATCAGAACGCCGCCAATTATGCGCGCGAGCGCCGGCAGGGAAAAGCGCTGAGCCCGGCCGAACATGAGGAGGGTGCAAGAGCAGACCCGATCATCGTCCATCCCGATGTTCGCCGAATGCTCATGGAATCCAAGTCATGGAACGAGGCCGGAAGAGCCCTTTGCCTCTGGGGATCGCTCCTTGTCGACCTTCTCCGCCGCTCGCCCGACGAAGGCGAGCGCCAGCAGTCCGATGACCTGCTTGGCCTCCTTACACCCGTCATCAAGGCCTATCTCACCGACAAGGGCTTTGCAGCGGCGGTCCATGCGCAGCAGGTCCTCGGCGGCCACGGCTACATTCGCGAGCACGGGATGGAGCAGTTCGTCCGCGACGCGAGGATCACCCAGATCTACGAGGGCACCAATGGCGTCCAGGCCATGGACCTTGTCGGGCGCAAGCTGCCGCGCGACGGCGGGCGCGGCATCCGGACGTTCCTTTCGATGGTCGCAAAGGACATCGCCGAAGCGAAGGAGGCCGGCGATCCGGCGGGCATGGGCGCTGCGCTCGAAGCCGCGCTTCGCGATCTCGAAGGAGCGACCCTGTGGCTCGCGCAGCATGGTCCAGCCGATCCCGACAATGCGGGAGCCGGCGCCTACGCCTACATGGAGCTGATGGGCCTCGTCAGCCTCGGCTGGATGTGGCTGAAGATGGTCCGCGCAGCGAGCGAGGCGCTCGCGTCCGGAGGCGGAAGGGAAGCGCGGGAGTTCTACGAGGCGAAGGTCACGACCGGCCGTTTCTACGCCCTGCGCGAACTGCCGCTGTCCAGTGCGCTTCGCCGCAAGATCGAAGCAGGAGCCGAAACCCTGATGAAGATCCCCGCCGAGGCCTTTTAGGCGCTACCTAGCGGGGCTTTACGAACTTCAGCGCATATTGGTCCGTGTGGCCGCGCACCTTCTGGTCGAAGATCGCAAGGTGGTGGTCGTCGGTTGGCCGATTGAGGAAATGGCCTTCCGCGGCGAGTTTGAAGCCCGCCGACGTCACCTCGCGGATGACCTGCGCCTTGTCGATCCGGTGGACCTTGGCGATGTCGTCCCTCGTCATCCCGTCCCAGCCCTGGTGATCGAGGATGAAGAAGATCCCGCCGGGTTTTAGCGCCTCGTAGACGGCGCGATCGAACGCCACCGTATCGACATTGCCGTACTGCGGGATCTTCATGTCGTGGTAGTTCTGGGTCACCCAGGCAAGGTCGAGGGGCTGGGTGAACTTGGCGGTTCCGAACGGCTGAACGTCGAGCGACACGTTGTTCCACTTGCCTTCGGCGAGCATTGCCCGGTCATCCTTGACGGAATCGTTCCACCCGGCATTCTCGATCGCATAGATGTGACCGCTCGGCCCAACGACGTCGCTCAGCATGCGCGTGAAATAGCCGCCTGCGGGATAGAATTCGCCCACGACCATCCCGGGTTTGACTCCCGAGAATGCCAGCGTCTCCGCGGGCTTTCGATATTCGTCCGCGGCCCGGTAGCTCGCCGGCCTCGCCGGATTTGCGACCGCAGCGGCGATGACCTGCGACTGGTCGACCTTGGGCTCGCGATGGCAGGCAGGAAGACTGATCGCAGTGGCGACCAGGAACAATGCGAAACCGCGCATGGGCATGTCCTCCCCTCGTTTTGGCCAGTCCTTGATCGTCCGGACCGGATCCAGGAATGTCAATTCGACGAAGTCGCGGATCAGTTCTGCAAGGTACGATCCGGATGAAGGCTCAACGTCGCTTGTTCAAATAACGGGAAGGCTTGGATGCACCTTCAGCCCACTCGCGTTCGTTCTTCTTCCACTGACCCCTAGGGAGGAGAAGAACAATGACCCCTGGCGCCTGGATCGTCCTTGCGATCGCCCTCGTCATAATCTTGGCAATAGGAGCGATCCTCTGGTCGCGCCGAGCAAGGTCGCGGCATCTTCGCGAGCAGTTCGGCCCCGAATATGATCGCGCCGTCGAACGACGTGGCGACCGCTCGAAAGCCGAAGCCGATCTCGCCGAGCGCGAAAGGCGCGTCGCGAAGCTCGACATCCGCCCCCTGGAGCCCGCCGAGCGCCGCGAGTTCGCCGAGCGCTGGACCGAGGTCCAGGCGCGCTTCGTCGACGATCCGGCGCGCGCGGTGGCGTTCGCTGACGCCCTGCTCGGTGACGTCATGAAGGCACGCGGCTATCCCGTGAGCGATTTCAGCCAGCGCGCCGGAGACATCTCGGTCGATCATCCGATTGTCGTCGAACATTATCACAAGGCTCATGACATCGCGGTCCGCCACGAGCGCGGCGAGGCGAGCACCGAGGACCTTCGCCAGGCGATGATTCACTACCGGACACTGTTCGATAATCTGGTCGGGGCGTCAGCTCCTGCCGCGCGGCAGCCGGAACCGGCTCATCCCTAACCTCGATCAGCTTGTGGAACCTTCGGAATGCGCGCGTTGTTCGCGCCGGCGCATCTTCCAATCCCCCGGAAGATGCCTGTGGAGCGGTCCGCCAATGCCCCCCTCCGCAGACGGACCGCTCCACGGATGATCCGAGGATAATCGCGAAGCCGAGGGCTGAACGGTGAACCTTGCAACGAGGGCGACCCGAACAGCTTCGGGCCGCCCTCGATTCTCACGAGAAGGCGAGCGCCAGTCCCGCCCCGACGATCACAGCGGTGAGCCCGAGCCCAAGCACTGCACTGCGCCAGTTTCCGAACGTGCTTTCCATGAGAACCTCCCCTTTGCTCCCATTGGGAAGATAGCATGGGACACTCTCAACGGCGATGTGAAATCATGACGACTCAGTAACTTAGGCTCGCTGCATGGCAATGAGGCAACAGTCGTTATCGTTCAATTG
>DASZYL010000070.1:0-4958 GCA_035545385.1 Sphingomicrobium sp. | reverse complement strand
AGCACCCTGAATGAATCGGGGGACGTGCGGGAGAACGCCTCGCGGATGAACTGGACCTGGTCCTCGTTGATCCGGCCATCCTTGAAGGTCAGCGAACGGGCGGTGTTGATGCCGAGAATTGCGAGGCCTGGAAGCTCGACGAACGGGCAAAGGTTTTCATCGATGTAGCGCCGGTACCGGGCAAGCGGCGACAGGAAGCGGCGAAGCACGTCGTAGAGCGGAACGTCGTGGTTGCCAGGGACTCCAAGCACCTCGTGCCCGCCAAGCTGGAGCCGTTCCAGGAACCGGCACGCTTCGCGGAACTGCTCGGTCCTCGCACGCTGGGTGAAATCGCCGCTGATGACGACGAGGTCGGGCTTGAGCTCGTCGATCCGGCGCTCGAGAGCTTCGACCATGGAATCGTCATGGGCGCCAAAATGCAGGTCCGAAACATGGACGAGGCGAGCCATTCCGCTTGAACGCCCGCCGGCAAAAGCGGTTCAGTAGTCGAGAAAAAGCAGCAGCTTCACGTCGACACCGAAGCCTTCGGCGCGTTTCTGCTCGATGAAATTGGGAATGTCCTTACGCTCGACGAGGTGGACGTTGATGTCCTCGTTATCGTCGCCTCCCCCTTCGCCGACCTTCCTGACGCCATGGGCGCGAACCAGGGTGAAGCTCTCCGAGAGCATCCCGGGGGAAGCGTAGAATTCGCCGAGGACCTCGACCCGCTCGGCGGTAAATCCGGTCTCTTCCTCGAGCTCCTTGACGGCCGTCTCCTCCACTGTCGCGTCCGGATCGACGTCACCGACAAGGCCAGCAGGAAGCTCGATGCAGCGACAGTCGGGCGGAACCCGGGGCTGGTCGACGAGGATCACCTTCCCCTCATATTCGGCGAGGATCACGACCGCGTTGATGTTGTTGGTTCGGCTCGCATATTCCCATTTGCCGCGCCTCAGCACGCGTACATATTTGCCCGCCCACATCACCTCGGGCGGCGGAAGATCGTCGAGGTTCATAGCTCGATCAGCTTGTCCGGTATCTCGTTGCTGTCGTCGACAGAACGCGGGAAATGCTCGGAGAGCACCACCCCTATGCGCTCGACGGCTGCGACGATGCCGTCGCCTACCCTCCCCTCGCGAACCTCGGCAAGAAGCGCGGTCATCGCTTCCCCCCAGGTATCATCGTCCGTGACCTTGAGAATGGCCTCGTCGGCGACGATTTCCGCCCGCCTCTCGGCGAGCGAGAGGTAGATGAGGATCCCGGTCTTTCCTGCGGTGCGCTTTTCCGCGGCCGCCTTGAAGATCGAGATCGCCCGGCGCCGGACACGCCGGTGCTTGGTGGCCGAGGGCGCAAGGAGGAGCCTCAGAGGCATCCATTTCAGGATCAGAAGAGCGATCGTGAACGTGAGGGCAGCCAGCACCATCAGCAAGGTAAGAAGCTGGCTGAGAGTCGGATCGGGCTGCCATCCGCCGAAAAGAAGGTCGTACCACCAGGCAAGCGCGGTCGGGCGCCACGCTGCCCAGGCGAGCACGGCGAAAAGCGGAACCAATGCCCAGTGGAGAGCGACGTCGTGATAGGGATCGCTGATCGGCGTCGCCACGGCGACGATCTCGCCGGCAGTCGAACCTTCCGCCTTGGCGATCGCTGCGGCGACCTTCTGGCGATCGGCATCGGTGAGCCTGATCACCAGCTGCCCCCGGCGCCGCCGCCTCCGAACGAGCCTCCGCCAAAGCCGCCGAAACCGCCTCCGCCGCCGCCGCTCCAGCCGCCTCCCCCGCCGCTCCAGCCGCCGCCACCGCCCCACGACGAACCGCCGCCCCAGCTCCTTCCGCGAGAGCTTCGGTCGAGCGCATTGAGGCCCCAGAGGACCACCCAGGGGCTGATCCCTCCACGACGGCTGCGATACCTCCGCCCGGCCGAGCGCCTGAAGTGCGACAGGACGACAAAGCCGATCACCATCGCCCAGAAGATCACCGGCAACGGGCTTCCGCCCGAATGCTGGCGCTGGTTCTCGTTGCGGCTCGCCGCCGCAACGTTCTTCTGCGCTTCGTCGGCGGACAGGCTCATCTGGTTGATGATCGCGTCGGCGCCGGCCTCGATTCCGCCGCCGTAATCGGGCGGCTTCTGCTTGAAATGGGGGAGGATCGCTTCCCGGATGATGACGCCCGACATGGCGTCGGTCATGAATGCCCCGGCGCCATATCCGGTGGCGATCCAGACCTTGCGTTCATTGGGGGCGACCAACAGCAGAACGCCATCGTCCTTCCCCTTCTGTCCCAATCCCCAGGCCCGCCCAAGCCGATAGGCATAGTCGTCGATCGGATAGCCTTCGAGGCTGCTCACGGTCGCGACCGCAAATGCCCGGCCGGTCTTCGCGTAAAGGGCTTCGGACTTCGACTTGAGGTCCGCCACCTGCTCGGGACGAAGGATTCCCGCCTGGTCGACGACCGGCGAGCCATTGTTCGGCGGAAATGTCTGCGCCGTCGCGGGCGCCGCCAGCGCGACGAGCGCCAGCAGCAAAGCGGCGAGGAGCTGTTTCACCTCAGCTCGCGTTGAAGTTCACCGAGGGAGCCTGCTGCGCCGCCGCCGAGGCCTCGAACGGAACCTTGGGCTTGGCGCCATAGAACACCTTCGCACCGATCGCGGTCGGGAATGTCCGGATCAGCGTGTTATATTTGCGCACTTCCTCATTGTAGTCGCGCCTCGCGACCTCGATTCGGTTCTCGGTCCCTTCGAGCTGGTCCTGAAGCGCAAGGAAGTTCTGGTTCGACTTGAGGTCCGGATAGGCCTCGAAGCTCGCGAGCAGCCGGCCGATGGACCCCCCAAGCTGGCTCTGCGCATTGGCGAAGGCCTGGACCTTCGCAGGGTCGCTGAGATCATCGGCATTGAGCTGGATGCTCGTCGCCTTGGCGCGAGCCTCGGTGACCTGGGTCAGCACGGTCTTTTCCTGCTGGGCATAACCCTTCACCGTCGCAACGAGGTTCGGAATGAGATCCGCCCGGCGCTGATAATCGGCCTGCAGGTTGCCCCACGAGGCATTCACCTGCTCCTCTGCGGTCGGAACACTGTTGATTCCGCAGCCCGCCAGAGAAACGGCGGCAAGCGGCGCGAGCAAACCCAAACGACGAATGGCAGTCATGTGCCCCTCCCACTGGTCAAGTGCGCGGGTAGGTAGAGATGCAACGGCCAGGCTTCAAGATGCTGTCTTACGATGACAACACAGCGGCTGCGCCCCGTCGCAAAGTGCATTACACCCGTCGCATCGCAACAGGAGGAGGAAGCGATGCTCAAGGAATTCCGCGCTTTCATCGCCAGGGGGAACGTACTTGATCTCGCGGTCGCGGTGATCATCGGCACCGCCTTCGGGAAGATCGTCACAAGCCTCACCGACGACATCATCATGCCGATCGTCGGAAAGATTTTCGGCGGGCTCGATTTTTCGAGCCACTTCATCCTGCTCGGCTCAGTCCCGCCCGACTATCACGGGTCGATGACCGACTATGCGGCGCTCAAGAAGGCCGGAGCGCCGGTCCTCGGATGGGGCGCGTTCGTGACCGAGGTCGTGAGCTTCCTCATCCTCGCCTTCATCATCTTCCTGATGGTGCGCTGGGCATCGAAGCTGATGCGCAAGAGCGACGAAGCGGCCGCCGGCCCGAGCGAAGTCGAGCTCCTGACCGAGATCAGGGACGAGCTCAGGAAGCGCTGAACCTCGTCATGCCGAGGTGAACGCTTTAAACGCCGTTCACTTCGGCATGCCGTGAAGACCGCTCGCCTCGCGCAGCTGCTCTCCGTCAAGCCGGTAACCGTCGAGGAAGACGGTGTTGACGTGGCGAAGGCTGCCAAGGTCCTTCGAGACGTCGCCGTCGACGAGGATGATGTCGGCGGTCTTGCCCTTCTGGATCGAACCGACCCGGTCATCCGTGCCGGTGATCTGCGCCGGGATGATCGTCGCCGTCTGAAGCGCCTCGGCGTTGGTGAGGCCGGCTTTCTCATAAAGCTCGAGCTCTCGAACCAGCTCGAGACCGTAGCCGTCGGTCCCCGCAACGATCCTGACGCCGGCCTCATGGAGCTTGTTCACCAGCCCTACCATCTTGTCGAAGCTCTTTCGAAAGTCATCGCGGGTGAGGTTGTCGAACAGGGGATAGCCGCCGATCTTCCACCCGCGCGCGACCGCCGGGGGAGCGATGTCCGCGAACGGCGCATATTCGGGCGGGATCGACGTGCCGTCGGAAGTCATGATCGGTTCCCAGACGCTGAGCGTCGGATCGATGATCGTCTTTCGCTTCGCAAGCTCGGCGTAGAAAGCCTTCATCGCCGGGGAATCGAGGTCGACGTCCTTGCCATATTTGGCCGGGCCCTCGAGCCGCGCGGCAGTGTTCGCCTTGTCGACGACCTCCTGCGGCATCGCCTGCATCATGATGAAATTGATGTGCGTGACCTCGTCATAGCCTGCACGGACCGCGTCGAGCGGCCGCATTCCTGCAGGAACATGACCGTGGACATGGAGCTTGAGCCGATGGGCCTCGGCGGCTCCTGGGGCGATCCAGGCCGGGTTCATCGAGGTATAGAATTTGACGCCCCAGAGCCCCGCGGCCTTGACCTTGTCGACGGCAGCGATGGTCTCGGCCTCCGAGCTGACCGTGAGCGCGCCCTGCGCTGCCAATGGGTCCTTGCGATCGATGATGACGGAGATCTTCCCGTCGGGCGCGAGGAGGTCCCCGGCGGCCCGGCGCTTGTAGATGCTCAATGCATCGTCGATGTCCGTCCCCGGGCTTCGGTAATTGGTCATTCCGGTCGCGAGGTTCTGGAGGAGGTTCCAGTCGTCCCCGACATGCTGGTGCGCGTCCCAGAGCCCTGGAACCAGTGTCTTGCCCCGTCCATCGAGGACCGTCGCTCCTTGAGGAGCCTTGATCGAGCCCGCCGCTCCAACGGCCGCGACCTTGCCGTCGGAAATGAGGACCGCCCGATCGGGAAGATAT
>DASZYL010000069.1:0-8373 GCA_035545385.1 Sphingomicrobium sp. | reverse complement strand
CTCGAGCGTGCCCGGGCGCTTCCCGGAGGGGACGGCCGCTACGTGATCGTCAACCCGCCTGCCGCGCGCCTTTACATGTACGACGATGGAAGGGTCGTCGATTCGATGCGGGTCGTCGCCGGGCGTCCTGACCCCGTCGCCCAGACGCCCATGATGAACGCGTTCATCCGCTACGTCGCGCTCAATCCCTACTGGAACTCGCCCGCGGACCTCACTTCGAAGCTTCTTGCACCGCGAGTGATCAAGGGCGGGCGCGCCTATCTCAAGTCGCACGGCTACGAGGTACTATCCGACTGGTCCGACCAGGCCCACGTCATCGATCCCATGTCGGTCGACTGGCATGCCGTTGCCGCAGGCAAGCCGATCCGGATGCGCCAGAAGCCCGGTCCTGCAAATTCGATGGGGAGGATGAAGTTCATGTTCCCCAATCCTCAGGGGATCTGGCTTCACGATACGCCCGAGAAGGAAAAGATCGACGAGGCCGCCCGGCTCCAGAGCAACGGCTGCGTCCGGCTCGAAGATGCGCCCCGTTTCGAGCGCTGGCTCTTCAACGGCCGGCCGCCGAGCTGGAAGGGAGCAAGGCCCGAGCAGAAGGTCGATCTTCCCGAGCTGGTGCCCGTCTACATCACCTACCTGACCGCGGTTCCGAGCGGGACGTCGATCGTCTATTTCGATGATTTCTATGGCAAGGACCGGGCCGAGACGCGACGGTTCGCCGGGATCTTCTAGACTTCAGCCAGCTTGCCCCTGCTTGAGATAGGAGGGGGTCAGCATCCGCACCTCGTTGCGCGCCTCCTTCTTTGGAGCGAGGCGGCCAAGGTCGAACTGGTTGTCGAACTGGACTCCGAACTTGCCGGACTGAGCCCAGCGCACGATTCCCCGCACCGGCCCTACGCCGACGATGTCGATGGCGAGGTTCGTGCCCGGAGCCACCGGGATCGGGCATTCGACGAGCGAGCCCATCGACGAGATGTTGCGAAGCTTCACTTCGACCGTCACTCCGCCAATGCTGGTGACGGCGCGCCGCATGAGGCGATGCCGGGGCTCGCGGCCGCAGGCAAAGCCCTCGGCTTCGACGCGCACGTTGTTGGCAAGCTCGCGGGCGATGGAGGATTCGCTGGGCTTCCCGAAGATATAGCCCTGGACCATGCTGACCCCGAGATCGCGGATGAGCTGAAGGTCGTCATGGGTCTCGACGCCCTCGGCGCAGGTGTCCATCCCGAGCGTCTCCGCAAGGGTGACGATCGCCCGGATGATCGCGGCGTTGCGGTTGGTTGCCGATGCCGCGCCCCTGACGAAGCTCTGGTCGATCTTGATCTTGTCGAAGGGCGCCTTCTTCAGATAGCCGAGCGAGCTGTAGCCGGTTCCGAAATCGTCGAGCGAGAGGCGGACTCCGAGCTTCTTCAGCCTGGCGAACGTCTCGTCGGTTGAATCGCCTTCGGCGAGGAAGACGCCCTCGGTGATCTCGAGCTCCAGGCGCTCGGGAGCGACGCCCGTTTCCCGCAAGTGCTTCGCGATCATTGGAACGACTTCCGGGTCGTTGAACTGAAGCGGAGAGAGGTTGACGGCAACCCGGACCGTGTCCGGCCAGTGCGTCGCTTCCTCGAGCGCCGTTTTCAGGACCCACTCCCCGATCCTTCCGATGAGTCCGGCTTCTTCGGCGAGCGGGATGAATTTCGAAGGCGGCACTGAAGCCCGTGTCGGATGCTGCCAGCGGACGAGGGCCTCGAATCCCGAGACCTCTTCGCCGGCCGCTCGGACGATCGGCTGGTAATGGACCGCGAGCTCGCCCCGCTCGATCGCCTGGCGGAGGTCGTTTTCGAGCAATTGCCGCTCTGCGGCCTCGCTGTGCATCGAGGGTTCGTAGAAGCAGTGCTTGCCGCGCCCGGCGGCTTTCGCGGCGTAGAGCGCAAGATCGGCGTTGCGCACCAGCGCGTCGGCGCTTGCCCGACCAGGATCCCCGATCGCGATTCCGACCGAGGCTCCGATCGTCACTCGATGGCCTTCGATGACATAGGGTCTCGAGACCTGCTCGATCAAAGTCCTCGATAGCGATTCGAGAAGCCCGATGTCGACGGTTCCGGGAAGCACCGCCTGGAACTCGTCGCCGCCGAGCCGGCCGACCTGGCCGTGATTTCCCATGACCGACTTCAGCCGCTCCGCGACCTGGCGGAGCAGGGCGTCGCCGATCGGGTGCCCGAGAGTATCGTTGACGTTCTTGAACCGGTCGAGGTCGATCATGAAGAGCGCGCAGCCCTTCTGCCGGTGGGCGGAGTTGCGAAGCGCTTCCTCGAGAGTCTGGCGCATCATCGCTCGGTTGGGGAGGCCCGTCAGCGAATCGAAGCGAGCGAGCCTCGAGATCTCGCGTTCCGACTTGCGCTGCTCGGTGAGGTCGGTTCCGATCCCGCGAAACCCGAGGAACCGCCCGCGTTCGTCGAAGATCGGATTTCCCGAAAGTGACCAGTGGACGTCCTCTTCGCTCGCGGGGCGAACCACGACATCGGAGAAGGGGAAGCGGGCCGAGAGATGGAAGCCGAGGGTCTTGCGCTCCTCGGCGGATTCGGACGCGTGATCGACCGACAGGAGGTCGGTGAACTGCCGGCCGAGAAGCGCTTCGGGATCGCACTGGAAGTCGTCCGCGAGCTGCTGCGAGACATAGGAGAGGGTGCCGAGCGAATCCGTTTCCCAGAACCACCCGCGGCCGCTGTTTTCGAACTCGTCGACGAAGTGAAGCGCCTTTCGCGCCTGGGCCTCGAGTTTCAGCCGGATCCTGCCGGTCGCGATCACCTGCCTCGTCCCGGCGATGCTGTAGGCAACGAGCGCGAGCGACAGGATCCCGACACCGCCCGGGATGAGCGGCGAATTGGCAAGCATGGCCGCTGCGAAGGTCGCCACCACCGCGTTCACCGCCGCAAGGGGCGGCGAGTTGATGGAAACGATGGTCCCCATCGATATCCCGGCACAAAGGATGATCTGCGCAGCAGCGATCGGGACCAGGAAGGCGTCGTCCTGAACGGTCTCGCCGAACCAGGTCCACAGGAGCCCGGTAAGGGCAACGTAGACGCATAGCGCCCGGACGGCACTGTGGGGCGCAAGGTCGATCCGTCGCCGCATCAGCATCGCAGCTCCAGCGACACCGTCGAGGGCGATGGCGAGCGTGGAAGGGATGAGCGGGTTGTCGAGCGTCAGCGAGGTCGGGACTTTCGACGCGAGGACCATGTAGGCGACGACAAAGACGAGGTGCGTAAAGCCGAGCAGGATGGCGATGAGGTCGAGACCGGCGAGCCGCCATTCGGCGAGCGACAGCTCGTCGCTGCTTTCCGGGTTGCGAAGGTCGAAGCTCAGCGCATCGCGCACCGACGAACGCGCGAGGAGCTCGTCGTTGGATTCAAAGGCAATGGCAAAACGTGACCGACGCATGGTTCCCCACAACCGGTCCGCACAAACTGCGGGCCCTGTGACCGAACCATTAGCGAAGAGCGGTTAACCTCCGCCCGAACGAACTCGGTTAGCGTCCGCTTAAGCTTTCTACTCGGGAAGGAAGTCCGGAACCGACAGATAGCGCTCGCCCGTGTCGTAGTTGAAGGTGAGGATCCGGGGGCGATCGCCAAGCTCGGAAAGCTTCTGGGCCACTCCGGCGAGCGCCGCCCCAGACGAGATCCCGATCAACAAGCCTTCCTCGCGCGCGGCCCTGCGCGCCATCTCCTTGGCCTCGTTGGCATCAACGTCGATCACCCCGTCGAGGATCTCGGTATTGAGAATGCTCGGAATGAAATTCGCTCCGAGCCCCTGGATCGGATGGGGCCCGGGCTTTCCGCCGTTCAGGACCGGCGAAAGCGCAGGTTCGACCGCAAACACCTTGAGGTTCGGCCAGGCGGGCTTCAGCACCTCGGCGCAGGCGGTGATATGCCCGCCAGTGCCGACCCCGGTGATGATCGCGTCAAGGGGATCGTCGGCGAAGTCGCGAAGGATCTCCTGGGCCGTCGTTCTGCGGTGAACCTCGACGTTTGCCGGGTTATCGAACTGCTGGGGCATCCAGCTACCGGGAGTCTGGTCGATGAGCTCCTGGGCGCGTTCGATCGCTCCCGACATCCCCTTTTCCTTGGGCGTGAGGTCGAACGTTGCCCCGTAGGCGAGCATCAGGCGCCGCCGCTCGATGCTCATGCTGTCGGGCATGACGAGGATCAGCTTGTAGCCCTTGACCGCGGCCACCATCGCAAGCCCGATCCCGGTGTTGCCCGAGGTCGGCTCGATGATGGTTCCACCCGGCTTGAGCTTGCCGGAGCGCTCCGCGTCCTCGATCATCGAAAGAGCGATACGGTCCTTGATCGAGCCGCCCGGATTTGATCGCTCCGACTTCATCCAGACTTCCGCCCGGTCGCCGAACAGGCGGTTGATCCTGATGTGCGGTGTGTTGCCGATGGTTTCGAGGACGTTGGCGGCCTTCATCAAACGGGCTCCTCTTCTTGTGTTCCGCGCAAATCGGGTGCGTCGAAGCTCTTTGCAAGGCGAAGTTCAGGAAACCACCAGGACCAGGCGAGGACGACCCCGATTGCCCCTATTCCCCCCGCGATCACTGCCGGCACCGGTCCGATTATTGCTCCGAGGAAGCCCGATTCGGCTTCTCCGAGCTCGTTCGACGCCGAGATGAACAGCTGCGACACGGCGCCGACCCGGCCCCGCATCGCGTCGGGCGTATATAGCTGGATGAGCGACTGGCGCACATAGACGGAGAACATGTCGGCGGCGCCGAGAAGGGCGAGGCAAAGGAGCGACAGGGGCATGGATCGCGAAATGCCGAAAATGATCGTCGCAATGCCGAATATCCCGACCGCTGCCAGCATCTTCGCTCCGACATTGTGCTTGAGCGGGCGGGCCGAGAAGAAGGCCGCCGTAAGCGTCGCTCCAACGGCAGGAGCAGCGCGCAGGTGCCCAAGGCCCTCGGGTCCCGCATGAAGCACGTCGCGGGCGAAGACGGGAAGCATCGCCGTCGCGCCGCCAAGGAGGACCGCGAAGAGATCGAGGCTGATCGCCCCGAGAACGAGGCGGTTGTGACGGACGTATCTTAGGCCCTCGACCATCTGCTCCCACGGATTGGGTCCCCGGGCGAGACCCGGGCGCGGGACCGGTCCGATCGCAAGCAGGCAAACGAACGCGATCGCGAACAGCAGCCCGCTCGCAAGATAGGGGGCATAAGGGGCAAAGGCGTAAAGATAGCCGCCAAGTGCAGGTCCGAGGATCGCGCCCGTCTGCCACGCGATCGATGAAAGAGCGATCGCCCGGGGAAGGAGGGCACGCGAGACGAGGTTGGGAGCGAGCGCCGATAGCGCGGGACCCGCGAAGGCCCGGCCTACGCCGAGCAGTGCGGCCACGATGTAGAGCGAAAGAAGGGTCGTGGTGTGCGTCCAGGCGAGCGAGCCAAGCGCGATCGCGCAACCGAGCTCCAAGGCAACCGCGGCCCTTGCGATCCAGCGCCGGTCGAGCCGGTCCGCGGTCCAGCCGGTGACGAGGGTGAGGAGGAAGAGCGGCACGAACTGGACGAGCCCGATGATTCCGAGGCGGAACGCGGCTTCCTTCAATCCCATCGTGTGGCGGGCGATGTCATAGACCTGCCAGCCAATGACGATCACCATCGCGAGGCTGCCGATGGTCCAGCTCAGCCTCGCGAGCCAGAAGTAGCGGAACTCGGAAATTCGAAGCGGTTCGGGAAGGAGGCTCACGCCCGCCGACTAGCAGAAGAAGCAGGAGCGGCAACCGGCTCGCCAGAGCTGTTCGTCCCGAGCCCGAAATGCTTGATCAGCCAGGGCATGGTCAGGCCCTGGACGAGAATCGAGAAGGCAACCACGACGAACGCGGTGGCGATGATCGAATCGCGTTCAGGGACGGTCGTCGGAACGGCAAGGGCGAGGGCGAGCGCGAGAGCGCCGCGCAACCCACCCCAGAACAGGGTGTGCTGGAGCGCCGGCTCCAGGCGCCAGCGTGACCAGCTGAAGAGGGCCGAGAGGGGATAGACCGAGATCGCCCGGCCCGCGAGCACCAGGAGGATGGCGGTTAGGGCGGCCCCGGAACCCAGCCGCTGCAAGGGCTGGTTCGCGACGTTCATCCCGATGAGGATGAATACGAAGCTGTTGGCGAGGAATGCAAAATATTCCCAGGCCCAGTGAACCCGGTCGCGGCCCTCGATCGAGAGGAACCT
The DNA here is from genome assembly GCA_035545385.1 of Sphingomicrobium sp. GTDB lineage: Bacteria > Pseudomonadota > Alphaproteobacteria > Sphingomonadales > Sphingomonadaceae > Sphingomicrobium. The sequence goes on along the minus strand of DASZYL010000069.1, from coordinate 2,177 downwards.
CGTTCCGGCGCTCCCGATCATCAACCCCGCCGCGAGCACGCTGATGATTCCCGACGCATTGAGGCGCTCGGCAATGAGGAACGAGCCATAGGCGGCGATCGTCGTCAGCGTGATTTCGACGAGAGGATCGTCGGTGCGCCCGACGACGAGAAGAATGGCTCCGCTGACCGCGAGCCCGATCGCGAGCCCGCCAAGGAGCGTCCAGAGAAATCCGACTTCCATGCTCGCGACACTGGGCGTCATCCCGACGGCGATCGCCGAAAGGACCGCAAAAGCGACGGCGGCGGCCCCGTCGTTGAGGAGGCTCTCGGCCTCCACCACCATCGAAACCCTTGGAAGGCAGCCGAGTTCGCGGAAGGCCGCGATCACCGACACGGGGTCTGTTGCAGCGATGAGAGCACCGAACAGGGCGGATCCCATGAGGCTCCAGCCGACGATCCAGTGCATGCCCGAGGCGACCACGGTCGCAGCGATCACCACCCCGGCAAAGGCGAGCGTGAGGGTGAGCGGGAGTTCACGCCGGAAGCGTCGCCAGTCGAGCTGGAGCGCACCCTCGAACACCAACGGCGGAAGAAGCACGTTGAAGATGAGGCCGCGCGAGAGCGGGAGGTTGGGGCTGTTGGGAAGAAGCGCGATGAGGAAGCCGGCCGCGAGCAGCCCGACGATATAGGGAAGCCCAAGGCGCCTCGTGAGCATCGCGATGAGGCACGCGACGAGGAGGAGGACGCCGATCGGAGCAAGGGAAATGCCTTCCATCCCCGGGGCCATATCAGCCGATCGCGCGAAGGTCTGCCCTGCTGCTCCTCGAGCCTCAATAGGCGCTTTCGCGCCGCTGATGTTCGTGTATTGTTCCAGTTCCATGGCGAAGGTGAAATCGAGATTTGTGTGCCAGGCCTGCGGCTCGGAGAGCACGAGGTGGCAGGGCCAGTGCCCGGATTGCGGAGAGTGGAACTCGCTCGTCCAGGAAACGGCCGAGGTCTCCAGCATCTTCCAGGCGAAGCACAACCTCCAGGGCGGGGGCCGGCTGATCCCGCTCGTCGGTCTCGAGCACCCCGCTTCGCTTCCCGACCGCCTGCCGAGCGGCCTTCCCGAGTTCGATCGGGCGATCGGTGGCGGGATTGTCGCCGGATCCGCGATGCTCGTCGGCGGCGACCCCGGCATCGGGAAATCGACGCTCCTCCTCCAGGTCGCAGCGCGCCTCGCGGGCGAAGGGCGCAAGGTGGTTTACGTCTCGGGCGAGGAATCCGCCGAGCAGGTGCGGCTAAGAGCGGTCCGGCTCGGCCTTGGCGGAGCGCCGGTCCAGCTCGCCGCTGCGACTTCGGTGCGCGATATCCTGACGACGGTCGGAAACGGGGAGGCGCCAGCGCTCCTCATCATCGATTCGATCCAGACGATGCACTCCGACCTCATGGAAGGCGCTCCTGGAACCGTCAGCCAGGTGCGGGCCTCGGCGCAGGAACTGGTGCGCTTTGCAAAGGAGCGGGGGACGGCGCTGGTGCTCGTCGGCCACGTCACGAAGGACGGAACGATCGCTGGACCCCGGGTCCTCGAGCACATGGTCGATACGGTGCTGAGCTTCGAGGGCGAACGAAGTCACCAGTATCGAATCCTTCGGGCCATGAAGAACCGCTTCGGCGGGACCGACGAGATCGGGGTCTTCGCCATGGAAGGGCAGGGGCTGGCCGAGGTTCCCAACCCTTCCGCCCTGTTCCTGACCCACCGCGGCGAGGCGGTCAGCGGGACCAGCGTATTTCCGGCAATCGAAGGATCACGGCCGGTGCTCGTCGAAATCCAGGCGCTGACCGTGCGCCTCGCGACGGGAGCGACTCCAAGGCGAGCGGCGGTCGGCTGGGACAGCGGGCGCCTCGCGATGATCCTCGCCGTGCTCGAGGCCCGCTGCGGTCTCAGCTTCGTGACCGCCGAAGTCTATCTCAACGTTGCCGGGGGCTATCGCTTGAGCGATCCGGCGGCGGATCTCAGCGTTGCGGCGGCTCTCGTCTCGGCCCTCTCCGAGCGGCCGGTGCCACAAGAGGCCATTGTCCTTGGCGAGATCGCCCTCTCGGGCGAGATCCGGCCTGTCGCCCATTCGAACCTCCGGCTCAAGGAAGCGGCCAAGCTCGGCTTCGAAGAGGCCTGGGGGCCCAAGGGCTTGAAGAGCGACGAGGGCATGAAGCTCG
>DASZYL010000068.1:0-5145 GCA_035545385.1 Sphingomicrobium sp. | reverse complement strand
GAAGGAGTGCCGCTCAACCACCAGAGCGTCCAGCAATCCGGTACGCTGCCCGAACGCGTCACTCTCTACCGTCGACCGATCATCGCAGAGTGGCAGCAGACGCGGGTCAGTCTCGAGCAGCTCGTCAGCCACATCGTGATCCACGAGATCGGACATCATTTCGGGTTCTCGGACGATGACATGCACGCGCTCGAGGACGAGCCTGAGTGACGCCTCTGCTGAGGTTCGAGAAGGTGACGCTGAGCCGCGGCGGGCGCCAGCTGTTCGAAGACCTGGATCTATCGCTGGGGGCCGGAGAAGCGCTGCAGGTGATTGGCCCCAACGGGAGCGGGAAATCGAGCCTCATCCGTCTCGCGGCGGGCCTCCTCAAGGCCGACCGCGGCAAGGTCGAGCGGGCTCCGCCAGCGCTCGCCGACGACAATCTCGCGCTCGACCGCGAACTTCCGCTTGGAAAAGCGCTTCAATTCTGGGGCGGGGACGTCGGGCGCGCGATCGAGGCGCTCGGTCTCGAAGACCTCTCGGCCGTGCCCGTGCGCCTGTTGTCATCGGGACAGGCCAAGCGGGCGATGCTTGCCCGCGCCATCGCCTCGGGCTCCCGCCTGTGGCTCCTCGATGAGCCGCTGAACGCGCTCGACACTGCAAGCGCCGAGCGGCTGAACGACGCTGTCGCCGACCATCTCGGCGGCGGCGGAGCGGTCCTTGCCGCATCCCACCAGCCACTGGGGAGCGGATGGCGAGTGATGGAGCTCGGAAGATGATGGGGGCGCTCATCGGCCGCGACGTCCGACGCGGGTTCAGCGGCGCGGCATGGCTTCCGATCGCCTTCTTCCTTTTCGTCGCGGCGCTCGTTCCGTTCGCGATCGGACCCGATGCCCGGCTCCTTGGCCGAATCGGCCCCGGCATTCTCTGGATCGCGGCGTTGACCGCCGCCCTCCTCCCGGTCGAGCGCCTCGTCGAACCCGACCGCGCCGATGGGGTCCTGGACCAGCTCTTCCTCCACGGCATGGCCGAAGAGACGATCGCGCTCGGCAAGGCGATTGCGCACTGGCTGACCTTTGCACCGCTTCTCCTCGTCGCGGCCATTCCAGCCTCGGCGTTGCTGGCAATGGACAGCGCATCGCTCGCGAAGATCGAGGTCGCGCTTCTCGTCGGGACTCCCGGCCTTGCTTCGCTCGCAGTCGCGATCGCGGCGGTCACCGCGGGCCTTCCTCGAGCCGGATCGCTCGCTGGGCTGCTCCTTCTTCCCCTGGCAGTCCCCCTGCTGATCTTCGGCGCATCCGGTTCGCTACCGCTCGAAGCCGCCGTCTCGCTTCTCCTGACGGCGGGCGCGCCGTTTGTCGCGGGCGCATCGATAAGAGCGCTTAAGACCTAGCTGGACCACCTCGCGAAGATGGCGGTCGGAAGGAGAAGTCCCCTTCGCTCTTCGCGCACCGCCATCTCGCCCATTTCGACGTGACCGCCGAGATCACCGATCGTCTGCCTGACGAGCTCGCCGATCGCGAGCGCGGACATTCGAACGGCATAGACCGTCAGCACAAGAAAGCGGCTGTTCGAGTCCAGGAGCTTTCGGCAGTCGGCGAGAAGCGGCGCGAGATGTTCTTCCAGGCGCCACACCTCGCCAGTCGGCCCACGACCGAACTTCGGAGGATCAAGGAGGATCCCGTCGTAGCGCCGCTCCCGGCGCACTTCGCGCGCCGTGAACTTCGTCGCATCGTCCACGATCCAGCGGATCGGACGCTCTTCCATCCTCGAGAGCTTGGCATTCTCCTTCCCCTGCTCGACCGACTTCTTCGAGGCATCGACGTGGACCAGCCGCGCCCCCGCGTCGCTCAGCTGAAGCGTCCCAACCCCCGTGTAGCCGAAGAGGTTGAGGACGTCGGCGTCCTCCGAACGCTCGCGCATCCAGTCCCATTGCGGCGCCATGTCGGGGAAGAAGCCGAGGTGCCGAAACGGCGTCAACGAGCTCATGAACCGGACTTCGCCACGCTCGAGTTCCCAGAAGCGGGGAACCGGGCGATGCTGCACCCAGCGGCCGCCTCCTTCCTCGTCGGAGCCGGGGACGAAGGTCGCATCGGGATCCCAGTCATCGATCTGCGGCCGCCACATGGCCTGCGGCTCGGGACGAACGACCTTGATATTGCCATAGCGCTCGAGCTTTCGGCCGTTGCCGCAGTCAATCAGGCCCCAGTCCGCCCAGGGCTCGGCGACGATCGTCTTGAGATCGCTCACGCCGCCAGTGCGAGCTGGGCGCCGACGGAGGCCACCGCGGCGCGCCCGTCGAGAAGCGCCGAGCCCGCTTCGCGCGCAGCTTCCGAGTCCACCTCGCGGAGCTGTCCCAGCAATTCCTCGAGCGAAAGGATCCGACCGAACACCTCGATCGATCGCGCCATCTGGTCGGCGCGCCCCTGGGGGCTTTCCATCCCCATCAGGAGACCCGCTTCCAACTGCGCCCGGGCGCGATTGAGCTCGGTATCCGTGAGGTTGTCGACCGCGTCGGAAAGGACGGTGCGCGCAACGTGCATGGATTCAACCGCGCGATTGCGGTCGGCGGCGCAGCTCAAGGCGACGATCCCGGTGTCGCCATAGGCCTGCTGCCAGGCGCTCACCGAATAAGCGAGGCCGCGATCCTCGCGCAGTTCCTGGAAGAGGCGTGACGACATCCCCCCGCCAAGGGCCTGGACGAACAGCGAAAGGGCAGGAAGGCGGGGATCCGATGCGGCGAAGCCCGGGAGGCCAAGGCACCAGTGGGCCTGCTCGAACTCGCGCCGGTCGTTCCTGACGCCGCCCGTGAAGTCGGCGCGCCCGATCGGAACCCCCGGCCAGTCCTCCATGTCGCCGAACAGGGTCTCGGCGAGCTTCACGACCTCGATCGGATCGACCTTGCCGCTCGCCGAGAGGATCAGGCGCGAGGGGATCATCTCGTCGCGAAGCCAGTTGCGGCAGTCCTCGGAGGTGATCTGCTTCAGGGTCTCGGCGCTTCCGAGGACCGAGCGGCCGAGCGCCTGGCCGTCGAACGATGCCTCGAACAAATGGTCGTGGACGAGGTCGTCCGGGGAATCGATGACCTCGCCAAGCTCGGAGAGGATGACCGTCTTCTCGCGCTCGAGATGCTCCTCGTCGAGATGGGGGTCGCGCAGGAAATCGGCGATCATTCCCGCAAGGAGCGGTACGTCCTTGGCCAGCGTCCTTCCGTAGAACACGGTCTGGTCGCGCGCGGTCCAGGCGTTGATGATCCCGCCGACGTCCTCGATCGCCTCGGCGATCGCCCTCGTGTCGCGCGTTCCCGCACCCTTGAAGACCATGTGCTCGACGACATGCGCGAGGCCGTTCAGGGCTTCAGGCTCGGAGCGCGAGCCGACCATCGCATAGACGCCGAGCGCGACCGACTGCGCTCCGGCGATCGGGTCGACCGCGACCGTCAGCCCATTGGGCAAGACGTGCATCTCCGCGCTCATGGGCGTCGCTGTTCCTCCTTCATCCGCTTACGTAACGCGAGCGCATAGATAATGAGCGCAATGAGAGCGAAGCTGAACCACTGGACCGCATAGGAGCGGTGATTGTTCGGAATGCTCGAAGGCGACGGTGGGCGCGTGGGCTCGAGGCCGCTCGGCGCAGAAGCCGCGACAAGGCGGATTCGCGTTCGGCTGTCCGGCGCGATGACTCCGCTTACCGGCCCGCCGCTCCAGCTGAAGGGCGCGTTGGGGTCCTTGGACCAGCCGACCGCGACGCTCATCCCGGGGCCCTCGGCGCCCGTCGAGCAGTCGACGATATGGACATAGCCGGGCTCGCCCGCGAGGTTCTCGCCAGCGACGGCGTGCCTCGCGACGGGCCTCACGCAGACGCCCGTCGCGTGGCGGAACAATGGCAGGTCGTCGCTCGAGATGGGCATTGTCGGCCAGGTGATCGGGGGGAGGTCCTTCGCCTTCTCATATTGAGCGAGAAGCCCTTCCTTCCACTTCGCTCGCTGGAGCTGCCAGATCCCGAGCCCGATCATGAGGACGACCGCAGCGCCGACAATGATCGTCGGGAAAAGCGGAAGCCTTTTCGTCACGGGACGATCCGGCCCTCACGCGCTCGGTGCCTGTATTCCTGGGCGAGAAGCCACCCCTTCGAGAGCCTCAGGCCCAGGATCGTAAGCGCGGTCGCGACCGGGATCCAGACGAGGTGGACCCACCAGGGGGGCGAGAAGGCGCCATCGACCACGAGCGCCGAGACGACCGTGATCGTCCCCACGATGAAGATGAGGAACGCCGCGGGCCCGTCGCCGACGTTGAAGCTGTCGAAGTCGAGGCCGCAGCTTGGGCACTTCGACGAGAAACGTATCCACCCTGCGAACAGGGTCCGCTCGCCGCAGCGCGGGCAATTTCCCTTGAGCGCCGCATCGAGCGACGAGACGTCCTCGCCCTGGTCCTTGGAGGTCACCCCGCGTGCGGCGCGCCCCAGCCGCCCCAGACGTAGATCGAGGTGAAGAGGAACAGCCACACGACGTCGACGAAGTGCCAGTACCAGGCCGCCGCCTCGAACCCGAAATGCTGTCTCGGAGTGAAGTCGCCCTTGTTCGCCCGGATGAGGCAGACGATGAGGAAGATCGTCCCGACGATGACGTGGAAGCCATGGAAGCCGGTCGCCATGAAGAAGGTCGAGCCGTAGATGCTTCCCTTGAAGGCGAACGGGGCGTGCGCATACTCGTACGCCTGGACGCCGGTGAAGGTGAGGCCGAGGAGGATCGTCAGCAAGAGCCCGAGCTTGAGGCCGTGGCGGTCACCGTGGATCAGCGAATGGTGCGCCCAGGTCACCGTCGTTCCCGAGCACAGCAGGATGAGGGTGTTGAGCAGCGGGAAGCCCCAGGGGTTGAGGACCTCGATGCCCTTGGGCGGCCAGACCCCGCCGACCGAGTCCACCGCGCTCGGGAAGATCGCCGAATCGAAGAAGGCCCAGAACCAGGCGAGGAAGAACATCACCTCCGAGGCGATGAACAGGATCATCCCGTAGCGAAGGTGGAGCTGGACGACCGGCGTGTGATAGCCGGAGTGAGCCTCGTTGATCGTGTTCTTCCACCAGTTGAACATGGTGCCGAGGACACCGAGCAGGCCGAGGAAGCCGACGATCGTCCCGTAGCGGTTCTCGTGCAGCCAGAGGACGAAG
>DASZYL010000067.1:0-16466 GCA_035545385.1 Sphingomicrobium sp. | reverse complement strand
AGGAGCTTCGCGATGCGCTCTCGAGGCTCGGGGGCGCCCGGGTCCTGGTGCTGACGGGCTCCGGCCGCGGCTTCTGCGCCGGGCAGGACCTCAACGACCGCGCGGTCTCGCCCGGAAAAGCCGTCGATCTCGGCGAAACCGTCGCGCAATGCTGGAACCCGCTCATCCGGACGCTCACGTCGCTCCCCCAGCCGATCATCGCCCGAGTGAACGGAGTGGCCGCAGGGGCTGGAGCCAATATCGCGCTCGCCTGCGACATCGTCGTCGCTGCGAAGTCCGCGAAATTCATCCAGAGCTTCTCGGCAATCGGGCTGATCCCGGACAGCGGCGGGACCTGGGCGCTGCCACGGCTGGTCGGCCAGGCCCGGGCGCTCGGCCTTGCGCTCACGGGCGACCCGCTTGGCGCCGAGAAGGCCGCCGATTGGGGCCTCATCTGGAAGGCAGTCGAGGACGAGGCGCTCGACGAGGAGGTCGACGCCATCGCCCTCAAGCTCGCTTCGCTCCCACCGCTCGGCCTTGCAGCGATCAAGGACATGATCCGGACCAGCTGGCAGTACAGCCTGGACGAGGAGCTGGAGAGGCAGGCCGGGGCGATGCGGCGCCTCGGCTTCTCCGAGGATTATCGCGAGGGCGTTGCCGCGTTCCTTGAAAAACGGAAGCCGAACTTCAGCGGCCGATGATCATCTCCTACAAGCACAAGTTCGTCTTCGCGGCGGTTCCGAAGACCGGCACCCACGCGGTGCGCCAGGCGCTTCGCGCCCATCTTGGGCCCGACGACATCGAGCAGGTCGGCCTCTTCGTCCAGAAGAAGTTCCCGATGCCCGAGCTCGCGGCGCTCCAGCACGGGCACATCAGCCTCCTCCAGCTTCGACCGCACATGGACCCCGGAGAGTTCGAGAGCTTCTTCAAGTTCGCGTTCGTGAGGAACCCCTTTGACCGGTTTGTCTCCTATTGCTCGTTCATGACGAGATTCCGGGGAGAGTTCCTCGCCAATCCCCAGCGGGTCATGGCGCATTTCCTTCAGAACCCGCCGCGCCAGCATGTCCTGTTCTGGCCCCAGTACAGCTTCATTTGCGATTCCAACGGCGAACTCCTGGCCGACCATGTCGGGCGAGTGGAGGAGATGCAGCAATCCTACGACGAGATCGCAAGTCGCCTCGGGATCCCTTCTCAAGCGCTCGAGAAGGTGAACACGTCGACCCGGAACGACTATCGAGGCTATTACACTCCGGCGCTGGTGGACGGTGTTGCGAGGCTCTATGCTCGCGACCTGGAATTGTTCGGCTATGAATTTTAACGGCGCAACACCCAATCCCCGAAAGACGACGAGCGTTCGACATCTCGGGACGGTCGACATCGCGCGCCTGAAGGAAGCGGTTCTTGCGATCCCGGAACCCGTCTGGGACGAGGAGGATTTGAAGAAGCCGAACCGTTTCGACACGCTCGACAGGACGCGGCACATCATCTTCCGGATGGTCTCCTCGAGCTTCCTCGACTGGAGAAGCTCGGAGGATGCCGCTTTGTGGGGGGAATGGCGCTCGCTCATCGAGCCGGTCATCAATGCGGCGACCGCGCCCTACGGCTACGAGCGCGGTGCTTTTCCCAGAGTCATGCTCGCCCGTATGGCTCCTGGCGGTGTCATCCGACCTCATTTCGATTCGAACCTCGCCGCGAAATGGCCCCACAAGATCCACGTTCCGCTCCTCACCAACCCCGACGTCACCTTCTTCGTGAACCAGGTCCCCCACCATTTCGCGGAGGGCGAGGCAGTCGAAGTCAACAACATGGGTCCGCACTCGGTCAGGAATGAGGGATCGACGGACCGGATCCATCTCATCTTCGAATATTATGACCTCGACCAACCCGAGCCCGAATGGCTGGCTGCGCTCGAGGCAGCGCGGCCCGAAGGCTGAGCGAGGCGAGGGATTTGCGCATCGGTCGCCCGCTCCTCAGGCTCCCGGTCCGTTTTTCGGGAGAATCGCTCGCGCGCGAGGTCTCGGCGCTTCCTCAAGGCGCCTGGATGGAGCATCCGGCCAAGCTCGACGGCAATATCGCGGTCCCGCTCGTCAGTCCTGGCGGAGCACTGACCAACGATGCCTTCGGCCCGATGGGACCGACGCCATGGCTCGGCCACTGCCGCTACATCCGCGAAATCATGCAGGCGCTCGACTGCACCTGGGGGCGAAGCCGGCTCATGGGTCTAAGCGCGGGGGCCGAGGTCCCCGAGCATGTCGACGTCCATTATTATTGGCGAACGCACCTCAGGATACACATCCCCGTCATCACCAACCCACAGGTCGCCTTCACCGGCGGGGGCGAGACCATCCACATGGCAGCGGGCGAATGCTGGATCCTCGATTCCTTCTTCCCCCACTCGGTTGCCAACCAGGGTTCGGAAACGAGGATCCACCTCGTCCTCGACACCGTCGGCAGCGCTCATTTGTGGGACCTCATCAGGAGCGCCCAGGGCGGGAGCACTAAGGACACCCTGATCGCACCCGGCGAGACGCCCCTGCGTCCGATGGGCTTCGAGCAGTTGAACGCGCCCGCGATCATGTCGCCATGGGAAATGAGGGCCCACGTGTCCTACATCGGCGAGTGGACCGACGAGCAACCGGGACGCGACGAAATCCTCGCCGTGGTCGACCGCTTCGTGATGGCCTGGTCTGGAACCTGGGCCCGCTTCGGTCCGAGCGAGCCGGGGCTCGCACTCTATGCCCAGCATCTCGAAGAGGTGGAAGCGGCGCTTGCAAGGCTTGGCGGGCCCGAGGTCAAGATGCGCAACGGCCTCCTGCTCCTCGACACGATCGGCCATTTCATTCTCGGCAACGCGATCGCTCCGGCGATGATGCAGCGGGTACGAAGCGCCCCGCCCCCGGGAGGGATCACGGCGTTCCAGAAGGCATTGCGCTAGGATCATGGGAAGGACGACGATCGAATATCGCCTCCTCCCGGGGACGCGCGCTTCTGTCGGTTGGTCCGGGACCCACAGCGTCATTGCCGACCGTCCTCCGGGGAGATCCGGAGGAATGGGCCTCGGCTTCAACGGCGGCGAGCTGTTGGCGCTCGCGATCGGCGGCTGTTTCTGCAACGACATGCAGGCGATCGCGGATGAGATGGGGCTTGCCATCGAGGACCTTCGGGTGAGCGTCTCGATAGACTTTGCAGGAAGTCCGGTCCGGGCGAGCGGTGTCAGGATGAGCGTCGATTGCGCGCTTCTTGACGGTTCCGATCCATCCGCGCTGATCGAGAGAGCGAAGAAGGCGACGACGATCGGCAACTCCCTTCGGGACGGCGTTCCCGTCGAGATCTCGCTGAATGGCTGAGACGGCAGGCTGGCGACAGCAAAGACGAAGCGGCATGGCCGCGATCGCCCTTGCGAGCGGCGTCAGCCTTCTTCTCTGGCTTGGGCTCTATCACCTCCTCCCACCATTGGACGGCATGGCGGAGACGGGCGAGCGGTTCCTGGTCGCGTTGAAATGCCTCGCGATCGCGACCCTCTTCACGCTCGTCGCAGGCGTCGAAGCGGTCGCGCACGAACGATTGCAGGGCGATGCCTTCGATCCCCTCGCGGGACACGAGACAAGGCGGCTCAAGGTCAACCTGCGGTTCCTCGAGAACAGCCTCGAGCAGATCGTGATCTTCGGCGTCGGACTGTTCGGCCTCGCCGCCTACCTGGGAACCGCCGAGGCCTTGCGCGCGCTCCCGGCGACCACGATCGTCTGGGTGCTGAACCGGTTCGCCTTCTGGCTCGGCTATCATCGGAGCGCGGCGCTTCGCGGCCTCGGAGCGCCGAGCATGGCGATTGGTCTCATCATGCTCATCTATGTCGCGGCGCGGATTGGGATGGATATCGCCGGAGCGGGCGGGGCCGTCGCCATTGTCGGCCTCTACCTCGCGCTCGAAGCGGTCCTGTTCTGGAAGACCCGGTAGGGAAACTCTCCAAAGCCACGCTCGTTACGCATCCCGAACCAAGAAGCAGGAGGCATCCATGCTTGGCACCATCCTCATTATCTTATTGATTCTACTATTGATTGGCGCGCTTCCCAGCTGGGGACACAGCAGGAGCTGGGGCTATGGCCCGTCGGGCCTGCTCGGCCTCATCCTCATCATCATCGTCGTCCTAGTCCTCTTGGGACGGCTCTAGGCTCCGGCCCTTTCGGCGAAGCGCCACGCCGACTGCGCGAGCATCGGTACGCGCTTCGCCATTTCCGCGGCCTCTGAATGGCTCGCCGTCCCATCGATGACCCGCTTCTTGATGCCCTGGACGATCCCAGCAAGGCGGAACAGGTTGTAGGCGAAATACCAGTCGAGCCTTTGTTCGACCGGCACTCCCGACCGCCGCGAATAGCGATCCGCGATCTCGCTCAGTGTCGGTATTCCAAGTGAAGGAAGATCGAGGCCCGCAAGGCCCGCTCCCCCGTCTGCCGGCATCGCCCATTGCATTGCGAGATAGGAGAAATCGGCGAGCGGATCGCCAAGAGTCGCGAGTTCCCAGTCGAGAACGGCCGAAAGGCTCCCGTCGCCGTCGAACAAGACGTTGTCGATGCGATAATCGCCATGGACGATGGAGGACCGGGACTGTTCCGGAATGGTCTCGGGGAGGAAGGAGATGAGCCTCTCCATCTCGGGGATAAAGTCGGTCTCCGAATCGCGGTACTGGCGCGTCCAGCGCCGCACCTGCCGCTCGAAATAATTGCCCGATTTGCCGAAATCGCCAAGGCCCGCCGCTTCCGGGTCGATCGTGTGGAGATCGGCAAGCGTGTCGACCAGTTCGTCATACATGCGCCGGCGGGTCGCGGGGTCGAAGTCGGGAAGCGCACCGTTGGCGTAGGAGCGGCCCCTTGCCAGCTCCATCACGTAGAAGATCGCGCCGATGACGCTCGGGTCCTCGCAGAGCGCGAGTGGCTGAGGCACCGGGAAATCGAGCGGAGCGAGCGCATAGAGAATTCGAAACTCTCGGTCGACGGCATGAGCCGAGGGGAGCAATGGGCCGAACGGCTTTCGGCGAAGCACATATTCTCCCGATGCCGCGACGATCCGATAGGTGGGGTTCGACTGGCCGGATGGGAATTTCCTGAGCTCGAACGGGCCGGCGAAGCCTTCGACATAGGCTTCGAGCCAGCGACCGAGCGCCTCTTCATCGAGCGTTTCGGAACTCACCTGTGCTTCTTGATCTCGAGCCGGGCAATCGCCCTTCGGTGCACCTCGTCGGGGCCGTCGGCGAGTCGAAGGGTGCGGATCTGGGCGTACGAACGCGCAAGACCCACGTCATTGGACACTCCGGCGCCACCGAACGCCTGGATGGCATCGTCGATGACTTCGAGCGCCATGAGCGGTGCTGCGACCTTGATCATCGCGATCTCTCCCCTTGCAGCCTTGTTCCCGGCCCGGTCCATCATGTCCGCCGCCTTGAGGCAGAGCAGCCTCGTCATCTCGATGTTGATCCTCGCATCGGCGATCCGTTCTTCCCACACCCCCTGCTCGGCGATGGTCTTGCCGAAGGCGACGCGGGACATGAGGCGCTTCACCATCGCGTCGAGCGCTTCTTCGGCAGCGCCGATGGTCCGCATGCAATGATGGATCCGGCCTGGGCCAAGGCGTCCCTGCGCAATCTCGAAGCCCCTGCCCTCGCCGAGGAGCATGTTCGACGGAGCGACATGGACGTCGTCGAGCTCCACCTCCATGTGGCCGTGCGGAGCGTCGTCATAGCCGAACACGGTGAGGTGCCGCTTGAGAGTGATTCCCGCCGCGTCGAGCGGCACGAGGATCATCGATTGCTGCTTGTGAAGCTCGGCCGAAGGATCGGTCTTGCCCATGAGGATTGCGACCCTGCAGCGGGGATCGCCGGCACCGCTCGACCACCATTTGCGGCCGTTCACGACATAGGCGTTGCCGCTCCTCTCGATCCGGCACCGGATGTTGGTCGCGTCCGACGAAGCAACGTCGGGCTCGGTCATGAGGAAAGCCGAGCGGATTTCCCCTTCCATCAGGGGGCGCAGCCACTCCTCCTTCTGCTCGCGCGTCCCGTAACGGTGGAGAACCTCCATGTTGCCGGTGTCGGGAGCGGAGCAGTTGAACACTTCGGACGCCCATCCGATGCGCCCCATCTCCTCTGCGCAGAAGGCGTATTGGAGGTTCGAGAGCGAGGGGCCATCGAACCGGAAACTGCTCTCGAGGGCCTCGCCCGGCGGGATGGGCGGCATGAAAAGGTTCCAGACGCCTGCAGCGCGCGCTTTCTCCTTCAGCTCCTCGACGATCGGAAGGACCTTCCAGCGCTCTCCCTCGAGCTGCTGCGCATCATAATCCGCGACCCTCGGCCGCACATGCTCGTCCATGAAGGCGCGGACTCGGTCCCGCCATTCGGTCTCCGCCGGCCCAAGGCTGAAATCCATGTCGTGTCGCTACCAGTTGTTCGAAGCGGTGGCTATGAGATCCAGGAAATGGGCAGGCTCTCGGACAAGGTGGCGATCGTGACCGGTGCGGCGTCCGGGATCGGCCGGGCGAGCGCCGACTTGTTTCGGCGCGAAGGAGCAAGGGTCGTTGGCGCCGACGTCGCCGAGGGTAGCGACTTTCGCCTCGACACTGCGAACGAGGCCGAGATCCGCGAACTCATCGCCGAGGTCGCAAGGAAATTTGGCCGCATCGATGTCGTCTTCGCCAACGCCGGCATTTCGGGCGGCTGGGCGACGATTGCCGAGCAGACCGCCGAAGACTGGAGCGAGATCCTCCGGGTGAACCTCATCGGCCCCTTCCTCGCGATCAAGCATGCCGCTCCCGTCATGAAGCGGCAGGGCGGAGGATCGATCATCTGCACCGCGAGCGTCGCCGGACTGCGCTCCGGAGCGGGCGGCGCTGCATATTCGGCATCGAAGGCGGGAGTGATCAACCTCGTCCAGACCGCTGCCCAGCAGCTTTCGGGCAGCGGCATCCGGGTGAATGCAATCTGCCCCGGCCTCATCGAGACCGGAATGACGAAGCCGATGTACGATTCCGCGCGCGACCGGGGCCAGGAACAGCGGATCGGCGAGTTAAACCCACTGAAACGTGGCGGGCAGGCGGAGGAGATCGCCGAGGCCGCGCTGTTCCTCGCGTCGGATGCCTCGAGCTACGTCAACGGAACGGCGCTGGTGGTCGATGGCGGCCTCTCGAGCAGCCACCCCGAGGCCAGGGCATATAAGCTGAGGATGGTCAGCGAGTAACCAGCTCCGCGAACGTCGAAAGGTCGATGTTCCCGCCAGAGACGATGCAGACGACCGGCCCCTCGCCCGCTTCACCGGTGAGCGCCGCCGCAAGGGAAAGGGCGCCCGCCCCTTCGGCGATCGTTCGAGATTTCTCGGCGATGAGGCGCATCGCGTCGCGCACCTCGTCGAGAGTGACCGTGATCGAGCCGTCGACCACGGCCTCCATTCGCTGCCACATGCGCTCGGTGACGCTTTTTCCGCCTGCGCCGTCAACGAAAGAGGCCTTCCAGTCCGGAAAGCGGCGAGGCCCTCCCTCGCGGAGCGAATAGGCGTAAGGAGCCGCGGTCTCGGGCTCGGCGCCGAGTATCCTGACGTCGGGGCGCAGGGCCTTGATCGCGCTTCCGACGCCGGTGATGAGCCCGCCCCCGCCGATCGCCGCGATGACCGTTTCGACTTCGGGAAGGTCCTCGAGGATTTCGAGGCCCATGGTCCCATGACCTGCGATGAAATCATGATTGTCGAAGGGATGGACGAACGTCCCCTCGAGACCTTCGAACTCGTGCGATTCGGCCGCGACCCAGGCCTGCTCGTAGGAAACCGGGACGATGCTCGCTCCAAGCGCCCGCATCCGGTCGAGCTTCGTCTGCGGAGCGGTCTCGATCGCAACGACCGTGCTTGGCACCCCCAATTGCCGGGCGGCGTAGGCGACGCCCTGCCCGGCATTGCCCGCGCTGATCGTCCAGACGCCTTTGCGGCGCTCCTCGTCGGACAATCGCGCCACGGCATTGGTGGCGCCCCGGATCTTGTAGGCGTTCGTCGGCTGGAGGTTCTCGAGCTTCAGCCAGACCTCCGGAGCCCCGGGAGCGAGGTCCAGCTTGACCAGGGGGGTTCGAAGGATCGTGTCGCCGATCAGCCCGCGGGCCTCCTTGATGTCCTCGATCGCGATTGAACGTACCGGTTCGATCATCGAAACCCCTCCTCGTGGCGAGGCGCCTTCT
This sequence comes from Sphingomicrobium sp., assembly GCA_035545385.1. Taxonomy (GTDB): domain Bacteria; phylum Pseudomonadota; class Alphaproteobacteria; order Sphingomonadales; family Sphingomonadaceae; genus Sphingomicrobium. Next base: position 8,284 of record DASZYL010000067.1, on the reverse strand, counting down.
AGGGAGCCTCGAGGGAAAGTCTCAAGGATTTATACGGGCGACCAGGCGGGGCAGCCGGATGCCCGGGGGAGCGGCACGTCGAGGTCGAAGACTTGCACACTGGTCCGAGCGACCGGCCGGTAGTGCGACAGGAGCGCGGCGAACTCTCGATCGCGAAGGAAGAAAGCGAGGATATCGAAGTCACCCGCCTTCGCCTGGGAAGGGCTCGGGCGCCTGACGATGATCCTTCTTGGTGGGGTGCACTCGAAATCCCTGACGGTTTCCTGAACGACACGCTCTCCAAGTTTCGTCAGCCGGGGGTCGCTGCCGCCTCTCAGTTCGTTGGTGACGATGGCCTGCATCATCCAGAAGCCATTGTAGCGAAGCGAGAAGCGAAGGCCCTTCTGCGGGATGACGTGCCAGCCGAAGGACGGGTCGGGAGAAATGAACCCGACGGCATCGCCTGCCTGCATTCCCTCGACTGCCCGTGCCGCATCCCTGTCGGCCTCGGATTGACGGAGCGCCTGCCCGGCGCCGATCGAGAAAGGAAGAAGGAGCAAGGCGGGTGCGGCAAGGATCGCGAAGCGCTGCATGCTGAGCCCGGCGCCAAGCGCGGCAGCGAGCGCGATTGCCGAGCAGCCGAGCATCGGCAGCGCATGGTAGCTCCAGCCTTTCGCCTGGACGAAATAGGCAAGGGAAAAGGCGCTCGCCGCGATGATCAGCGAAACCGCTGTCGAGGCTTCCTCGCGGCGCAGCAGCCGCCAGTTCGAAAGGAGGATCGCAACGGAAAGGAACGAGCTGATGACGGCCGGCTGAAGAAGGTCTTGGAAATGCTTCGCCCCGGTCGCCCCATAGGCAAGAAAGAGAAGCGGGACGACGTTCGCGAGATAGTCGTGGCCCAGCGTCGAAAGCGCGAGCGCATAGATGAGGCCGACGCCGATGATGGCGAGAGTTTCGGCCCTGAAGGGCCGCCACTTCCTTCCGGTCCCCGCCACGAGCCACAGTTCAAGGCATGCCGGAACGAGGAGGAAATAATGTTTGAGGGCAAATCCGAGCGCCGCGCCGACCCCGATTGCGGCGGCGAGGACGGGGCTTACCGGCCGTCCTCCTCGCCGCCGTGCAACCAGCGCCGAATAAGGGAGCGCTCCGATGAGAGCGATATGTTCGCGCTGGCCAAATTCGAGCCAGGGCATTCCGACGAGGACGAGCGCGCCATAAGCCAGAAAAAATGTTCGACGGCGCTTGCCAATGTCGCCGGTGAGCCGATCGGTCGCCGCGATCGAGAGCGCGGCCGCAAATCCGATCAGGACGATGAGGAGGTGGTCCGATCTTATGTGGGTGATATCGCTCAAGCGATCGACGGGGACCGCCATCCAGAACCACAGTGGCGGATTGGTCTCGATGATGTCCTTGTAGAGGCGTGCGCCATGATCGAGCTGGCGCCCGATCCACAATTGCCAGGCGACGTCCGAATCGACGGTTCCGAGCGCGCGCAGCAGGACGACGGTCGCAAGAAGCCCCAATGCGGTAAGAAGAGGACTCGCCGTGAGGAGTCCCGCCGGGGACGAAGCCCCGGGAGCTTTGGTTCCTGCTCCATGGATTGAGGCGCTTGCCATGCGCTTTCACGACTACGCTTCTTTGGTAAACGGCGGCCTAAGTCCTTCCCCCTCCCGGTTGCGCCCTCGCTCACTTGCCCGCAAAGGCGGCTCGAGAGGTTCGATATGAAGACACCCCAGCTCCTCAATTACGAACGCGACCGCTGGGTCGCTGGCGACAGCCCGGTCGAGATCAGGAGCGCCATCGACGGCGCGCCGGTCGCGAGCACCGGGTCGGGCGGGCTCGATTTCGGAGCGATGCTTCGTCACGCTCGCGAGGTCGGCGGACCGGCGCTTCGCAAGCTCACTTTCCATGATCGGGCCCGGATGATCAAAGCGCTCGGCCTTGCGATCATGGCCCGCAAGGAAGAGCTCTACGAGCTCAGCTACCAGACCGGGGCGACCCGCAAGGACGGGTGGATCGACATCGAGGGCGGCGCTGGCACGCTCTTTTCCTTCTCGTCCAAGGGACGCCGAGAGCTCCCGGACGCGCACGTCCTTCTCGATGGCCAGCTCGAAGGGCTCTCGAAGAACGGCACTTTCGTCGGCCAGCACATCTTCACTCCGCTCCAGGGCGCTGCGGTCCATATCAACGCCTTCAATTTTCCAGTCTGGGGGATGCTTGAGAAGCTCGCGCCGACCATCCTCGCGGGCGTCCCGGCGATCGTGAAGCCGGCCTCGGCCACGGCCTACCTCACCGAAGCGGCGTTCAAGATCATGATCGAAGCGGACGTCCTTCCGCGCGGAGCGATCCAGCTCATCGTCGGCGGTGTCGGCGATCTTTTCGACCATCTGACGGGCCAGGACGTCGTCAGCTTCACCGGGTCCGCCCACACTGCGCTCAAGCTCAAGTCCAATCCCACGGTCGTTCGCGAATCCGTGAGGTTCGTCGCCGAGCAGGACAGCCTCAATGCCTCGCTACTCGGCCCGGACGCGGCGCCCGGAACTGTGGAATTCGACCTCTTCATCAAGGAGGTCGCGACCGAGATGACGGTGAAGGCGGGACAGAAATGCACCGCGATCCGCCGGGCGATGGCTCCTTCCGACTATCTCGACGCTGTCGAGCAAGCGCTTTCCGAGCGGCTCGCGAGGACCAAGGTCGGCGATCCCCGCGCAGAGGACACCCGCATGGGCGCCCTCGTCAGCCTCAGCCAGCGCGACGATGTGCGCGAGCGGATCCGCGAGCTCGAGGCGGCAGGCGCCCGGATCGTCGCGGGCGATCCCGATGCCGAGCCCGCGATCGAGGGAGGCGCGTTCCTGCCCCCGGTGCTTCTTCGAACCGATGACCCCTGGCAGACCTCGGCGGTCCACGATTGCGAGCCCTTCGGTCCCGTTTCGACGATCATGCCCTACAGGGACATGAGCGACGCGATCGAGCTCGCGAACCGCGGCCGTGGGAGCCTTGCCCTATCGCTCTTCACCCATTCTCCTGAGGCGGCACGCGAGTTCGTCCAGGGCGCTGCCGCCTATCACGGCCGGATGCTGGTCCTCAATCGCGACAATGGAGCGGAGAGCACGGGCCATGGCTCGCCCCTTCCAGTCCTCGTCCACGGCGGTCCCGGCCGTGCCGGCGGAAGCGAGGAGATGGGCGGGGTAAGGGGCGTCAAGCATTACATGCAGCGCACCGCGCTCCAGTCGACGCCATCGATGATCGCCGCGATCACCGAGCAATATGTCCCCGGCGCGCCCAAGCATGTGGTCGACGTCCATCCGTTCCGGCGCAGGATGAGCGAGCTTGAGATCGGCGACACGTGGAACACGAAAAGCCGGACCGTCACGCTCGAGGACATCGAGCATTTCGCCAATTTCACCGGCGACAAATTCTACGCGCACATGGACGAGGAAGCAGCGAAAGCCTCGCCGATCTTCGAAGGCCGGGTCGCTCATGGTTACCTGATCCTGAGCTTTGCCGCCGGCCTCTTCGTCGATCCCGATCCCGGCCCGGTGCTCGCCAACACCGGCCTCGAAAACCTCCGATTCCTGACGCCGCTCTACCCGGACGATTCGATGCGGGTCGAGCTCACCGTCCGTTCCAAGTCTCTCAAGAGCGAAGAGACCGGCGTCGTGCGCTGGGCGGTCGAGATCTTCAACCAGCGTGACGAGCTGGTCGCGACCTACGACCTACTGACGGAAAACGTCCCGTAGGACTTGGAACGGCGCTCTCCCGACGTTCGTTTTGAATGCGGGATTTCCCCCAGAGGAGAGCGAAGATGAAAGTCAGCGAAGTGATGACGCGCGATGTCCAGACGGTTCGCCCCGACCAGCCCGTCCAGGAAGCCGCTTCCTTCATGCTGAGCGTAAACGCCGGCTCGATCCCGGTCACCGACGGCGAGCGGTTGATCGGAATGATCACCGACCGTGACATCACGGTCCGCGGAGTCGCCAAGGGCTATGGCCCCGACACTCCGGTCCGTGAACTGATGACCGACGAGGTCATCTGCGCAAGGGATGACGACGATGTCGAAGACGTTGCGAACCGGATGAGCGATGCGCAGGTCCGCCGGCTGCCGGTCATCGACAGCAACGAGCGTCTTTGCGGGATCGTCAGCCTCGGCGATCTTAGCCGCGATGCCGACGAGGACTGCGCGGTCGAGGCGCTCGAAGGCGTCAGCGAGCGTGGTGGCTCCCACCAGCAATAAGGCTTAGCGGGCGATCTCCCTGATCGCCTGGTCGACGAGCCTGGCGTCGGTCTGAGCGTCGTGCCGCTCGGCGATGATCTTCGCCGCTGCCTTGGTGGCCGCATCGGCGGCGGCAGCGCGAAGCTGTTCCACGGCCGTCCGCTCCTCGGCGGCGATCTTGTCCTGTGCCATTCGGGTGCGACGTTCGATCAGGGCCTCGGCATCGGTCCGAGCCTTGGCGACGATCTCCTCGGCCTCGTGCTTCGCTCGCTCGAGCAGCGCCTCGCGGTCCTTGTCGACCGATGCCGCCTTGGCTTCATACTCGGCCTTGAGCGCCTCGGCTTCCCTGCGAAGCGATTCCGCTTCGGCGAGCTGGTCGCGGATAAGCTCGATCTTGCTGTCGAGCGCACGAGCGACGGCCGCCGGGACCTTCTTCCAGATGAGCAGCGCGAAGACCAGGAGGACCGCAAGCGCGACCCAGCCGCCGGGGTTGAGCGCGAAGGCGGTCGGCTCCGCCGCCTCGGGCGCCTCGACGAGGGCAGCGATCATCAACAGGCTAGACATCAAGCTCCGCCTTCACCGCCGCAGCGGCCTCCTTCTTGTCCACCGTCATTCCGGTCACGCGCTTCACCATGTCCTGGGCCGCCTCGGCGGCCACGGATTCAATCTCCGAGCGTGCCGAAGCGAGGGCGTCACGGATTGCGCCCTGGGCCGCTTCGACCTTGAGGTTGATCTTTTCGGCCGCGGCCTTGACCTTGGCCTCGGTGTCGCGCCCGCTCTTGGCCTTCGCTTCCTGGGCGATGCGCCCTGCTTCGGCGCGGGCCGCGTCCATCCGCTCGCGCCACGCGGCCTCGGTTTCATCCGCGGCAGCGCGTGCCGCCTGGGCCGCCTCGAGATCGCCGCCGATCTTCCTCTCCCGCGCTTCGACGGTCGCCTGGATCTTCGGCACCATTCCCCTGGCGATCACGAAGAAGATGAATCCGAGCGCGATCGCCAGCCACAGGAACTGCGACAGGTAGACTTCGGATAGCTGCGAAAGCTGAGGCATCGTTCGTCCCCGGGCCCTGGCCCGAAGCTCCTTAGAACGCGAAGAGAATGAGCATGGCGACGGCGAACGCCATCAGGCCGAGAAGCTCGGCAGCGGCGAAGCCGATGTAGAGCCGGCCCTGCTGGCCGTCCGAGGCCGCCGGGTTGCGGATCGCGCTGTTGAGGAACGATCCGAAAACGTAGCCGACGCCCGCCGCGGCGGCGCCAACGCCAATCGCCGCGAGACCGGCGCCGATAAGCTTTGCAGAAGCGACATCCATGATTGAACTCCCTTGAAAAATCCGTGGTTAGTGAAGGTTGATCGCCTCGCCGATGTAGAGCGAGGTGAGAATCGCAAAGACGTAGGCCTGGATCGCTGCGACCAGCAGCTCGATCATGCTCACGAACATGATGAACAGCAGCGAGAGGATCGTGATCCCGATGCCGCCAGCGCTGTGGCTGTTGAGCGCCTGGACCACGAAATTGCCGAAGACGTCGAGAAGGACGTGACCGGCGAACATCGCGATGAACGGTCGAAGCCCGAGGCTGAAAGGGCGCACGAGGAAGCTGATCAGCTCGATCGGAGCGATCACGATCTTGAAGACGAAGGGAGCGTCCTTGGGCACGAACAGCGACAGGAAGTGAAGGCCGTGCTTCCAGAAGCCCACTCCAAGCACGATCGCGAAGGTGATCAGCGACATGACGCCGGTGAAGGTGAACTGGGCCGTGATCGTGAAGGGGTGCGCGGGAGCGACGATCCCGAACGGCATGTTGCCAATGAGGTTCGCGAACAGGAGGAAGACGAAGGCGGTGAAGACCCACGGCAGGAACTTCTTGCCCTCGGGCCCGATGCTGACGTTGACCATGTCGTCGACGAAGGAGATCAGGCCCTCGACGGCGATCTGCCAGCGGCCCGGGATGAGCTCGCGCTTCATTCCGCCCCACATGAACAGCCAGATCGTGCCGAGCACGATCAGCGTCCACAGCGCGCTGTTCGTGAAGACGAAGGGATTGTTGTGCCCGAACGAGCCGAAGATCGGCTCGATCACGAACTGGTGCATCGGGTCGATTTTACCCTCGGCCGCCACTTTGCTTTCCTATTCCCTCTCGCCCTGACTTTTCTGGGCGTTGTTTGAAATCCGAATGACGTTCCAGATGCCAACCGCGAAACCGAGGAACAGCATCACCAACATCAGCCAGGGCTTGGTTCCCAGCCAGCGATCCAGGAGCCACCCGACGATTCCGCCCCCGAGGGGAGCGCCGACGAGCTGACTCAGGACCAGCTGGCCCGCCTGATAACTGGCGTCAGGCTGCCTCTTCGCGGTCCGCTTCGCCTCCGCCTGCTGCATGCGGTCGAGCCGCTCATCGAGCGATTCGAGACGTGCGTCTGGTGGAAGCTTCGGGACCTCGTCGGTATCGTCTTCAGCCATGCTTCTCCCCTGTGCGTCGCCCCCGCCGAAAAATTCATTGGGGCCGGGCAAGGACGAGGAACATGGCGGAACGCGGCACCGCCAAGGCGCCGCCCCTTTATGAACCGGAGTTTAGATAGTCAACCGCGACAAACGGCTGTAGGTCGAGGTCCCGTGACACGGGGAATCATCGTCATCGCCGCCATCGCGCTCGGCGCTGCGTCCGGAGCGCCGCACAAGGTCACTCGCAAAACCGCCGCGCTCGACTTCAGCTACGTCTGGCCAGCCGAGGCGGCAGCGATCCCGGCACTCGATTCACGCTTCTACCGGGACGCCAGGGCGAAACTTGCAGAAGCGCAGAAGAACGCCGCCGAGGACGAGGCCCTCGCCCGCCAGCAGAAGCGCGATTTCAACCCGCATTTCTATTCGATGGAATGGACCACGGCCGGGCAGACCCAGCGCCTTCTCTCGCTCGAGGGCGAGAACGGGTCCTTCGAAGGGGGCGCCCATCCCAACACCAGTTATGACTCGTTGCTCTGGGATCGAGTGTCGGGCCGATCGATCAGCATCACCTCGCTCTTCGCCCAGCCCGCTGGCCTTTCGGCAACCACCCGCTCCATTTATTGCAGGAAGCTCGATTCAGAGCGTTCGAAGCGCCGCGAGGGCGAAAAACTGGACCTTCCCGAGTTCAACCAATGCCCCAGATATTCAGACCTCGCGATCGCTCCGGTCGACGGCAACAAGAACGGGAAGTTCGATCGCATCGACTTCATCGCCTCGCCCTATGTCGCGGGTCCCTATGTCGAAGGCGAATATGAAATCCCGGTGCCGGTCACGCAAAAGCTCATGGCGTCGCTGAAGGCGCAATATCGCGCCTCTTTCGAGGTTCATCGACAGTAATCGGGGAGCACGACCTTCTGGCCGGGCAAGTAACGCCGCCAGACGCCGTCAGCGAGCTGGTAGGCTTCCCCTGGGCTTAGGTGCGACAGAAGCTGGCAAGCGGTCGCCATTCCCACGAGCTGGGGAGTGACGTTCCGGCGCTCGCCAAGCTGTATGTAGAGGTTGCGGCGCCGAAGATTGATGGCCGAGACCTGCCGCTTCAGCTCGGGCGACGGAGTCGAGACGAACCCCATGTAGCCATCGTAGCGCTCGCCCACCTGCCCTGCCCGAATGGCCTCGAGAACGACCGGCGATTGCGCGCTCGCCGGTGCCGGTGCGAGGACCGTCGCCGCGAGGATGAGGAGGATCGTCCTCATGGCCTCGTCGGGCCGGGCGGGAAGGCTTGCGGGTTCTTCTCGATCATCTGCTGAACGTCCTGCTGGAGGGTGACGACGACCTCCTGCTTGATGTTGACGTTGAGGTTGACGTCAATCGGCTTGTCGGGCGCCTTGACGCTGATGCAGCCGACAAGCGGCACCGCACCCAAAAGGCCGACCGACAGCCGTGCGGCTCCTATCCATGATCTTTTCACTTCGTTCCTCCCGGTGGTGGGGACTGGTTTGCGGATGGCGTCTGGGGAGCGCTTGTCGTGCTCTGTTCCTCGTTCTTGGTGGTGCTCAGGACCTCGACCTTGAGCGCCGGGGAATCGATCGGGAACGGCATGACCGGAGCGATGACCTGCGTCGGGTCCTTGAACGCCTTCGCCATCTGGATGAGC
>DASZYL010000066.1:0-15104 GCA_035545385.1 Sphingomicrobium sp. | reverse complement strand
CCAATCTTCGCCAGCTCGTCGACCAGATCCTCGGCCGCTAATCGGGCTTCACGCTTCCACCACTCCGCCGACGTCGCTTACGATGTCGTCGGTTGGGAACCTTGGCTGGGCGAACACCCTCGCCGTCGGAAGGATGAGGCTGTGCCAGCCTTCGCTTGGATCGCTGCTCATCTGCTTGAGATCGAACGCCGGGGCGGCGACGAACGGAATGAGCGCCTCGGGCGCAACTCCGAAGACCGCGATATAGTCCGGTTTCCACCAATCATCGGAGCCGATCGTCAGCGTGAATTGTCCGCCCGAAACGTCGTTGCGGCTGAAGGGCGCTGCGAGATCGACGATGTAGAAAGCTCCTCCGCCCTCGTCCTGGTCGCTCTGCGGCGTTGACGGGAGGGTATAGTCGAGAAGCATCCGGCCGCTGACGCCCGCCTGCAGGGTGAGTGGCCCCTTGGTTCCGCAGTCGCTGAGGTCTCCGCCGGGGCCCGCCGCCGACGGGAACATGTTCCCATAAGGGTCGGTCGCGGTGACGACGATCAGCCGGCGCGCCTGCGTACCGTCGCGGCCTCGCCCGACTCTCGGAAGGAACAGGATTCTCTCGCCCTCGCTCGTGTCGCCGCTGATCCACACCCCGGCTCCTTCGGGCGTCAAGGGGTTGGCAAGATCGAGGAAGGCCGAAAGCGGGATGACCCGCTCCTCGCCCCGAGTGCCTGCCACTCCCCAGGCGATCACATGCTCTGGCGACCAGGCATCGTCGCCGCTTGCCCAGAGCTGAAGGTCGAGATCGGCCGAATCGATCTGGGCATCGGCGACGTCGAAACGGAACACTGCGCCTGCGCCCCGGGCTTCGAGATAGTCGCCGAAGAGCTTCTTCGACCAGAGCGTATTCGAATTGCGCTGGACGACGAGGACTGGAGAATCGTCCGTCTCGGCATCGGAAGTGTTTCGGGTACGAAGCGCGACATAGAGTTCGCTTAAGAGCGCCATCTGCTCCTCCTTCTTTTGGGAACTGAGGCGGCGCCGAGAGATACAAGTCGCAAAAACGTCGGTCAAACGGCCATTGGCCCTGTTCAGCACTCGCATCCTGATGGGTTGCAGTTCGTTGGGCCCCCGACCAATGAGCCACCACGTGAATGTCCAGGCCGCGAGCGACCACCATCAGCAAGATGGGCTGCCGATTCCCCGGCGATACTGGTCCGTCATCAGCATCTGGCTGGCACTCACCATGGCGGTGCTCGACGGAGCGATCGCAAACGTCGCACTGCCGGTCATCGCCCGCGAGCTCGGCGCCTCTCCCGCGTCCTCGGTCTGGGTGATCAACGCCTATCAGTTGACCATCACCATCCTCCTTCTGCCCCTTGCGGCGCTCGGCGACCGGATCGGCTACAAGTGCATCTATATTCCAGGACTTGCGCTCTTCACTCTTGGATCGGTGGGATGCGCGGCCGGGGGGACCCTCACTCTCCTCATCGCCGCCCGCGTGTTCCAGGGAATTGGTGCAGCGTGCATCATGAGCATGAACGCCGCGCTCGTTCGCGCCACATATCCGGCGAGGCTGCTCGGCCGGGGCATCGGCTACAATGCGATGGTCCTATCGATGTCCGCCGCGATCGGCCCGACGCTCGCAGCAATCATCCTTAGCGTTGCGTCGTGGCAGTGGCTGTTCCTCATCAATCTTCCGATCGGGATCGCAGCACTGATCGTTGGCCGGAAGGCGCTGCCCGATCCCCACGGGCATGGCCGTCCCTTCGACTGGGGTTCGGCGGTCCTTAGCGGCGCGATGATGGGACTGGTCGTATTCGGAGCGGAAAGCGTCGCACGCGAAGGCAGTCATCTTGCCATTCTCATGATCGTTGCCGGGATCATCGCCGGTGCCTGGCTGGTGTGGCGCGAATGGGGCGATCCCAATCCCCTGATGCCCTTGGATCTCCTCCGGATCCCCATCTTCGCGCTCTCGATCACGACCTCGATCGTGTCGTTCGCCGCCCAGATGCTGGCTTATGTCGCGATCCCCTTCCTGTTCCAGTCGGTTCTCGGCCGGAGCGTTTTCGCGACGGGGCTACTCATGACCCCATGGCCGATTGCCGTTGGAGTGGCTGCTCCGATCGCAGGGCGCCTCGCCGACCGGATCAATGCCGGGCTCCTCGGAGGCATCGGCCTCGTCATCTTCGCTCTTGGGCTGTTCTTCCTTTCGAGGCTCGGCGCCGCACCCGACAATTTCGACATCGCCTGGCGAATGGCCCTGTGCGGCCTGGGATTCGGGCTTTTCCAGTCACCCAACAACCGGACCATCGTCAGCTCGGCGCCCAAGCCGCGTTCGGGCGCAGCCGGCGGAATGCTCGCCACCGCCCGGCTTCTCGGCCAGACAACCGGGGCAGTCGCGGTGGGTGTCGCATTCCATCTTGCAGGGATCGGGATCACTCCGACGCTCCTGTTCACGGCCTCGATCGCCGCCCTCGTCGCTGCCGCGATCAGCATGCTTCGCTTGAGGGTTCCGCAGCCGGGCCGGGTCGCGGTCTACAAGCCGATCCTCGATTAGTCGCTGGCATCGGCTGTTTGCCTAAGCTAGCGCCGGCCAAATGACCGCCCTCGACGTCTTCGTCTTCCTTCTCCTGATCGGCGGCGCTGCAGTGGGTTTCGTTCGCGGCTTCGTCCACGAGGTGATCTCGCTGCTCGCCTGGGTGATCGCGATCGCGATGCTGAAGCTGTTCCACACCCAGCTCTGGAGCGGCCTCGAGAACGTCTTCCACACGAGCCCTGCCGCGGGGGCCGTTCTCGCCTTCGCCCTCCTGTTCGTCCCGAGCTTCCTCGTCGTGAAGCTTCTTGCAAGGTCTCTCGGCTGGAGAACGAGACGCTCGCCCGTCCTTGGGCCGGTCGACAGGGTCCTTGGCAGCGGCTTCGGGCTTTTGAAGGGCCTTCTTGGCGCAACCCTATTCTTCCTCGTCGCGAACCTTGCGACCGACATGGTCTATGGGCCGCAGGCCGACCGGCCGCAGTGGATGACCAGGTCGATCACCTATCCGCTCCTGAACGCGAGCGGGCGCGGGATCGTCGACTGGGTCCAGGCCCGGCGCCACAAGCCGCCCGTCGAGGCTCAATGATCCGGCTTTACGATACAATGACGCGCGAGAAGCGCCCGTTCGTCCCGCTCAACCGCGAGCGGATCACCATGTACGTGTGCGGACCCACCGTCTACGGGCGCGCCCATATCGGCAATGCCCGCCCGGCGGTGGTGTTCGACACGCTCGCGAGGCTGATCCGCCACGAATTCGGCGAGACCAGCCTCGTCTATGCGCGCAACGTCACCGACGTCGACGACAAGATCATCGCCTCGGCTGAGGCCGAGGGGGTCGAGCCTTCGGTGATCACCGAGCGATACGAGCGCTTCTACCTTGAAGACATGGGCGCGCTTGGCGTCGAACCGCCGACGATCGCCCCGCACGCGACCGAGGCAATCCCGGCCATGATCATGATGATCGAACGGCTGGTCGAGCTCGGCCATGCCTACGAGGCCCAGGGCCACGTGCTCTTCTCGGTGCCGAGCGATCCGGATTATGGGGTCCTCAGCCGACGCGACCGCGAGCAGATGATCGCCGGCGCACGGGTCGAGGTCGCGCCCTACAAGCGCGACCCTGCCGACTTCGTGCTGTGGAAGCCCAGTCCTCAAGGCATGATCGGCTGGGATTCTCCGTGGGGGCGGGGGCGTCCCGGCTGGCACATCGAATGCTCGGCGATGATCCGTGCTCATCTTGGCGAGACGATCGATATCCATGGCGGCGGGCTCGATCTCATCTTCCCGCACCATGAGAATGAGATCGCCCAGAGCCGCTGCGCGCATTCGGGAATGCCGCTCGCGCGTTTCTGGATCCACAACGGCTTCGTCGACATGGGCGCCGAGAAAATGTCCAAGTCGCTTGGCAACATCATCACTCCCGCCGAGCTCCTCGCCCAGGGCCATAAGGGGGAGACGCTTCGGCTTGCGCTTCTCTCGGCGCACTATCGACAGCCGCTTCCCTGGACCGACAAGCTCCTCGAGCAGTCGAAGGCGAAGCTCGACGGCCTTTACCGGAAGGCTGGGGATGCCGAGCCGGGCATGATCGACCCCGGCGTCGTCGAGGCGCTTCGGGACGATCTCAACACGCCTCTTGCCTTGGCGCGGCTTTCGGCGATCGATGATCCAGCCGACCTCAAGGCGAGCGCCCGGCTCCTGGGCCTCCTTGGACATAGCGCCGAGCAATGGTTCCAGGGAGATTCGGACTCGGCGTCGATCGAAGCGAGGATCGGCGAGCGCGCGGCCGCCAAGAAAGCGCGTGATTTCGCGACCGCCGACCGGATCCGGGACGAGCTGAGGTCCGAGGGCATCGTCTTGGAGGACGGTCCCGGCGGCACTACTTGGCGACGTGAATGAACGCACCGCTCTACACCACCGAAATCCTTCGGCTCGCGGCATCGCTCCCGGAGATGCGCGAGCTCGAGAAGGAAGACGGGCGAGCGGAGCTTAAGTCCCCGACCTGCGGAAGCCGGATCATCACGGCTGTCGAACTCGACGATGAGCAAAAGATCCGGATGGTCTCGCAGGAGGTCAAGGCCTGCGCCTTCGGCCAGGCGTCCGCGGCGCTTCTCCAGCATAATGCGATCGGGCGCGCTCACGATGAAGTCGCAAGCGCGATCGTGGAGATCAGCCGGTGGCTTGCAAGGGAACAGGAGGATCCCGGTGACTGGCCCGGAATCCTGGCGCTGGAGCCTGCACGTTCGCGCAAGTCCCGCCACGGGGCGATCCTCCTGCCGTTCCGCGCGCTTCTCGCTGCGATCGAGGCTTCACGGTGACCACGCCCGCCGAAACGGCGCAGGCGACCACGGCGATTCTCGAAAGCGGTGCGATCATGCTCGGCGCAGCGCTTGTCTTCGTCACCATATTCCGCCGGCTGAAGCTCGGGGCGACCTTGGGATACATCGTCGCTGGAGCCTTGATCGGCCCCCAGCTGCTTGGCCTCATCGGCGATCCCGAGCAGCTGACGAGCGTCACCGAGATCGGGATCGCGCTGCTCCTCTTCATCGTTGGCCTCGAACTGCAGCCGAGCCGGTTGTGGAGGCTTCGCAAGGACATCTTCGGCCTCGGCCTCGCGCAGGTGATCCTTTGCGGACTGGCCTTGAGCCTCCTCGTCCATCTTGCTCTTGGAGTCTCGGTGGAAGCGTCGCTTGCGGTCGGCTTGCCCCTGGCGCTGTCATCGACTGCGCAGGTGCTCCCCATGCTTCGCTCGGACAACGAGCTCAACACGCCGCAAGGCGAGCGCGCCTTCTCGATCCTGCTCTTCCAGGACCTCGCGATCGTTCCCCTGATCACGATCATCGCCGCGATGGCTCGAGTGGCTCCCGATCCCGGCGCTCCCGTTGGCTGGAAGCTCGCGCTTTACACCGTCCTCGCCGTGGTCGCGCTGGTCCTCGTCGGACGGGTGGTGCTCAATCCGCTGTTCCGGCTCGTCGGACGGCTTGGCGAGCGCGAGCTGTTCATCGTCGCCGGGCTGTTCACCGTCATCGGATCGGCCGCAGTCATGCACACGCTCCACCTGTCGGTGCCGCTCGGGGCTTTCGTCGCTGGCGTGATGCTCGCCGAATCGCCCTACAGGCACGAGCTCGAGAGCGATGTTGAACCGTTCCGCTCGATCCTCCTCGGCCTCTTTTTCCTCGCTGTGGGGATGCTGCTCGACCTTCGCCTCATCGTTTCGAGGCCCTTGCTTGTCCTCGCGCTTGCAGTGGGAGTCATCGTCACCAAGACGATCCTCATCACGCTCCTGAGCCGGGCCTTTCACGCCAGCTGGACCCGCAGTTTCCGGCTTGGCCTTCTCCTCAGCCAGGCCGGCGAATTCGGTTTTGTCCTCTTTGCCCAGGCTACCACGGCGCTGCTGATCGTCCCCGAGACGGCCTCCCTCTTCAACGCCGTCGTCACCCTATCCATGGTCGCGACGCCCTTCCTCATGCGCCTCACCGACCTGCTCGAGCGAAGAGAGGAACGGGGCGGGGACGGGCTCGACGGGCCCGAGCTTTCGCCGGAGACGAGCGCGATCGTGGTCGGCTATGGGCGGTTCGGCCAGACGGTGGCGCAGATGCTCCAGGCGAAGGGCATCGGCGTCACGATCATCGACAAGAATCCCGCCCAGATCGAGCTCTCGGGTGAATTCGGAACGAAGGTCTATTATGGCGATGGCCTGAGGATCGACCTTTTGAGGACCGCGGGCGCCGAGACCGCCAAGGTCATCGCTTTTTGCAACGACAATGAAGGGGGCGAGCTGTCGCGGAGCGCGATCGAGGCAGTGCTCGACGCCTTCCCCCAGGCCTCGGTGATGGTCCGTGCCTTCGACCGGCGGCATCTCATCGAACTGCGCGGTCTCGACCTTGTCCTTGCCGAACGCGAGCTGTTCGAGAGCGCGGTAGTCATGGGTAAAGCCGCCCTTCGGGCAAGCGGCATCAGCGCCCAGGACGTCGAGCGCGTCGAGCACGAATATCGTCTTCGCGACTGCGAACGGCTGGAGCGGCAGCGCCAAACCGGCGACATTCGCACCGGGTGGGAAACCAGCTTCGGGGAAGGCCGGCCGCTGCCGGACGAAGAAGAGGCGCCCGCTTAGGACCGGTCGCGAAGATAGTCGTCGAGCGCTCGAAGGATCGCGTCGACGACGTCCTTGTGGGCTCCGGCGCCGCTCTTCACGTGGATATGGGCCTGTTCGTATGATTGGCGCCGCTCGTTCGCGAGACGTTCGAGGGTTCCCTTCCGGTCGCCGTTCCGCAGCTGGACTCGGGTGTCGCGGCGTGATGTCCGCTCGGCAAGAATGTCGACTGGAGCGTCGAGCCAGACGGTGATCGCGCGCTCGTTGAGGAGCTCCCGGGTCCTTGGATCGACATAGGCTCCGCCGCCGGTCGCGATGACCCGGACGTCGCCTTCGACGAGCCGGGCGACGAGTCTCCTTTCGCCGTCCCTGAAATCATGCTCTCCGTATCGCTCGAAGACTTCGGCAGGGGAGAGACCGGCGGCGTCCTCGATCGCGGCGTCGCTGTCGACGAACGGAAGGCCGAGCCGCCGCGCGAGACGGCGCCCGACGGTGGATTTTCCAACACCCATCAGCCCCACCAGCACGATCGGCCGGTCGAGGCGCTTCCCGAATTCTATCACTCTAGGGGCTATACAGCGGCTCGCCCGCTCGGCAAAAGCGCCCGCATGTCACGACTGGTAGTGCTGATCATCGTCCTCGTGCTCATCCTTGGCGCCCTTTACTATCTTTCGACCGTGCCGAAGGCCCAGCCGACGCACACGATAGAAGTGGCAGTGCCTCAGGGGGGCAATGCGCATTAAGCCGATATGGGTTGCCTCGGCTGCAGTCGCGATCGCGCTTCCCGCGATTGCGCAGCAAGTGGCGCAGACCAATCCCTCGGCCAACCAATATCCAAGCGGTGGTATCGGTGCGGTCCAGGGTCAGTCGCAGCCGCCCACCTCGGCGCCCCCCTCATCCCTGGGCGCGAGCCCCGCGGCCGGGGCTGACGAAAGCGCCGTCGAGGTCGTGACCCAGACGACCCTCCAGCCTTCGCAGCCGATCCAGCCGCCGATCGAATATCCGGGCTGGGCACGGCGCGACCCGTGGGTTGTCGGAAAGCTCGATCCCACTCTCCACGGGCTGGGCGCCGAGCCGTGGGGCGGGGCGAGCGGCGCGTTCCTTTCGACCCTCATGCGCCGGATGGATACTCCGATCGCTTCGCGCTGGGCGCACATCGCTCTTCGCGATGCGCTTCTCGCCACCGCTCGGGCGCCTTCCTATGTGAACCCGGTCGACTGGGTTGCCGAGCGCAGCTGGCTGCTGCTTCGGATGGGCGAGGCCGACGCGGCGCGAATGCTGGTCAATGGAGTGGATACCGACCGGTTCACCCCGAAGATGCTCCAGGTGGGCGTCCAGACCGCGCTCGCCACTGCCGATGCGGCCGCGCTTTGCCCGCTCGAGAGCGGGATCAGGAAATACGACCCGGCGATCCGCCAGCTCGTCCAGGCGATGTGCGCGGCTCTCGCGGGCGACCCCGACACGGCTTCGGCGCAGATCGACAACGCCCGCCGCTATGGACGAATCGGCGGGATCGACCTTGCGCTTGCCGAGAAGGTGATCGGTGCGGCGGGAAGCGGCCGTGCCGCAACGATCGAGTGGGAGCCGGTCGACAATCTCACCGGCTGGCGCTTCGGACTCTCGACCGCGACCGGGATGGTGCCGCCGGCGCGGCTGATCAACGCGGCTTCGCCGCAGCTGCGCGCCTTCCAGGCGAGAGCGCCGCTTCTCTCTCCCCAGCAGCGCCTCGACTCCGCGATGATCGCTGCGGGGCTGGGAGTCTTCTCGTCCCAGACCCTCGTCGATCTCTATTCGGGGATCTACGATACGACGGACCCCAGCGATCTTCCCTCGAGTGACGCCTGGCAGTTGCGCCAGGCCTTCGTCGGCAAGGACGAGGCCACGCGCCTTGCGGCGATCCGCCACATGCTGGGCCTCGGCAAGGAAGGGCTGAAGAAGGAAGCGGCGAGGGCCCTCGCGGCCCGCGCGGCAACCCTCGTCACCCCCGATTCGAGCCTGGCGAAAGACGCCCCGGACCTCATCTCGGCAATGCTTGCCGCGGGCTATGACCGCGCTGCCGCGCGGTGGATCCCCGCGGTCAACAGCATGGACGATGCGGACGGCGACAGGTGCTGGGCGATGCTCGCGCTCGCCGCGCCCGACGTTGCCAATGTCGGGACCGGACGCCTCGGCGGGTTCATCCGGCGCGACAAGAGCCCGCACAAGGTTCGAAGCGCCTTCCTCGTCGCGGGTCTCGCCGGCCTCGGAAGGATCAGCACGGACACTGCCAACTCTCTAAATCGCCGCTACGGGCTCGGGCTCGGGCTGACGACGAGCTGGACCCGGATCATCGATGCGTCGGCGGCGCGGGGGCAGGCGGGGACCGTCCTTCTTCTTACGGGTACGGGTTTCCAGACACCCAATTGGGACAAGGTTCCCTCGCCGCATCTCTATCACGCGGTCTCGGCGCTGAAGCGCACAGGGCAGGATTTCACGGCGCGGATGATCGCCGCCGAGGCCTTGTCGCGAACGTGAACCCGGACGACCGAGCGCTGGTCGACCGCTTCCTCGACATGATGGCTGCCGAAGCGGGGGCGTCGAGGCACACCCTTGCGGCCTACCGCAACGATCTCGACCAGGCTGCAAAGACCCTTGGAAGTCTCGGCACGGCTTCGACAGAAGGTGTCGCAAAGCTCGGAAGCCGCTGGGCCGACCTTGCTCCGTCGACCATTGCCCGCCGGTCGGCCGCGCTCCGGCGCTTCTTCGGCTTTCTTGTCGATGAAGGGTTTCGGAACGAGGATCCCTCCGCGGCTCTTCCCCGGCCTCGCTTCGAAAGGCCGCTCCCGCGGATCCTCGACGAGGAAGAAGTGCGCCGGATGTTCGAGGCGGCGGAGGACCGGGCGGCGAGCGGCGAACCCACCGCAGTTCGTAACCTTGCCCTACTCGAGCTGCTCTACGGCTCGGGCTTGAGGGCAAGCGAGCTCGTCAGCCTTCCGAGCGGCGCGGTGCGCCCTGGCCAGCCCTTCCTCATGGTCCTTGGAAAGGGCTCGAAAGAGCGGCTGGTCCCCATTTCGACGAGGGCCCAGGCCGCGGTCGCCAAATGGAAGGAGCATGTGCCTTCCAATAGCCTCTCCCTGTTTCCGAGCGGAAAATCTCACTTGAGCCGCGTGAGGCTCTTCCAGATCGTCCGCGCCATGGCCGCGGACGCGGGCATCTCTCCCGAGAGAGTGAGCCCCCACGTCCTTCGCCATGCCTTTGCGACCCATCTCCTCTCGGGAGGGGCGGACCTTCGTGTCCTTCAGTCGCTGCTTGGCCATGCCGACATCGCCACGACCCAGATCTACACGCACGTCGACAGCGCCCGGCTCGTCGAACTCGTCAATGCCCGCCATCCGCTGGCGACCCGCGGTCGTTGACCTCACCAGCAGCTTCAGCCTAGTCGCGCGGGACCCATGTTGACGTACCTCGATTTCGAAAAACCGATCGCCGAGCTGGAGACGAAGGTCGCCGAGCTTCGCGAGACTGCGAGCAGCACCGACATCGACATCGACGCCGAGGTTTCCAGGTTGGAGACGAAGGCGAACAAGCTCCTTCGCGATACCTATGCCAAGCTCACTCCGTGGCAGAAGGCCCAGGTCGCCCGCCACCCCGACAGGCCGCACTTCAAGGATTATGTCGCGGGCCTGGCGGACGATTTCCTCCCGCTCGCCGGCGACAGGTCGTTCGCCGACGATCCCGCGATTATCGGCGGATTTGCGCGGATCAACGATCGGCGGGTGATGCTGATCGGCCACGAAAAGGGCGACGACACCGCTTCGAGGCTCAGGCACAATTTCGGGATGGCCAAGCCCGAAGGCTATCGCAAGGCGATCCGCCTGATGCGGCTTGCCGACCAGTTCAATGTTCCCGTCGTGACCCTCGTCGATACTCCTGGCGCCTTTCCCGGAGTGCAGGCCGAAGAGCGCGGCCAGGCCGAGGCCATCGCCCGCTCGACCGAGGAGTGCCTCGCGCTCAAGGTCCCGATCATCGCTGCGATCGTGGGCGAGGGGGGATCGGGAGGCGCGGTGGCGATCGCGACCGCGAACCGCGTTTTGATGTTCGAGCATGCCGTCTATTCGGTCATCTCTCCCGAAGGCTGCGCCTCCATCCTGTGGCGCACCGCCGACAAGGCCGCCGATGCTGCCGAAGCGATGAAGATCACGGCGGCGGACCTCCAGGCGCTGGGAGTTGTCGACCGGATCGTCGAGGAACCGCTCGGAGGCGCGCAACGCGATCCCGAGGGGGCGATCGGGGCCCTGAAAGGCGCATTGATCGAGGAACTGGACGGCTGCTCGAAGCTCGGCCCCAATGAGCTTCGAGCGCAGCGGCGCGCCAAGTATCTCGCGATCGGCTGACGGTCGGAGGAACCGCGTCCAGTCATTCTCCGTTCAAATTGCCGGGGCTTAGTTTTCCGCACAAACGGAGGCTTCTGGCTATAATGCGGAAAAGCGTCGTTCTACTTCTCGTTGCAGCCCTCGCGCTGACGCCGGCGGCTGCGCAGCAGCAGCTTCATTATCTCGATCCAAATGATGTCGCCCAGGCGCAGCGCGAAAACGCGCAGATCATCGCCGAGCTTGGCGGAGCCGAAAGCGGGGCGCGGGCAGCCTATGTCGAAACCGTTGGGCGCCGCGTCGCCGCTTTCTCCGGAATCGCGAGGCCGGGCCAGTCACTCCACTTCACGACCCTCAATTCGGCGGTCGAGAATGCTTTTTCGGTCCCCGGCGGCTACGTCTACGTCACTCGCCAGCTGATGACCCTGATGAACGACGAGTCCCAGCTCGCCTTCGCCCTCGGGCACGAGGTCGGTCATATTGCGGGCGATCATGCGCACCAGCGCGAGGCGGTCGAGCGCGAGCTCACCTGGCAAGCACTGCCCGAGATCCTCCTTGGACAGATGATGGGCGGTTTCGGCAACCGGCTTGCGCTCGAGCGCGTGCTCGCGGTCAAGCTTCAGACCCTCAGCTTCTCGCGCGAGCAGGAATATGAGGCCGACAGTCTTGGCCTTCGCTACATGATTGCTGCCGGCTACGATCCCGCAGGAGCAGCGCAGCTCCTTGGAGCCCTCAGCCGCGAAACCGCGCTCCAGGCCCGCGTCCAGGGGCGCAAGAACCGCAGCATCCCCGAATGGGCGCTCACTCACCCGCTGAGCGAGAACCGGATGCAGCGCGCGATCCAGGAAGCGCGACAGACGGGCCGGCTCGGACGGGGCCTTCACAATCGCGAGGCGTTCTTGGGCGAGCTCGAAGGCATCTATGTCGATGACGATCCCGCGCAGGGCATCATCGACGGGCCTGTCTTCACCCATCCCGACCTTCGCATCCAGTTCCAGGTCCCGACCGGCTATTTGATGTCGAACGGCACCTTTGCGGTGAGCATCTCGGGGTCCGCAGGGAAGGCGCAGTTCAGCGGCGGCCGGGCAACCGGTTCACTCGACGACTATATCATGAGGGTCTTCCAGCAGATTATCCGGGGGCAGGGCGAGATCGCGATTACGCGGCCACAGAAGACGACGATCAATGGCATGCCCGCCGCTTTCTCGACCACCCGAGTCACGACCAATTCGGGGGACGTCGACGTGAGCGTCGTGGCCTATCGATGGGATTCGCAGCACATCTATCATTTTGCGATGCTGACTCAGGGCGGCGCCGGAATGGCTCCGTTCCGATCGATGGTCTATTCGCTGCGCAAGATCACTCCTGCCGAAGCGGCCGCAATTCGGCCGAGGGTCATCCATGTCGTCACGGTTGGCCCGGGCGACACCCTCCAGTCACTTGCGAGGAGAATGGCCTACAGGAATTTCCAGCTGGACCGGTTTTTGACCCTGAACAACCTCACGCCCAACAGCAGGCTTGTGCCGGGGCAGAAGGTCAAGCTGATCGTTTACGGAAGTCGGGCGGGTTGATCGCCCGACCTTGAGCTTAGTGCATGTAGTTGTTCATCGTGTTGGCAAGTTGCCCCCACTTGCCGCCAACACCGCCGCCAAGCTGCTGCATTCCGCCGATCGCAGCGACTGCGATGAGCGCTACGATCAGGCCATATTCTATCGCAGTGGCGCCGCGCACATTGGCACGGAGCATGCGCAAATATCTGCGGATAGCGATCACGCCACCCTCCTCTGGTCCACGTCCACACGGGGGGGTGTAGCCGAGCTGCGGTTAACAAGTCTTACCCGGGCTAAAGTTAATGCCCTCCTCACCCCTTTGGGCTTGTCCAGGCCGCGAAGTGGAGGATTTCGAAGACTTCGCTCGTTCGGCCGTCCCTGCCGGCAGCTGCGAATGCGCGCATGGCGGCGTCGCTCTGCGCCCGGTTCAAAGGCGAAGATCGTGCCTTAAGCAGGTTCGTTGCGCCCATCGATCTCAGGTCAGCGACAAGCCGGGAGAGCGAACCATAGGACGCGCTCACTCGATCGACGTCCACGATCGGCTTGATGAATCCGGCATTCTCAAGGAGCGGCGACAGCGCCGCGGCCTCGATCCGCGGGTGGACGTGAGGGGCCGCCAAACCCGAGACGAGGTCGGCCGAGCGCATTGCCGCCCTCAGGCTTGGAAGCGTGTCGCCGCCTGAGCACGCGCCGATGAAGAACCCGTCGGCGCGCATGGCATGGTTGATGAGGTGCAACGCGAGCGGAAGATGATTGACGGTATCGAGCGTCCCGATCGCAAGGACGAGGTCGTAGGCCCCGGCTGGCGCTTCCCAATGATCTTCGGTGATGGGATTTCCGCCGGCTGCCGCTGCGAACAATGGCCCGGGGTCGGCGCAATCCACGACGTCCGCGACCTTTAGGAGCCTTTCGGGCCAGCCCGCATCAGGGCAACCGATCAGCAAGGCACGCTCGAAGCGGCGGTTCACGATCTCGATGCGCTCCAGGCAGTCGGCAAATACCCGTTCGAAAAGGAACAGTTCGGGACCGGTCCGAGCGGCGCGGTCGCGGCGCATTGCGCGCAAATTCATGTCGAAGAGGTCGGGCACCGGAGGGGCTTGTGCGACGAGCTCGACCGGTCGGCAAGGACCGGGGCGGTGACGAGCATCGTCGATCCCGGTGAAACCTTCCCAATTGATGCGTTTCGAGCGATGCCTAAATATCTGGGGAAGGGAAACGTGGCGTGACAGTTGAGATCTACACCAAGAGCTTTTGCCCTTATTGCTGGCGAGCCAAGGCCCTGCTCGAGGCCAAGGGAGTTGAGTATCGCGAGATTCGCGTCGATTTTGGCGGCGAACTGAGGGAGCAAATGATTGAGCGCGCGAACGGGAGGACGACCGTCCCGCAAATCTTTATCCGTGAGCACCATGTCGGCGGCTGTGATGACCTGCTCGACCTGGATCGAAGTGGCGGCCTCGACGATCTGATCGCCCGATGACGCGGATCGCCCTCTTCCAGTCGACTACGGGGATCCACCCGGACGCGAACAGGCTCGCCCTCGAGGAAGCCATCGCCGAGGCGGCCGGTGGCGGCGCAGAAATCCTGTTCACGCCCGAAATGTCGGGCCTTCTCGATCGCGATTCGGCGCGCGCTGCGAAAAATCTTCGAAAAGAAGGTGACGACGAGGTCCTTGGCGCATGCCGGCAAGCGGCGCGGCGGCATCGCATCTGGCTTCATATTGGTTCGCTCGCCGTGCTCGCGGAGAATGGAAAAGTCGCGAACCGCGGCTTCATCATCGATCGCGAAGGCGAAATTCGCGCTCGCTACGACAAGCTCCACCTTTTCGATGTCGATCTTCCGACCGGTGAAAGCTGGCGGGAGTCCAATGTCTATTCCGCCGGCAGCGGAGTCGTGCTCGTGAATGGCACTCCGGTCGGAAAGCTTGGCCTCACCATCTGCTACGACTTGCGTTTCCCGGGCCTCTTTGCCCGCCTCGCCGAGGCGAACGCCGACATCATCGCGGTTCCGGCGGCCTTCACAGTTCCGACCGGCAAGGCCCACTGGCACATCCTCCTTCGAGCCCGGGCGATCGAGGCAGGCCTTTTCGTCGTTGCCGCAGCACAGGTCGGAAATCACGAGGATGGCCGGAACACCTTTGGTCATTCGCTCGTCGTTGATCCCTGGGGCGAGGTCCTGCTCGACATGGGCGAGACCAAGGGAGTGGGATTTGCCGATATCGACCTCAAGCGCATTTCCGACGTTCGCGCGCGCATCCCAGCGCTCAGTCACCGTCGGCCGATTCCGGACGCGGTGACCTTATGATCGTCTTCGATCTTCACTGCCGCGATGGCGGCGAGACCTTCGAGGCCTGGTTCCGCTCGAACGCCGACTATGAGGAGCAGCGTAGCGCCGGCCTCGTCGAATGCCCCTTTTGCCAGTCGGCCAATGTCGCCAAGGCACCGATGGCGCCGAGAGTCCCCAGGAAGGGCAGCGATCCTCTGGCTCGGCTCGTGGCAATGCAGGCCGACATGCTCAAGGGATCGCGCTGGGTGGGCGACAAGTTCGCCGAGACCGCTCGAGCGATGCACAACGGCGAGGTCGAGTGTGAACAGGTGCACGGACAGGCGACG
>DASZYL010000065.1:0-12290 GCA_035545385.1 Sphingomicrobium sp. | reverse complement strand
CCACCTGCGCCATTTCGGGGGCTGTCGGAACCTTCGCCAACATCGACCCCCGGGTTGAGGAGCATGTCGCGGCCGAGCTCGGCCTCTTGGTCGAACCAGTGTCGACCCAGGTGATCCCTCGCGATCGTCACGCCATGTTCTTTGCGACGCTTGGCGTCGTCGCGTCCTCGATCGAGCGCCTCGCGACCGAGATCCGCCACCTCCAGCGAACCGAGGTCCTCGAGGCCGAGGAATATTTCTCGCCCGGCCAGAAGGGCAGCTCGGCAATGCCGCACAAGCGCAATCCCGTTCTCACCGAGAACCTGACGGGTCTTGCTCGAATGGTGCGCGGCTACGTCACTCCGGCGCTCGAAAATGTCGCGCTCTGGCATGAACGCGACATCTCGCATTCCTCGGTCGAGCGATTCATCGGTCCCGATGCGACCATCACCCTCGACTTCGCCCTCGCGCGCCTTGCCGGAGTCATCGACAAGCTCGTCGTCTATCCCGAGCGCATGCAGAAGAACCTCGACCGGATGGGCGGGCTCGTCCACTCGCAGCGGGTGCTCCTTGCCCTCACCCAGGCAGGACTGAGCCGCGAGGAAGCCTACGCGCTCGTGCAGCGCAATGCGATGAAAGTCTGGGAATCGGACGGCGAGCTATCCTTGCGCGACCTCCTCGCGGCCGACCCCGAAGTCTCGCGCCTGCTCGGCGAGGACGAGCTCAACGCCCTCTTTGACCTTGGCTATCACCTGAAGCAGGTCGACACGATTTTCGACCGGGTGTTCGGGCAATCAGCCTAACCGTGGCGCATCGGACAAGCTTTTGGATGAAATAGAGAAAAACTCCGCTATGGTCGCTTCGCAATCGACCGGGGGGCCGATGGAAATCGTTCAGGAACTCATTGCCGAGACTCCAGGACAAGAGGGCACGGGTGTCCAGGCCGGAGTGTACCTCCTCGAGCTCTCGCTCGACTGGATCATCCTTCGAGCCTCGGAGAACATTCATCTTCTCCTGGGCAAGTCCCACGTCACTCTCATCGAAGAGCCGCTCGGCAAGTTCGTCCATTCCCAGGCCCTTCACGACCTAAGGAACCTCTTCTCGCGCCTCAGCGGCACGACGGGCATCGGCCGCGCCTATGGGATCCGGCTGACCGACGATCCGGACCTCGTCGACGTGAGCTTTCAGCTCAGCGACGGGCGGGTGCTGCTCGAGGCGGTTCCCTCGACCGGCGCTTTTGGAGAATGTTTCGGGAGCGTCGGAGGTCTCGTCGCGGGTCTAGCCGCGAGCCACGGCCAGGCCCTTCTCGACAACGGAGCACGCCGGATGCGGGCCCTTACCGGCTATGACCGGGTGACCCTGGTCTGCGGTTCGCAGCGCTCGGAGAGCAGCCGCGGCGCCTTCGCGGCTCCAGCCGCGACCGAAGACGACCTGCCGACGATCATTGCCGAGACCGAGGCGAGCGCCGTTCCCGTGTTCCCGCGCGATTCCGAGGAAAGCTCGATTGGTGATGCGCTATTGCGATCCTGCGATTCCGGCAGCCTCGGTCGGCTCAGGAAGGCGGGAGTGCGCGCGTCGCTGCGGATACCCTTCGAGGTCGACGGGATCAAAGGCGAGTTCCGCTGCGACGGCCGCACTCCGCGCGACCCGAATTTCGAGCTCCACGGCGCTGCCGAGCTCTTTGCGCAGCTGTTCGCGATGCGGCTCGAGATCGACCGGCTCAAGGCCGGCGATTAGGCGAAATAGTCCCGAACGCGGGTGAAGAAGCTCTTCACCGCGGGGCATTCGTCGCCCGTTTCCGTCTCTCGGAATTCCTCGAGCAGCTTCTTCTGCTTGGCCGACAGTCGGGTCGGAGTCTCGACGAGGATCCGCGCCATGAGATCGCCTCGACCGCGTCCGTTGAGCACGCTCATTCCCGAGCCCCGGTGCCGCAGCTGCTCGCCGGACTGCACCCCCGGAGGAATCTTGAGCTCGACCAGGTGCCCGTCGATTCCGGGGAGGCTGATTGCACCGCCGAGCGCCGCGGTCGTGAAGCTCACCGGGCATTCGGCAATCAAGGTCGTTCCTTCGCGCACGTAGATCGGGTGCCGCTTCATGTGAACGAACAGGTAGAGGTCGCCGCTTGCCGAGCCGCGGACACCGGCTTCGCCTTCGCCCGCGATTCGGATTCGAGTGCCTTCGTCGACCCCCGCCGGGATCTTCACCGAGAGCTTGCGCTGGCTGAGCGCCCGGCCCTCGCCGTGGCAGTTGCCGCAAGGATTGGAGATGACTTCGCCCGAGCCCCGGCAATTGGGGCAGCCGCGCTCAACCATGAAGAAGCCCTGTTGAGTGCGGATCTTTCCCGCACCGCCACAGGTCTGACAGCGGCTGGCGCAGCGATCGAGCCCGGTGCAGCCGCGACCATCGCACACGTCGCAGGTCGCCATTGCCTCGACGGTGATGGTCTTCTCCACTCCGCTGAAGGCCTCTTCCAAACTGAGCTCGATGTCGTAGCGCAGGTCAGCGCCTCGAGCCGCGTTCTGCCGGGCGCCGCGCTGGTCCATGAACTCGCCGAAGATCGTCGAGAAGATGTCCGAAAATCCGTTGAAGCCCGCGTCCGCGAACGGGTCGCCCGACCCGCCATTCTGGAACGCGGCATGCCCGAACCGGTCATAGGCTGCGCGCTTCTGGGGATCCTTCAGCACGTCATACGCCTGGTTGATCGCCTTGAAGTGGGCTTCGCTTTCCTTGCACCCGTTCTTGCGGTCGGGATGATGTTCCTTGGCGAGCCGGCGGTACGCGGCCTTGATCGCCGCGTCGTCCGCTCCCCGGTTCACGCCCAGCAGTTCATAATAGTCCTGCTCGACCATTATCGCTCCCCGCTACGCCCTACAGGATTCGGCGCCGCCCCTCGAAGAGGACGGCGCCGGATCATCAGCCCTTGTTCTCGTCGTCGACTTCCGAGAACTCGGCATCGACCACCTCTTCCTGGCCCTCGCCGGGCTGCTCGGCCTGGGCGGACTCCTCGCCCGCCGCGCCCTGCGCCTCGGCCTGCTGGGCCTTGTACATCGCCTCGCCGAGCTTCATCGCGGCCTGGGTAAGCGCAGCGGTCTTCTGCTGCATCTCGTCCGCATCGCCGCTTTCGACCGCGGCCTTGGCCTCGGCGAGCGCCTTCTCGATCTCCGACTTGACGTCGGCCGAGACCTTGTCGCCATGTTCGGCGAGCTGCTTCTCGGTCGAGTGGATGAGGCTCTCGGCATTGTTCTTTGCCTCGGCAGCGCTGCGCCGCTTCTTGTCCTCGTCGGCGAACTGCTCGGCTTCCTTGACCATCTTCTCGATGTCGCTGTCGGAAAGACCGCCCGAAGCCTGGATCCGGATCTGCTGCTCCTTGCCCGTGCCCTTGTCCTTTGCCGAAACGTTGACAATCCCGTTCGCGTCGATGTCGAACGTCACCTCGATCTGAGGCACCCCGCGGGGCGCCGGGGGAATCCCGACGAGATCGAACTGGCCGAGCAACTTGTTGTCCGCGGCCATCTCGCGCTCGCCCTGGAAGACCCGGATCGTGACGGCGTTCTGATTGTCCTCGGCGGTCGAGAAGACCTGGCTCTTCTTCGTCGGGATCGTCGTGTTGCGATCGATCATCCGGGTGAAGACTCCGCCGAGGGTCTCAATTCCAAGCGAAAGCGGAGTGACGTCGAGGAGAAGCACGTCCTTGACGTCGCCCTGGAGAACGCCGGCCTGGATCGCTGCGCCCATGGCGACGACCTCGTCGGGGTTGACCCCGACGTGCGGCTCGCGGCCGAAGAATTCCTTCACACGCTCACGCACCCTCGGCATGCGCGTCATTCCGCCGACGAGAACGACATCGGCGATGTCCTTCGCGTCGATGCCGGCGTCCTTCAGCGCCTTCTTGCAGGGCTCGATCGTCCGCTCGATGAGGTCTTCGACGAGCTTTTCGAGATCCGCCCTTGTGAGCGTCTCGACAAGGTGAAGCGGGGTCGTCGTTCCCCCTTCCATGCGGGCCGTGATGAACGGCTGGTTGATCTCGGTCGTCGCGGCCGAAGACAATTCGATCTTCGCCTTTTCGGCGGCTTCCTTGAGGCGCTGGAGCGCAAGGCGGTCAGTGCGAAGGTCGATGCCTTCCTTCTGCTTGAACTTGTCAGCGAGCCAGTTGACGATACGGGCGTCGAAATCCTCGCCGCCGAGGAAGGTGTCGCCGTTGGTCGACTTCACCTCGAAGACACCGTCGCCGATCTCGAGGACCGACACGTCGAAGGTTCCGCCACCAAGGTCGTAGACGGCAATCGTCTTGCCTTCTTCCTTCTCGAGCCCGTAGGCGAGCGCTGCCGCGGTCGGCTCGTTGATGATCCGGAGGACCTCGAGACCCGCGATCTGGCCGGCATCCTTGGTCGCCTGGCGCTGCGCGTCGTTGAAATAGGCAGGAACGGTGATGACGGCCTGAGTCACCGTCTCGCCGAGATAGGCCTCGGCGGTTTCCTTCATCTTCTGGAGGATGAAGGCGCTGATCTGCGATGGCGAATAATCCTTGCCGCCAGCGTGGACCCAGGCGTCTCCGTTCGCCCCCTTGACGATCTTGTAGGGCACCAGCTCGGTGTCCTTCTTGGTGATTGGATCGTCGAAGCGGCGGCCGATGAGGCGCTTCACCGCGAATATCGTATTGTCCGGATTGGTGACCGCCTGGCGCTTGGCCGGCTGGCCGATCAGACGTTCGCCGTCCTTGGTGAAAGCGACGACGGAAGGCGTGGTGCGCGCGCCTTCGCTATTCTCGATAACCTTCGGCTTGCCGCCTTCCATGACAGCAACGCAGCTGTTGGTCGTGCCCAAGTCGATTCCGATGACCTTGGCCATGTCGTTCAATCCCTCTTTCTTCTCGCCCCAATCGGCCCCTCTGGAGGCGGCCGAAATGTTGATTTCGTTCGGGATATAGGTGGCGATGAACGGGCTACAAGGAGCCCGGTAAGGCGCCGTTAACCGCTGCCTACGGCATCGCCATGCCGCCGTTGACGTTCAGGGTCTGACCGGTGACATATCCCGCTTCCCGGCTCGCAAGGTAGACACAGGCCGCTCCAATGTCTTCTCCCGAGCCCATCGCGCCCACGGGAATTCGCGAGAGGATGGATGCCCGCTGCTGCTCATTGAGCGCATCGGTCATTGCCGAGGTCATGAAGCCCGGGGCGATCGCGTTCACGGTGATTCCCCGGCTCGCAAGTTCCTGCGCGACCGACTTCGTCATCCCGATCAGCCCCGCCTTCGAAGCGACGTAATTGGCCTGGCCCGGATTTCCGGTGATCCCCACGACCGAGGTGATCGAGATGATGCGGCCGAAACGTGCTTTCATCATCGGCTTGGCCGCGGCGCGCATCAGTCGAAAGGCGGCTTCGAGATTGATCCTTATGACTTCTTCGAATTCCTCGTCCTTCATCCGCATGAGGAGATTGTCCCTGGTCACTCCGGCGTTGTTGACGAGAATGTCGAGCTTTCCGCCGAGAGCCTCGATCGAGCGGGGAACCAGCTCATCGACGGCGGGCCCGTCGGAGAGGTCGCAGGCAAGTGCGACGTGATCGCCGCCAAGGCTCGACCGAAACTTCTCGAGCTTCTCGCTGTTGCTTCCAGAAAGCGCGAGCCTTGCGCCCTGCCCTGAAAGCGCCTTCGCAATCGCGCTTCCAAGACCGCCCGAGGCCCCGGTGACAAGCGCGGTCATCCCTGTGAGATCGAACATCCTATGCAATCTCCTTCGCCAGCGCCTCTACGTCCTCGATCGTGACGATGCTTGTCACCTTCGCATCCGGCGCGATGCGCTTGACCATCGACCCCAGGACCTTGCCTCCGACTTCGACGAATTCCTCGACGCCGCAATCGACCATGTTCGAAACGCTCTCGCGCCAGCGGACCATGCCCGTCACCTGCTCCACGAGCTGGGTCCGGATGATGTCCGGATCGCTTTCGGGACGCGCGGTGACATTGGCGAAAACGGGGACGACGGGCTTTTCGAGGACGACATAGCTCAGGGCATCGCTCATCGCTTCGGCGGCAGGCTGCATCAGCGGACAATGGAAGGGCGCGGAGACGGGCAGCGGGACTGCCCTTTTCGCGCCCATGTCCCTTGCGATCGCAATCGCCCGGTCAATTGCGGCCCTGTGCCCGGAAATGACCACCTGCGATGGATCATTGTCGTTGGCGACCGTGCAGACCTCTCCCTGTGCGGCTGCGTCCGCGATCTTCTGGGCGAGCGCGAGATCGGCTCCAAGAAGAGCCGCCATCGCTCCTTCACCGACGGGAACCGCCTGCTGCATCGCCTGGCCGCGAAGCTTGAGCAGCCTCGCCGTCGTCGCAAGATCGAACGATCCCGAAGCGCACAGCGCCGAATATTCGCCGAGGCTGTGCCCCGCGACGAAGTTGGCGACGTCGGCAAGGGAGACCCCCATCGTGCGGAGCACCGCGATCGAATGGGCCATGATCGCGGGCTGGGCATTTTCAGTGAGCTTCAGCTCGTCCTCCGGACCTTCGCGCATCAGCCGGAACAGGTTCTGGCCGAGAGCCTCGTCGACCTCGTCGAACACGTCCCTTGCGGCGCGGCTCGCCTCGGCAAGCGCGCCGCCCATGCCGACCGATTGGCTTCCCTGCCCCGGAAAAATGAATGCGCGCATCAGCCCCTCATCTGAGAAATGCCGGGCGATTGGCGTCTCGGTGAGCCACGGTCAAGGAAAGCTTCCGGTTTCTCAGGCATGCCGGGACGGGCAAGGCCGTCTTAAGTCGAGCGCGTTGCGCGGCCGCTCCCGACCTGCAACACAGGGGTGATGAGCCCCGGCGAAGTTCCACGCGACCGACTGCTTGGCCCCTGGATGACCCTCGCGCTCGTGGTCGGCGGCGTGATCGGTTCGGGGATCTTCTATCTTCCGGTCGCGCTTGCGCCGCTTGGGGCAAGCGTTCCCATCGGCTGGCTGATCAGCGGCATCGGCGTCATGGCGATGGCTTATTGCGCTTCGCGCATCGTCAGTCCCGACGGCGGGGGATTGCAGGCCTATGTCGAAAACGAGCTCGGGCCCGGTGCGGGGTTCATCGTCACATGGATGACCTGGAATTCGTCGTGGATCGGAGTGCCCGCTGTGGCACTTGCGACGGCGGCCGCGCTTGGCCGGATCGTTCCTTCGATCGCTGATCACCTCGTCGCCGCTTCCTTCCTGTTCATGGTCGTCCTCACCCTCGTCAATCTTCGCGGGATCAAGGCCGCGGGCGAACTCAATTTCGTCACCGTTCTGATCAAGGTCCTGCCGCTCGTCGCGGTAGTCGCGATCGCGGCAGTGCTCGCATTTCGCGGCAGCCCGCTCGAGCGGATCGACGTTCCGCCCGCATCGTTCGCCAATGTCGCGACCGCCTCTGCGCTTTGCCTGTTCGCGCTCACGGGCTTCGAGTTCGCAGTCTCGCCCGTCGGCAAGATCCGCAATCCGGAACGCAACCTCTCGCGCGCGTTGGTCATTGGCGTTGCGTCGATCGCGGTCGCCTATCTCGTGACCACGCTGTCGCTCAGCCTCATCATTCCCAATTCAGAGATTGCAAAGGCGATCGCGCCTTTCCCGGACGCAATCGGCCGCTACTGGGGAGAAGGCCCGGCGACGCTCGCTGCAGCGGCCATGGCGATCAGCGCGTTCGGGACGCTCAACGTCGCTCTTCTTGCCTGCGGCGAGATGTTCTACTCGATGGCGCTTCGGGGCGACATGCCGCGCCTCTTCAGCGCCACGAACCGCTTCAATGCGCCCTATGCAGCGCAATTGGTGAGCTTCTTGCTCGGCTGCATCCTTCTTGCTCTCAACGCCGCCAAGGGGACGACGCAGCTCTTCACCTTCATCACTCTGCTTGCTGCAGACGCGGTGCTTTACCTCTATTCGGCCGCCGCAATTGCTGCGGCGATCAAGGACAGGAAGCCCCTCACCACCCTTGCCGCGGCCGTAGGGCTGATCTTCGTCCTTTGGGCCTTTTACGGTTCCGGCCTCGAGGCCTTCCTCCTTTCGCTCGGACTGCTCGTTGCCGGCGGGATCATCTTCCTTGTCAGGAGGCCCTGGATCGGGCAGCCCCAGGTAGAAACATAGGATTTTTCAAAGGTTGTAGCGTTGCGCGTTTCACTTCCGGGGGAGAGTGGCGGTGACGGCACCAAGCGACGGGAAGATGGGCATCTGGATGACGGGTGCCCTGGTCATCGGGACCATCATCGGCGGCGCGATCTTCATGCTTCCGGTGAGCCTCGCTCCTCTCGGGGCCAATGCAGTGCTCTCGTGGGTGGTGAGCGGCATCGGGGCAGTCTGCATCGCCTTCGCACTCTCCTTGTTCTCGCGCTTTGGCGGCGAAGGGATACAGGCCAATATCGAACGCGAATTCGGGCCGACACTCGCCTTCCTCGTCGCCTGGGCTTTCTGGGTCTCCAACTGGGTGGCCGAGGCCTCGGTCGCGGTCACCGCGGGATCGACCCTGTCCTTTATCGGCGGGGGACAGGCGGTCGTGATCCCGCTTGCGGTTGGAAGCGTCGTCCTTCTTACCGCCATCAATGCCATCGGAGTGCGGGCGTCAGGCGGATTTTCGATCCTGACGGTGACGATCAAGGTGCTTCCTCTGATCGCGGTGATCTGGCTCTTCGCCGAGCGCGGGGCGAGCGGCGGCCATTACGAACCGCTCGCCCCCGCGCCCATCAACCTTGCCAATTTCGGAACCGCGACCGCCCTCACCTTCTTCGCGCTGACCGGATTCGAAAACGCGACCGCGCCCGTGTGCAAGGTTCGCCGGGCTGAACGGACAATTCCGCTCGCACTGATTGGAGGGACGGCCTTCGTCGTCCTCCTCTATCTTGCGGCCGGCACGGGGATCCAGATGCTCCTTCCGGCATCGACGGTCGCGAGCTCGCCGGCTCCGTTCGCCGACGCGATCGCTGCCCACTGGGGAAGAAGCGCAGCAACGCTCGCGGCGCTTGCCATCATGGTCAGCGCGATCGGCTGCCTCAACTGCCTGATCCTTGGAACCGGCGAACTCGGCTATGCGATGGCGCTTCGTGGAGACTTGCCGCCCGTCATGGCGAGGACCCGCGGACTGAACACTCCGGTCGTCGCCCAGGTGGTGGGCTCGGTGCTCGCGATCCTCGCGATCCTCGCCAACAGCAGCCGCTCGACCGCCAGTCTCTACACGTTCATCATCCTGCTTTCGACAGCGGGCGTCATCGTCCTTTATTTCGTGGGAGCGCTCGCCGCGTGGAAACTGACGAGGGAGGTTCGACCGCGGATCGTGATCGCGCTTGCGCTCCTGTTCTCCCTCTTCGCCCTCTATGGAACGGGGCTCGAAGCCGACCTTTGGTGCGTTGTCCTTCTCGGTGTGGGACTATTGGTTCGCGCTATCGCGCGTTGGCTAGGCGGCTCCACCCCGCTGGCGGAGGCGAGTCCAGCCGCGCTTCCGGAATCATCTTCCTGAGCTTCCTCGCGAAGCTTCGAAGACAGACCTCGCTGGTTCCCAAGGGCCCGGCCCTGTAGGTCGGCGACTGCATCCCAAGCTGCACGCGCGTGATGAGCTCGGTGTCCTCGGCATTCACTCGCCGGTTGATGCGCCAGTTGAGGTAGCGCGCCGCCTTCATCTCGCGGCGCTCGTCGGGAAGCGCATAGCTGATTTCGCGCAGCAGGGTCTCGGTCGAGCTAATTGGCAGGAACTGCATGAAATCGACCTGGTCGGGATAGATGTCGAAGGCGATGTTCGGAAACAGCTTGTAATAGAGCCACTTGCGCTGATGGCTCGGCGGCAGGTGCTCGGCGCTGGGCAGAAAATGCTGGTAGGCCCGCTCCGACGGATTTGCCGAACTGGCCTCGACCAGATCGCCCTGCATCCGGTCGGCGAAGGGCTGCGCATCGATCCGGTAATTGCGTCCGAAGAGGCGGGTGAGGCCGGGATGACCGACCGGGATGTGGAGATGGTCGGAATAATTGTCGCAGAGCGTTTTCCAGTTGAGCTGCCTCGGCCGGACCGTGATCCGGCCAAGGACCTTCAGCTCCTCGAAGCGATAGGGTTCAACCTCCTCTTCGTAGGGCGCCATCATCTCGGCGACCGAGGGAAGGCCAGGTTCGAGCGTGACAAAGAGGAACCCGCGCCAATTCTCGAGGGCGACGGGGTGAAGGCCGAGCTTCTCTGTCTGGAGGCCCGGATATTCCTGCCGGTGGGGAACTCCGACCAGCCGTCCGTCCCTCGCGTAGCTCCAGGCGTGATAGGGGCAGGTGAGCACCTTCGCGCAGCCTGCGGCACCGTCGACGAGCCGCGACCCGCGATGCCGGCAGACATTCGAGAAGGCCCGCACCTTCCTGTCGTCGCCGCGGATCACGATGACGCTTTCGCCGAGATATTCGAGCGAGCGCCATTCGCCGGGCTCGGCGATCTCGCTCTCGTGGCACACGACCTGCGGAGCGGCGCGAAGAAAGGCCTTCTTCTCCGCCTCGAAGAACTCGGGGTCGAAGTAGAGCCAGCCGGGCAGGCTCATGTCGTCGAGCGGGTCCCTGCCCGGCGTAATGCTCTTCAACTGCGTCGCCATTTGCCCCGCTCTGCCACGAGTAGGGCGTCAGCCGCAATCCACAACGCTTCGCCGCGCCTTAGTAGTGGCCGTGCCTCGGGAACTGGGCGTTGATGATCGTGCCCGAAGGAAGCTGGCACTGGCCAACCCCGCCGCCTGCCATCCCCGAGCTCGGGCTCATCAGCGTGAAGTGGCACCGCATGAACCCGCCGGGTCCCTGGAGGTTTGCGAGCACCTGCCCGCTATATTGAGTGATGGTGTCCATCGAGGGTCCCCAGGCGCCCCAGCCGCCCCAGCCCCAGCCCCAGCCATGACCGCCCCAGCCTCCTGCCCAGCCCCAGCCGGGACCCCAACCGCGCCAGAGCGGGTCGTAGTTGACCACGCTTTCCTGCGTGATCTGGAACATCGGCCCCTGGTAAACCTCGCCATTGCTGAGCTGCGCGACCATCGTTCCGCGCGTCCCGCCGGTCTCGGTCCAGGTGAAATTGGCAACGATGTTCGATCCGACCGCCTGACCCGTTCCAACACCTGATGTCGTGCAGGCTGCGGCGGCAATGGCCAGCAATGAGGCCCCCGCAACCCTGATCGAGAAAGCCTTCATCGTGAGTACTCCTTTTACTCCTGTCGGTATAACGGCGGTTCGCCGTATCTGCTCCCTTCGCTGAACGACTCATTGCGTCAGTGCAATCTTCTCGTTGCGAAGTTCACGTGTTCCGCTTGCCTTTTGAGGCATGTTCGGCCATAGGGCGCGCTGCTGGCGCGAGGGGTTTCTCCCCCCCGCGCCAGTTTGATTTGAGACGACAGCCGGAGGGGCGTCCGCACTGGGCGGCGTCAGCGATCGGCCAAAAAGAAGAGACTGAAACATGCCGCTCTACGAGCATGTTTTCCTCGCGCGCCAGGACCTCGCTCAGGCCCAGGTCGATGCGCTCGCGGAAAACGCCACCAAGATCATCGAAGACAATGGCGGAAAGATCGCCAAGACGGAGACCTGGGGTCTTCGAAGCCTTGCCTATCGCATCGCGAAGAACCGCAAGGCGCATTATGTCATGCTCGACATCGACGCTCCTCCCGCGGCGATCGCCGAACTCGAGCGCCAGTCGAACATCAACGAGGACGTCATTCGCTTCCTCACCATCAAGGTCGACGAGCACGAAAAGGGTCCCTCGGCGATGATGCGCCGCGGCGAGAAGGAGCGCGAGCGTCGCTCCGATCGCGGCGACCGCGACGATCGCCCGAGCTTCCGTGCCCGTGAAGAGGAGGTCGAGTAATGGCCCGCGCATTCTTCCGCCGTCGCAAGTCGTGCCCCTTCTCCGGCAAGGACGCGGCGAAGATCGATTACAAGGACGTGCGCCTCCTCCAGGGGTTCGTCTCGGAGCGCGGCAAGATCGTCCCGTCGCGCATCACCGCAGTTTCCTCGAAGAAGCAGCGTGAGCTTGCGCGTGCAATCAAGCGCGCTCGCCACATCGGCCTTCTTCCCTACATCGTGAAGTAAGGAGAACGACCCATGGAAGTTATCCTGCTTGAACGCGTCGAAAAGCTCGGCGCCATTGGCGACGTGGTGAAGGTCAAGGACGGCTTTGCCCGCAATTACCTCCTTCCGCGCAAGAAGGCGCTTCGCGCGAACGAGGCGAACCGCAAGGTGTTCGAAGCGAACCGCGCGCGCATCGAGGAAGAGAATGCCAATCGGCGCACTGACGCCGAGAAGGCGTCGAAGGGCGTCGACGGCAAGACCGTCCAGCTCATTCGCCAGGCCTCGAACACCGGCCAGCTCTACGGCTCG
>DASZYL010000064.1:0-5695 GCA_035545385.1 Sphingomicrobium sp. | reverse complement strand
CCCGACGATGTCTCGAGCGAGGCGGTGAGGGCGCTTTGTTGCAGCATCGAGGCAGCACCAGCAGCTCTGGATTTCGCTCAGCACTTCGTCTCCGCGCCTCACGATTGTTCTAAAGAAGGCCCGAGCACCCTCCATCTTCTCGGCGATCACCTCGGCGACGACGACATCCTGGAGGAAAGTCGGCCGGAAATAGGTGATCTCGTGCCTCAGCGCGACGAAGAGATGCTGGGCGACGGCGCTCGGCGGAGCGACGCTCTTCCAATAATCGACGACCGCCTCCTGGACCCACTTCAGATAGACCGCATTGTTCACATGACCCATGTGGTCGATGTCTTCGGGTTCGATCGCTACAACGTGCCGGAACATCGCTCAGGTGCCTCGAATCGGGAGCTCTTTTCACGCTCTCATTAGCTGACACTTATGTCAATAATGTGCGTCTCCAGTCGCCGACGCGCCTGCCTCAGCTCGCCGTCACCTCCTTCACATTGTCGTCGCTGTTCCGGTCGATGTAGAAATTATAGGGATCGACGCCGGCAAATGCGGGCTTTGCCTTGCTTCTTAGAACGATCTCCTGGGTCCCGCTCGCGATGGGCCTCCGCTCCATCACGATCACGTCCTTCGACGAGAAGGCACCGAGCCCGGGCCGAGCCGTGAAAAGCCCGATCTCGATCGGCTCGGCGAGCTTGGTCCTCGTCTCGTCGCCCTTGCCGCTGGCATAGAATTTGTCGGCCTTGACGGTGAGTGTCGTCGTCCAGCCATCGCCTTCCTTGCGCGTCTTCGCATCGGCGACCTTGAGGTCGTAGAGCGTGATCTTCTCGAAGAGGTCGGTGATCAGCTGCTGCTGTTCGGGGGTCTTCGCTTCCTTTCGGAACTCGTCGATGAGATCGACCGAGCGAAGATAGGGCGGGCCCTTGAAGCGCCACCTGGAATCGAACCGCGCAAGGGCCCGGTTGACCGCGTCTTCGCCGAGGCGCTCCTGCAGGAGGTAGAGCGCGACCGCTCCCTTGCGATAGTGGATATAGGCCTGGTTCTCGACCCGCTCGAGCGGCACTTCCTCGATCGCTTCCGACTGGCGGCTGCGAAGATAATTGTCGAGCTCGTACTTCAGGAAGCGCCGGATCTTGTCGGGTCCATAGAGGTGCTTCATCACCATCAGCGCCGAATATTGGGCGAGCGTCTCGCTGGTGAGGGTACCACCCTGCATGTTGGCGCCGATGAGCTGGTGCGCCCAATATTGGTGCGCCATCTCGTGGCTTACGACATAGGTCGTGAAATCGATCTTGTCGGGATCGTCGGTGTTGGCGTTGAAACCAATCGATTCCGAATAGGGCATGGTGCCCGCGAACGCCTGGGCAAAGCTCGAATAGCCCGGGAATTCGATGATCCTTGCGTAGTTGAACTGATAAGG
Organism: Sphingomicrobium sp.; assembly: GCA_035545385.1. GTDB lineage: Bacteria > Pseudomonadota > Alphaproteobacteria > Sphingomonadales > Sphingomonadaceae > Sphingomicrobium. The sequence goes on along the minus strand of DASZYL010000064.1, from coordinate 4,287 downwards.
CCCGAAGTGCGCCCGGTAATAGTCGAGCGCGGTCCCCATGGCCTTGAGCATCTTGGGGACATTCCAGTCGTGGCCCTCGTGGTAGAAGACCTGGAGCCTGATCCCGTTATGATCCTCGCTCGCGACCTTGTAGTCGGCGGACTGGATCGAGAAGAAATTGAGGATCGGCGCCGTGCTGAGGAAGTGCGCAGTCCTTCTTCCGTTCGCGGTCGAATCCGAGACCCTCGCTCCAGGAGCGATCGGAGTCTGGTCGGCATCGGTCGTCAACCGGATGTCCGAGGTGACCCAGTCCGACCCGATATAGTTCCTTGATGTCGCCGACATGTCCTCGAGCTTCGCCATCCGAAGTTCGGGCGGAAGATGCTGGCGCCGGCGCTTCGCCCGGTCGCTGAGAAGGCCGTTACGGTCCATCCCGATGATCGGGGCGAACTCGCTGTTGTTCGCAAAGGTGCCGTTTTCGATGATGTCGGTCTGCGGATTGAACGCCGGAAAGCCGCGCCTCCACAGGCGTGAGCTGAAGGTGAGGGTCGTGCTCGCTCCCGGAGCGAGCGGCTTCTCGAACCTGTAAATCCGGTAGCCGAACTTCTTGTCGTCGCTGACAAGACGAGCGCCGGCAACCTCGAGCTTCAGCCACTCGATGCTGTCGTTACCCTTGCGGACGTGGATCTCGCTGATTGGCGTGCTCGACTTGTTGACGAGATCGTAGCGCCCGTTGGCGAGCAGCTGTCGCTTCTTGGGATAGAGCTCGACGTCGAGTGCGACGTGCGTGATCGAAGGCTGGGCAAGCTTCTCATATTTCAGATATTTGCGTTCATAGTCGGCACTGAACTTCTCGGCCTCGTCGCTCGTCTGATAGCGGTTGAGGACCTTGATATTGTAGTAAGCGTAAGCGCCGGTTGCGCCCATTGCGACAGCGGCAAGGCCGGCGATGCCAAGCGCTGGAACGCTCGCGAAACTGGGCATTCGCTTCAGCCTGCTCCTTACCGAGAGATCGGTTCCACGGGGCCAGAGCATGTGCGCGATGACGGCGAGAATGACCGCAAAGCAGAGCCAGTAGAACTGGAAGACTGCAGCGCCCTTCCAGAAGCTCCCAGCGCCGACGAAGTCGCTCAAGGGAACATTCGGCGTACCGTCGTAGGAATAGAGCGGGTTCGAATAGCCCATGTTGTTGAGGAAGATGGAGCCAACGAACCAGACGAAGAGGATTCCCCAGCCGACATATTTGTTGGGGCTGAGGACCTGGACGAAGACGGCGAGGGTGGCGATGAGGAGCCCGTCGATCGCCGCCGGGATCATGAACCAGCCGAGATATTGGGGGATGCCGACGAAATGGGCGCCCTCGACGAGCTGGTAGAAGAGGCCGGTCACCATTGCCGCCACGTTGACCGCGAGCAGGACGACGAAGATCGCGAGCATCTTGGGAACCGTGATCACGAAGCTCGGCACCGGCGTTGAATCGATGAGCTCGTTGAGCTTTCGGTCGCGCTCGCGCCAGACGAGCTCACCGCCGTAGAAAGCCGCGATCATGAGGAGGACGATCTGGAAGTTGCCGCGAACTCCGGTGACCGTTGCAGCAAGCGTTGGATGGTCGGCCGTCCCGTAGGCCGACCGAGCGAACCACAGGAATGCAGCGGTGTTGCCGATCGCGAACAGGGTAAGGACGATCGTTCCTGGACTGGTGAGGACCAGCCGGACCTCGATCCTGAGGCGCATCAGGAACTGCTCGAGGCGCGAGGGGCGGGAATCGCGGGCAACGATCCTGTCTCCGCCCGCCTCGGGCGCGACCGCCGCGATCCGTGCCGCTTTTGCTTCGCGTTTCGCGAGCTTCCTCAGGCGCCGCTTCGAGGGCGCTCGCTCCGTCATCGTGTAACGCCACAGAGTGAAGCCGAGGAACAGGAGCGCAAGGACGATTGCCCAGACGCGGTTGAAGAGCAGCGTGCCCGAGAAATCGACCAGGCGGCTGTTCATCTCGCTCTGGGTCCAGTAGCGGGTCGCCTCGCGAAGCGCCCCGTTTCCGAGCGGCTCCCAGCGCGCGAACGCTTCGCGATACTCGATCTTCTGTCCAAGGATGCTGACAGTGACGAGATAGCCCATCACGAGGAGGACAGCGCCGATATAGGCGGCCATCATCGAGCGAAGGATTGTCGCGACTGCGAAGAGGATGGCGCAGGTCAAGAGGATGTTGGGGATCGCGAAGACCGCGAAGTTCCAGGCGTAATAGGCAAGCTTCTGGGGTCCGACCGTCTCGGGGTCGACCCACGGCATTGCCGCACCGATCGCCATTCCGAGCGGGACCGCGAGATAGCCGAGCCAGGCGATGATGAGCCCGCCGGCGAAGCGCCCGATGACGATCTGGCGGGCGGTTACCGAGGTCGCCCGGACAATCGGAGCGAAACCGCTGCTGTCGTCGCGAACGATGGCATTGGCGACGAACGCTGTGACAATGAAGAGGTAGAAGAGGCTGAGGATAGCGGTCGTGACCGCGATCGCGTAGGGCGCATTTTCATGAACGGCGCCGGGCGTTCCGACGCTGACGTTCTCGCTGGCTGTGATTCCGAACCCCAAGAGGAAGAAGATCGCGATCGCGACCCAGAAGACGGGATTGCGCAGCTGGTAGCGGATTTCGAATCCGGTGATCCCGAATATCATCGGCTCTCTCCCTCAGGCCGCGCGGCGAAGCGTGGAGAGGGTCGAGAAATAGACGTCCTCGAGGCCGCCTTCGACGGGCTCGAAGCCTTGCGGCTGATCATCGGCAAGGACGTGGATGACCGAATTGCCCGCGAACAATCGCGTCGAGATCACCTCGTAACGGCCCTGGTAATCCTCGAGGTCATCGCGATCGATGACCTTCTTCCAGATCCTGCCCCTCGTTGCAGCGATGAGGTCTCCGGGCTTGCCCTCGAGCTGAACCCGGCCATTGGCGAGCACTGCCATTCTGGGGCAGAGGTCCGCGACATCGTCGACGATGTGGGTCGAGAGAATGACGACGACATTGTCGCCGATTTCGGCGAGGAGGTTGAGGAAGCGGTTGCGTTCCTCGGGGTCGAGGCCGGCGGTCGGCTCGTCGACGATGATGAGCTCGGGGTTCCCGATCAGGGCCTGGGCGATGCCGAAGCGCTGCCGCATTCCGCCTGAGAAGCCGGCGATGGACTTGTTTCGAACCGACCAGAGATTGGTCTGGGCAAGCAGGGTCTCGACGACCGCCTTGCGGCTCGAGCGGCTGGTGATCCCCTTGAGCACCGCGAGCTGGTCGAGCATCGCATAGGCCGATACGCGCGGGTACACGCCGAAATCCTGAGGCAGATAGCCAAGCGTTCGGCGAAGGCGTTCGGGGTCGGCGAGAACATCGATGTCGCCGAACTGGATCGAGCCCGCGGTCGGCTGCTGGAGCGTCGCTACCGTTCGCATCAGCGTCGACTTGCCGGCGCCATTGGGTCCAAGGAGGCCATACATGCCGCGTGGAACCGACAGGCTGACATCGTCGAGAGCGACCGTGCCGTTCCCATAGGTGTGCGAAAGATTCTTGATTTCGAGCATTGATCCCCCCGGAATTCAACTGCTTGATCAAAGCCGTGAGCGCCCGCGTCAAGTATGGGCTGACGCCTTTTCGACAGGCCGACAAACGGGGGGCTGATCGCGGCGAGAATCCGTGATACTATGTTAATACGCTAAGGCGCAAGCGAGCCTTCGGCGAGGAAACGGCCATGATGTTCGGACTTTATCTGGTCCTCAATCTCGGCGTCCTCTGGTTTGCCGCTCGGGGATCCTCGACAAGCGGTTGGTCGCTTGCCCTTCGATTGTTCGTCCTCGGCTGGATCGTCGGATCTGCAAACAGCCTTGTCGAGGCAGTCTTCTTCAACGTGCTGACACTTTCGCAAACGCTTGTTCCCGCGATCTTCGCGGCGATCGTCTTCGCAATCCTGGCGCCGCTCGCCGGCTTCCTTTCGAGCCTGTGGAACAAGCGCAGCCCAGTTTCGGAAATAGGAGATTTCACGCCCCTGGCGCTTCTCCTCGTGATCCTCGCCTACGAGTTCCTCTACTGGGGGGCCGGCACCATCGTCTTCCCCTATATCGCGCATTTCTATGAGAGCCGCGCGCTGCCGCCGGCCTTCGAGGTCGCGGCAGTGCAGGTCGTGCGCTCGCTGATATTCGTGGCAGCTGCCTACCCGTTGCTGAAGGGAGGCCTTCGAGGCGCCCCCTTAAGGCTCGCCCTCGTATACGGTATTATCGGCGGGCTGGCGCCTCTTCTCCTCGACAACCCCTATATGCCCGCCGACATCCGCTTCT
>DASZYL010000063.1:0-13333 GCA_035545385.1 Sphingomicrobium sp. | reverse complement strand
AGGTCGAGATTGCCGGTGTTTCGAAAAGTGAGGCCATAGAAGCCCGGCTCGCCTTCGGGTGTGATCCGGCGCGCGGCCACGATCAGGTGAGCGCGCCTGTCACTGAGGGGAAGGCAGATCCCGTGGAAGTCCTTGTCGGCCGCTTCGAGCAGGGCCCTCAGACGTTGCTGGGATCGGCCGAGATGGAGTTGCTGGCCGACGCACGACACCGGGTCCTTCGCATCCAGCCAATCGAGCGCGGGGCGATTGGCCCAGTGAATTTCGAGATCAATGTCGACGACAAGCAGCGCGGCGTTGACGGATTCGAGCCATCTTAGCGCGAGCGCCGCAACGTCCTCGCTACGCTTATCCAATCCTGGCTGATCGACTACGCCCACTAAAACGCCCAGACGCCACACTACAGCTCCGAAGAGGAGCCCTCGCTACGAACCAGCGGCAGGGCTGTCAAACCGTGCTTGCGAACCCCCAGTTCGTGAGCAACGAAATTCGGCGCTTCTTGCCTTTGCGGGAACTCGCGTCCCGCGAGAAGTTTCCTCCTAGCAACGCTTGTCCCGCAAGAGTTTCAGTCCGCCGATTTCCTCCGCAATTCGTCTCATTCCTCAGGAACGGCCGCGAACAGCCAATCGTTTTGATCGCGGGTTTGATGGTCGGCTTCCGGCCGGCTTTTTCCAGTTGAGAAGAAGGAGGAGACATGGCTTACGACCGTTACGATCGGGACGAGCGTTCCCGATGGTCCGACGACCGGTCCGAGCGCGGATGGCGCGGCGATAACCGGGGCGGCCGCGACGAGCGCGGCTTCTGGGACCGGGCAAGCGACGAGGTCGCTTCCTGGTTCGGCGACGAGGACGCTGAGAAGCGCCGCCGGCACGACACGAGGCGCGATGAACGAGCAGGAGATACCGACCGCGGCGATTGGCGGAGCCAGGCCCGTGACCAGGACTACGACCGTGGCAACTGGCGCGGCGAGCGTGGCGAGCGCGATTTTGATCGCGGCTACGGCCGCGATTATGACCGCGACCGGACCTTCTTCGGCGGTGGCAGAAGCGACCGCGACTTCAATTATGACCGTGACCGGTTCAGCCAGCAGCGCGGCAATGACTGGGGCGACAAGTTCCGGACGTCGAACCGCGGCGGCTTTAGCGAACGCGACTATAACCCCAACTGGCGCAGGGAACTTTCCCGGGATCGCGGTGACTTCGACAGGAGCCGAGGAAGCGAGCGCGGCTATCGTCCGATGACCGGCGATTACGGGCGCGACACCGACCATGAGTCCGAGCAGTTCTTCGCCGCGAGCGGCTATGGTCAAGGCGAACGCTCCCGTGGCGATTATGATCGCTCACAGGAGGTTTACGGCCGCGACGAGGTCCGGCGGACGAGCTTTGCCGGGTCGCGCGGAGACGATCGCGAGTTCGACCCGCATTATCGAAGCTGGCGCGACCGTCACATGAGCGATCTCGACCGCGACTATGACGATTATCAGCGCGAGAACCAGTCGCGCTTCGAGAACGACTTCACTGGCTGGCGCGAGAAACGGCAGCAGAAGCGCAGCCTCCTCGGCCGCGTGCGTGAGCATATGGAAGTGGTCGGCAATGACGACGAGCATGTCGGCACCGTCGATCGCACCGCGGGCGACCGGCTCATCCTCACCAAGTCCGATCCCGAGTCGGGCGGAGTGCACCATTCGCTGAGCTGCTCGGAAATCGACCGGATCGAAGGCGACAGGGTCATCCTCGATTGCTCGGCCGAGGAAGCGAAGAACCGCTGGCGCGACGAAAGCCGCAGCCGAGCCTTGTTCGAGCGCGAGGACCAGGGCGAGATGGGCCCGCGTTCACTCAACCGGAGCTTTGAAGGCACCTACCGCTAGCCGGTAGAAAGCTGAGCCTCCGCCGTGGGAGGCTTTACCGACCCGGCCAGGCCGTCCCCTTCCTGGCCGGGTCTTTCTTGTCCGCTCAAGCCCGCTTATGCGCTGCCTGAAACAGGAGGACCAAAATGCCCCGCGCCTGGCACCTCAAGAGCCGCCCTCAGGGGACTCCGACCGCCGATAATTTCGAGCTGAAGGAATTCGAGCTGCCGGCGCTTGGCGACGGGATGATCCGGGTCCGCAATCAGTGGCTCACCGTCGATCCCTACATGCGCGGGCGGATGAACGACGTGAAAAGCTACGTTCCCCCTTTCGAGCTCGATCAGCCGATGGAAGGAGGCGCGATCGGCAAGGTTGAAGAAAGCAATGCCGAGGGCTTTGCTCCAGGGGATCTCGTGCTTCATTTCGCTGGCTGGCGCGACGAGGCGGTGGTCCCGGCGAGGACCGCGACCAAGCTTCCCGACCTCGGCGCCGAGCCCCAGCAGTTCCTCGGGATTCTCGGGACGACCGGAGCCACCGCTTATTTCGGTCTTCTCGACGCAGCATCGGCGAAGGAAGGCGACATTGTCTTCGTTTCGGCTGCCGCAGGAGCGGTCGGCTCGGCGGTGGTCCAGATCGCCAAGGCCAAGGGGATGACCGTGATCGGTTCGGCCGGAGGACCCGAAAAATGCGAATATGTCCGCTCGCTCGGAGCGGACCAGGTCATCGACTATCGCGCCGCCCCTATTCTCCAGGGGCTCCGCGCGGCGGCAGGCGATGGGATCGACGTCTATTTCGACAATGTCGGCGGAAGCCATCTCGACGCGGCTCTTGCCGTTGCCCGCAACAATGCGCGCTTTGCGATCTGCGGGATGATCGAGGGCTACAACCGGACCGAGCCGACCGCTCTCCGTTTCCTTCCCCGGGTTATTGCGGCGCGGATCCGGCTCCAGGGCTTTCTCGTCTTCGACTATCACTCGCGCATGGACGAATTCTACCGCGACATGGCCCGCTGGCTGAAGGAGGGCGCGGTGACCGCGAAGGAAACGATCGTCGACGGGCTCGAGCACATGCCGGACGCATTCCTCGGCCTCTTCAAGGGCGAGAATGTCGGGAAGATGCTGGTCCGGCTCTAGAGCGACCTGCAGGCGGCGGGATCGCCGCTCTGATAGCCCGTCCGAAGCGCGTTCATCCTCTGGGCCGAAGTGCCGTGCGTGAAGCTGTCAGGGACGACCACGCCTTGCGACTGCTTCTGGAGCGTATCGTCGCCGATCGCTTCGGCGGCGCGCATCCCTTCCTCGATATCCCCTTGCTCCATGATCGAACCTTGCGCGTCCTTGGCATTTGCGGCCCACACCCCGGCATAGCAGTCGGCCTGGAGTTCGACCTTGACCTGGATGGCGTTGCCCTCGGTCTCGCTCGCTCGCGCCTGCATGTTGTGGGCCTGGTTCAGAGTTCCCTCGAGGTCCTGGACATGGTGACCGACTTCGTGAGCGATCACATAGGCCTGGGCAAAATCGCCCGGCGCCCCGAAACGGCGCGACAGTTCGTTGAAGAAATCAGGGTCGAGGTAAATGCTGTTGTCGTTGGGGCAGTAGAAGGGGCCCATCGCCGCCTGGCCGGCGCCGCAGGCGGTCTGGGTTCCACCGGTATAGGCAACAAGCCTTGTTGGCTGGTACCGCTTTCCCTCCTTCGCGAAGAGCTCGCTCCAGGTTTGCTCGGTCGAACCAAGCACCCGAAGCAGGAACTCCTTGGTCTGCGGGCTGAGCCTCGATTCGGCGGAGGTCGCCTGCTGCCCGGGGTTGCTGCCCGGGAGAATTCCGCCGCCGCCACCGCCGAGACCGCCGAGCGAGCTCAACAGGAAATAGCCGATCACGAGCACGATCACTCCACCAATGCCGAAGCGGCTCGCGACCAGCGGAATGAGGCAGCCAAGGCCGCCGCCTCCAAATCCGCCCCCGCCAAAGCCCCCGGATTGTCCGGTCCGGTCTTCGAAATTGCTGCTTTCGGGTTCGCCGCCCAGCCGCATCGTGTCGCCTCCTAGTCAAGCAGCGGTAATGCGTGGCTCCTAGCACCGGTTGCATTTGAATGCGCGCCCCGCAAGGAGCGGCCCCCAGGAGGACCAGATGATTCTCGAAGGCAAAGTCGCGCTCGTCACCGGATCGACCTCGGGCATCGGCCTCGCGATCGCAAGAGCGCTCGCATCTGAAGGCGCCCGGCTGATGATCAACGGCTTCGGCGACCCCGCCGATATCGAGCGCGAGTGCGGCGAGCTTGGAGCGATCCATGACGGCGCCGACATGTCGAAACCGGAAGAGATCGAGCGAATGATGAAGCGCTGCTCCGACGAGCTCGGCGGGCCTGACATCCTCGTCAACAATGCGGGAATCCAGCACGTGTCGCCGGTCGAGGATTTCTCCCCGGAAAAATGGGATGCGATCATCGCCATCAATCTTTCATCGGCGTTCCATACGACGAGGCTCGCGGTACCTTCCATGAAGTCCAAGGGCTGGGGCCGGGTCATCAACACGGCGAGCGCCCACAGCCTCGTCGCCTCTCCCAACAAGAGCGCCTATGTCGCTGCAAAGCACGGCATCGCGGGCTTCACCAAGACGGTCGCTCTCGAAGTGGCGACGAGCGGCATCACGGTGAACTGCATCTCGCCTGGCTATGTCTGGACGCCGCTCGTCGAGCGCCAGATTCCCGACACGATGAAAACCCGGGGACTCACGAGAGAGCAGGTGATGAACGACGTCCTCCTCGCAGCGCAGCCAACCAAGAGGTTCGTTACTCCCGAGCAGGTGGCTGCGCTTGCGCTGTTTCTCTGCCGCGAGGAGGCGAGTTCGATCACCGGAGCCAACCTCAGCATGGACGGAGGCTGGACCGCCGCCTAGGCTCTCCACCGATGCGCGCCGGATTTCTTGCTGCCGCCCTCCTCGCCTGCTCGTCGTGCAGCGTGATCGAGCAACCCGCGGGCCTCATCCCGAGATGGACGACGGCATGGAAAGATGTCGTCACCGAGGACGACCGGCAGCGTCTCGCGGACTGGAGGACGACGTTCGTCGCCGCCATCGATGCCGCGAGGAAGGCCGGGCACGGAGCCGAGATCGCTCGGGAAGGCGTTCTCCTGCAGCCCGACGCCGCCCTTGGATCGCCCGCGATTCCGGACGGGCTCTATCGCTGCCGGATCCTCAAGGTCGGTCCCAAGGCGGAGGGCAATCTCGCCTATGTCGCCTACCCCGCCTTCTATTGCCGGGTGAAGGCGGAGCGCGGCCTCCAGCGCTTCAACAAGTTCGGCGGCTCGCAGCGCTATGTCGGCCTTGTCTTTCCAGGGGACCAGGTCCGTGAGATCTTCCTTGGGACGCTCGTCCTCGGCGATGAAAGCCGGGCGCTTCAATATGGCCAGGACGAGCTGCGCGACATCGCCGGCTATATCGAGAGGATCGGACCCGACCGCTGGCGGCTCGTCATGCCCAAGCCGCACTTCGAATCCGAGCTCGACCTGATGGAACTCGTCCCGGTGAAAGAAACTGCAACCTAGCTCCTCGTTCACCACTTCTTTGTAAAGTTTAGCGACACCTCTTCGGGCTATGTCGGCAAAATTGACATCGGGCCCTTGTGAGGCGGCGCCGTGGACGCACTGATCGCCTTCTGGAGCCACGCGCTCGCGGCGGCATTGTTCCTTGCGCTCACCCTCTGGCGCCTCGGCGATGCGGCGCGCGAACCGGCGCGGCGCCTTCTTGCCGGCGCGTTCGCAATGACGGCCTGCTGGGCGTGGCTCGCGGCGGTGGTCCCAAGCGAAGCCATCGTCGGATATGCCGAGAGCGCCCGCAATCTCTTGTGGATCAGCATGCTCTACAGCCTGTCGGGCGCGGGCGAGGAGCGGGATCATGGCCTGAGGCTCGTCTATGGCGCGGTTGCCGGAGTGATCGGCCTCCAGCTCATCGGAGCGACGCTCGAGCTCATGTCGCCCAACGGGGCGCTCGCGCAGACCGCCCTCGTTCTAAGGATCACCACGGCGGCGGGCGCGCTGGTGCTGGTCCACAACGTCTACGGCCAGGCCGCGCCTGCGAGCCGATCGCACATCCGACTGGCGATGCTCGGCCTCGCGCTCATCTGGACCTACGACCTCAACCTCTACACCATCGCCTATCTCGGATCGCCGATGTGGCACCGCTGGGTGGAATGGGGCGGGCTTCCAGTCGCGATCGCAGCACCCATGTTCGCTCACGCCAGCCGCGACGAGAGCGGGTGGCGCATCCGACTGTCGCGAGCGGCGACCTTCCAGTCGCTCTCGCTCCTCGCGATCTGCGCATATTTCGCACTGATGGCGATCGTCGCGACCGCGCTTCGCGGCTCGGGTCTCGATTGGTCCGCGGCGCTCCTCATCGCCGTCCTTGCCGCGATGACGGTCGGCGCCATGGTGCTTCTGCCGAGCGCCCGAGCGCGGGCCTGGGTCAAGGTCAAGATCGCCAAGCACCTCTTCGAGCATCGCTACGACTATCGGACCGAATGGCTGAGGTTCACCGAGACTCTGGGGCGCGCCGGTATCGATGCGCCGCCGCTTTCGGACCGGATCGTCAAGGCCTTCGCGGACATCGTCGAGGCAAGGAGCGGCCTTCTCCTCGTCGGTGAACGCAATGGCTCGGTCGAGCTCGGCGGAAGCTGGCGCTGGGAGGGAGCAATGCCGTCAGCCGAAGATCTCGCCGAATGCGCTGCTCTCTGGGGAGAGATCGAGGAAAGCGGTCGGATCGCCGAATTCGAAGCACTTCGCCAGGGCTGGGGGAACGCGCGCGACGGGACGCTTCCGATGCCGCGCTGGATGCTCGACGAGGTTGCCATCTGGGCAGGCGTTCCGCTGCTTCACCAGCAGCGCCTCGTCGGCCTCGTCATCCTTGCGGCGCCCGAATATCGCCGGGCGCTCGACTGGGAGGATTTCGATCTTCTTCGAACGGCAGGCAACCAGGCGGCGAGCTCGCTCGCCGAGGCGCTCGGACAGGAAGCGCTCGCCAATGCCCAGAGGTTCGAGGAGTTCAACCGCCGCTTCGCCTTCATCCTTCACGACATCAAGAACCTGGTCAGCCAGCTCTCGCTCCTCGCCCGCAACGCCGAGCGGCATTCCGACAATCCCGAGTTCCGCGCCGACATGGTGGCGACGCTCCAGTCGTCGGTCGGCAAGATGAACGACCTGCTCGCTCGTCTTTCACCGCAATCCTCATCAAGGGTTCAGCGGGTCGAACCGCAGCCGCTCCGGCCGATCCTGACCCAGGCGATCGCCGCGAGGCGCAGGGACCGCGACGTCCAGCTGCTTGGAGATGCCGGGCTTTGCGCGCTGGTCGATCCCGATGCGCTCGAACAGGCGATCGGGCACCTCCTTCAGAATGCGATCGATGCAAGCAGCGGGACCCCGGTCATCGTGCGTGTCGATGCCGACGGCGACAGCATCGCCGTCTCGATTGCCGACAAGGGCGTCGGAATGGACGGCGATTTCGTCCGCAACCGCCTGTTCCAGCCCTTCGCCTCGACCAAGCCCGGCGGCTTCGGGATCGGCGCTTTCGAGGCGCGCTCGCTCATCAACGCCATGGGCGGGCGGATCAGCGTCGACAGCCGGCAGGGGCGCGGAACCACCTTCACCATCACCCTCCCCGCTGCAACCGCAGCGCAAGAACCTGAACGGAAGACCGCATGAGCGAGGAAATGAAAGTGCTGCTCGTCGTCGAGGACGACGAGGGACTGCAGCGGCAGCTCAAATGGGCATACGACGGCTACGAGGTCGTCTGCGCGCTCGATCGAAAGAGCGCGATCGATGCGCTTCGGGCGCATGAGCCCGCGGTCGTCACGCTCGATCTCGGGCTTCCGCCCGATCCCGACGGGACTGACGAAGGCTTTGCGACTCTGGCCGAGATCCTTCGTCTCAAACCCGACACCAAGGTGATCGTCGCAAGCGGTCACGGAGCGCGCGAGAGCGCGCTCAAGGCGATCTCCATGGGCGCCTATGATTTCTACAAGAAGCCGGTCGACATCGACGAGCTCGGTCTCATCGTCAGCCGCGCCTTCCACGTCCACGAGATCGAACAGGAGAACAGGCGGCTCGAGACCGGGAGCGCCGGAACGGTCCTCGGATCGATCATCACGGCGGCGCCCGAGATGCTGAAAGTCGCTCGGACGATCGAGCGCGTTGCCAATGCGGATGTCTCCGTGATGCTTCTGGGAGCAAGCGGGACCGGCAAGGAGCTCCTCGCCCGAGCGGTGCACGAAAGCAGTCGGCGCAAGGGCGAGTTCGTCGCGATCAACTGCGCGGCGATCCCCGAGAACCTGCTCGAAGCCGAGCTCTTCGGCTACGAGCGCGGCGCCTTCACCGGCGCCGTCAAGTCCAACATCGGCAAGATCGAGATGGCGCAGGGTGGAACCCTCTTCCTCGACGAGGTCGGGGACATCCCGCTTCCACTGCAGGTCAAGCTCCTGCGCTTCCTCCAGGAGCGGGTGATCGAGAGGATCGGCGGTCGCCAGCCGATCGCAGTCGACACGAGGATCGTCTGCGCGACCCACCAGGATCTCGACGCGATGACCGCGGACGGCAGGTTCCGCGAGGATCTCTACTATCGCCTCGCCGAGATCGTGGTGAAGATCCCCTCGCTCGCCGAGCGCTCGGGCGATGCGGTTCTCCTCGCGCGGCATTTCGTCAATCGCTTCTCGCGCGAGCTCAATCCTTCAGTCCAGTCACTGAGCCCCGACGCCATCGAGGCGGTCGATTCCCATGCTTGGCCCGGGAACGTCCGGGAGCTCGAGAACCGGATCAAGCGGGCGGTGATCATGGCCGAAGGAAAGACGGTGACGGCAGGCGATCTCGACCTCCAGGCGGGCGCGATCCCCAACGACGAGGTCCTCCCGATCAACCTCCGGGCGGCACGCGAGATCGCTGATCGAAAGGCCATCCGCAATGCGATGAGCCGGACCGACAACAATATCTCGGGTGCGGCGAAGCTCCTCGGGATCAGCAGGCCGACGCTCTACGACCTCCTGAAGCAATATCGCCTCTCGGCCTGAGCGCCGACGAACGAACCTGCAGGTTCGACGAAGGTGATTGCGGCTTGAAGGAGCGGCGCTAGGCTGGTCGTCCCTCTTTCAGGAAAGCACGGGATTGCCGATGGACCGTCGTTCGTTTCTTCGCACCAGCGCAAGCGTCGCTCTTCTTCCGCTCGCCGAAGTTCCAGCTCTTGCCGCGGTCACCAAGGCTGGAAGCAATGACGCGAGGCTCAACCAGCTATTCGACGACATCTTCAAGGAACGCGTCGCCAACTCGCCCGAGCTCGCGACGTCGCTCGGCCTCGACAAGGGCGCAAATGCAGCCCTCAAGTCGAAACTCGATACTCGAAGCGCTCCTGTAGCGAGGAAGGAAGAGCTCGCGCGCAATCGCCGGGCGATCGCAAAGCTCAACGCAATTCCTGCGTCCAGCCTTTCCGAAGCTGCCAGGCTCAATCGCGAAGTCGTCCTCTATTCGCTCGACACGGCGACGCAGGCGCCCTCTCGCTGGGACATCGATTCCGCGCAGCGCCCCTATCCGATCACGCAGCAGGGCGGCGCCTATTTCTCAACGCCCGATTTCTTGAACTCCTCGCACACCATCAACGAGCCGGCGGACGCGGAGGCCTATCTCTCGCGCCTCGACCAGTTTTCGACCGTGCTCGACAACGACACCGCCGAGCAGCGTTCGCAGGCCGCCCGGGGCTTTCTCGCCCCGGCCTGGTCGATCGATCTTGCTCTTGGCCAGATGCAAAAGCTTCGCGGCGTTGCCCCGGAACAGAATTCGATGGTCCAGTCGCTGGTGAAGCGCGCGAAAGAGAAGGGCATTCCCGGCGATTGGCAGGGACGTGCGTCAGCCATCGTCGCAAAGAGCATATATCCCTCGCTCGACCGGCAGATCGCGATGATGAGCGAACTGAAGCCAACCACGCGTGCCGGCGACGGGGCGTGGCGCCTCACCGATGGCGAAGCGATCTACGCCGAAGCATTGCGCCAGGCGACCACCACCAACTTCACTCCGGCCGAGGTCCACCAGATGGGCCTCGACCAGGTCGCGGACATCACCAGCCAGCTCAATGAAATCCTGAAGAGCCAGGGTTATACTCAGGGAAGCGTCGGCGAGCGCCTCACACTCGTCAGCAAGGTTCCCTCGCAGCTCTATGCCGACAGCGAGGCGGGCCGCGCCGAGCTGCTCGATTACCTGAACCAGGTCGTCAAGGACATGTACGGCCGGCTCCCCAAGGATTTCGAGACGCTTCCCAACCAGCCCCTCGAGATCCGCCGGGTCCCCCCCGAAATCCAGGACGGCGCTTCCAACGGCTATTACCACCGGGCGGCGCTCGACGGCTCACGGCCCGCGATCTATTTCATCAACTTGAAGGACCTCGGCGACTGGCCGAAATTCACGCTTCCAACGCTCTGCTACCACGAGGGCGTTCCCGGGCATCATCTCCAGATCAGCATCTCGCAGAAGTCGAGCGATATCCCGACAATCAGGAAGCTCGGCTTCTTCTCCGCCTATTCGGAAGGCTGGGCGCTTTATGCCGAGCAGCTCGCCGACGAGCTTCAGGTCTATAGCAACGATCCCCTCGGCCGCGCAGGCTTCCTCCAGTCGTTCCTGTTCCGAGCCGCGAGGCTGGTCGTCGACACCGGAATTCATTCGAAGAAGTGGAGCCGCGAGCAGGCGACCGACTACATGGTTCAAACGACGGGTTATGCGCGTCCCCGCTCGCAGCGCGAGGTCGAGCGCTATTGCACCATGATCGGCCAGGCATGCAGCTACAAAGTCGGCCACACGGCCTGGACTCGCGCCCGCGCTGAGTCCGAGAAGGCGCTCGGGGCGAAGTTCGACATCAAGCAGTTTCACGAAATCCTTCGCGAAGGGGCGATGCCGCTCTCGATCCTCGAGCGCCGAATCCGGGAGCGCACCCTGGCGATCGCGGGCGGAAGGACGAACAGCCTTCAACCCGAACGGGGCTGATCGGCCCCGACCGTCAGCCCTTCAGGGCTTCTTCCATCTCGGCGACCTCGAGCCAGCGAAGTTCAGCCGCCTCGATGTCGGCCCGGTGCCTCGCGATCCGCTCGGTAAGCTCGGCAAAGCGCCTCGGATCACGCGTGTAGAGATCGGGGTCCGAAAGGGACTCCTCGTCGGCGGCAACCATTTTCTCGAGCCGCTCGATCTCGAGCGGAAGCCGGTCGTAGTCGCGCTGGTCCTTGTAGGAGAGCTTGGTCATGCCCGCCGAAGGACGGGGTGTGCTCAAGGGCGCCTTCGAGCTTGCCTGGCCCTTCGCCGGGGAGCGGTGCTCCTGGTAGCGCTTCCTGATCCAGTCCTCGTATCCGCCGGCGACGATATCGACCTTGCCGGAGCCGTCGAGCCCGAGGGTGATGGTGACCGTGCGGTCGAGGAAATCGCGGTCGTGGCTGACGATGAGGACGGTTCCCTCATAATCGGCGATCACTTCCTGGAGGAGATCGAGGGTCTCGAGGTCGAGATCGTTCGTGGGCTCGTCGAGAACGAGGAGGTTCGCTTCGCGCGCGAACTCGCGCGCAAGGAGGAGCCGCGAGCGTTCGCCGCCCGAAAGCGACCCGATCGGGGCATCGGCGATCGCCGGATCGAACAGGAACTCCTTGAGATACCCCTTGATGTGCTTCTTGGCCCCGCGGACCTCGATCCAGTCGCCACCGTTCGCCAGCACGTCCTTGACTCGGCGCTGCGGCTCCATGAGCTTTCGCTGCTGGTCGATGACGATCCCCGAGAGCGTCTTTGCCAGCGTTACGCTTCCGCTGTCGGGCGCGAGTTCACCGGTGAGGAGCTTGAGGAGCGTCGTCTTTCCCGCACCGTTGGGGCCGACGACTCCGATCCGGTCGCCGCGCTGGATCCGAAGAGTAAAGTCCCGGATGATCTGCCGGTCGCCAAAGGACTTGCTGACCTCATTCGCTTCGATGACCGTCTTCGAGCGAACGTCGTCCTTGGCGAGCGCGAGCTTGGCGGTGCCGGTCGTGCCAAGCATTGCCGCGCGCTGGGCGCGCATCTCGTGGAGCTTCGCAAGCCTTCCCTGGTTGCGTCGCCTCCTCGCGGTGACTCCCCGCTGAAGCCAGTGAAGCTCGATCTTGAGCTTGGCGTCGAGCTTCTCGGCTGCCCGGGCTTCCTCTTCATAGACCCGCTCGGTCCAGGCCTCGAAACCGCCAAAGCCGATCTCCGCGCGCCTCAGCTGCCCACGATCGAGCCAGATGCAGCTTCGAGTGAGCCGAGCGAGGAACGTCCGGTCGTGGCTGATGACGATGAATGCGCCGGTGAACCGCTTCAGCCACTCCTCGAGCCATTCGATGGCATGGAGGTCGAGGTGATTGGTGGGCTCGTCGAGGAGGAGAATGTCGGGATCCTGAGCAAGCGCACGCGAAATCGCTGCCCGCCGACGTTCGCCACCGCTCGCCGTGGAAGCCGGACGAGCAAGGTCGATCCCGAGCTGGTCGGCGATCGCTGCAGCCTCGTGCGATTGGGGAGCGTCCTCCCCCGAAACGACCCAGTCGAAGAGCGTCTCGAACCCCTCCATCTTGGGGTCCTGCTCGAGGAGGACGACGCGGGTTCCAGGAACGATGGTCCGCTTGCCGCGGTCGGGGTCGATCAACCCTGCGAGGCATTTCAGAAGCGTCGTCTTGCCCGCGCCGTTTCGCCCGATGAGCGCAAGCCGGTCGCGCTCGGAGATGTAGAGGTCGAGGTCCTGGAACAGCCAGCCCTCGCCCTGGACGAGGCTCAGGTCTTCATAAGAGAGAATTGGCGCTGCCATGGCGGGGCCCTAGCCAAGGAATCCCGGCGTCTGAACCCTCAAGATAGGCCCTGTTGCGAGTTTGCAACGGACTGTGACCCTGAACGCCGCTCGTCAGTTGCGTTCATAGCCAATTCAATGGTCGATGCTAGAAGAGCGATCCGACAAGAGAGTCGAGTTATGAACCATTGGCGTACCCTCCTCCTTGCCGGGCTCCTTGCAACCGGCCTTACCAGCGCCCCGGCGCTGGCCGATCCCCCGCGCGATTCGCAGCGCGCGTTCAAGGGCAGGAGCGAGGGACGATCGATGCCGCTTCCCCAGCTCGAACGCCGGGTAATGCCGTTCGTCGGACCCAATGCCGACTACTTGGGGCCCGAACTCAATAATGGCACCTATCGAATGAAGTTCATCCAGAACGGACGAGTCATCTGGGTCGACGTCGATCCCCAGACCGGGCGCATCATTCGCCGTTCGCGTCCGCAATGATCCTCTCCGGTGCGGATTGACTTTTTTCCGCTCCTCCCCAGTTGTTCCGGATAAGCAACCTCTTGCCGCAACGCGGGTTGACGGCACGAAGATGAACAGCTCCGGGGAGCAACGATGCGCGTTCTGATCGTCGAAGACGAACCCAATCTCGGACGCCAGCTCCGCTCCACCCTGGAAGGAGCAGGCTATGCCGTCGACCTCGCGACCGACGGCGAGG
>DASZYL010000062.1:0-11702 GCA_035545385.1 Sphingomicrobium sp. | reverse complement strand
ACGAAGCCCGTCGCACTCGCAGTGGTCGTCATCGCGACATGACTGAGCTCGACCGTCGTGTTGGACCCGTTGCAGTAAAAGCCGGCCTGGTCGTCCGACGACGCGGATTGACCTGGGTCGAGAAGCCCTGTCGCGGAATTGGTCGTGACCGTTCCAAAGGCGATCGTTCCACCCGTATAGTTGCACTTCGCTGCGACCGTCGCGGTGACATCGAAGTTCGCAGCGTCCTGGGCCAGGGCCGGCGCGGCCGGAACCGTCGCCATGGCGCTGAGCGCCACCGCCGCCATCAATAGTCTCTTCATGGCACTTCCTTCCTTCCATTTTCATCATTTGGATGATGAGACCCGGCGGTGGCCGGGACAGTCTGCCCCCGTTGGAAGGCTGGCTGTTCGTTGAGTCGCGCGCTGCTCATGGCACCGTCGCGACCGTAAGGGTGATGGTGTCGCTGTAGCTTCCCGCGATGAGGTGCGTCGGAAGCGTCGGCACCGTGTAGGCGAGCGTCAGTGTCGCCGTCTTGTTGATCGACGCCCTCCCGCTCGACGAAAGGCCCGTGCCGTTCGCTGGCGAGAGCGCGCAGGTCGACTGGCCCGCGACCAGGGCGCTCGAGGCGCAGGTCGCGTTCATTGGCGCACCGCTTTCGAGCGGAACGGCGAGCGTGAAATCGTAAGGCAGAGTGTTGGTGAAGTTCGTCGTCGCCGGAGTCGCGCTCTTGATCGCTCCGTTCGCCGACGTTGCGTTCACCTTGAATCCGGTGTTGCAATTGACCGTGGCTGTCGCTCCGACGCTGCCGCTCGATGAAAGATCGGGGCTCGAAAAGGGAGAGGCGACGGCAATCGAGCACCTGGTCCCGATCGTTCCCGTCGCCGTGACGGTCAGCATATCCGCATGGGCAGCCGTCGTTCCGGCAAAAGCCAGGAACGCGGACAACAAGCAGGCACAAGCCCGCGACAAGCATCGCGTGCGCAACATCATTTATCTGGGCTTATGGCCCCCCGACCGACTCGCCCCCGTGCGAGTCGTTAAACAGAAATTAACGAAACTTACGTTAATTGACAAAGGATAATTTGTCGAAAGTCAATTCTGTATCAAAACGGGACAGTTGCCCTTCGGCGCCGACCCATCTTCTGTTCGGCGAAAAGAGCCCGGCGGATGCCGACTCCCCGGGCTCGAAACGGTTTCGTTTGCCCGTGATATGTCGAATGCCTCGGGTGGGAACGGCCCGACAGAAAGACGTCCTGCCGGGCCTTGTACCAAGAGCCGCGCCCGGTCGTTGCCCCCGATCAGGGGCGCAAGCTCCAGATGCGATCTTTAACAGAGGTTGCTAACGAATCAATGGTTTCGAAAGCGCCCCAGTCCGCCGAAAGGTCGAGCGCGAAATCTATTTCCGTAACAATCCCTAGTGCTTCCCTCGACGGCGAGGAGCATCACTTAGGGCCATGGATGGATTGCGTAACCGCATCGTGCTCATCACCGGCGCGAGCTCCGGCATAGGAAAGGCAACCGCGCGCGCCTTCGCTCGGGAAGGTTCGACGACCGTCCTCGCCGATCTCGACGAGGACAAGGGCAAGGCCGCAGCGGCCGAATGCGAACGCGAAGGTGCGCCCAGCTCTTTCATCCCTTGCGACGTATCCGACGAGTCGAGTGTCCAGCGATTGGTGGGCGAGATCGTTTCGCGTTTCGGCCGCCTCGATGTCGCATTCAACAACGCCGGCATCGAAGGAGAGCTTGGGCCCAGCGCCCAGTGCTCGACCGAGAATTTCGATCGGATCATGGCGGTGAACCTTCGCGGCACGTTCCTCTGTCTCCGCGAGGAGCTTCGCCAGATGACGAGCCAGGAAAGCGGCGGGGCGATCGTCAACTGCGCCTCGATCGCCGGCCTTATCGGCTTTCCCGGGATTCCCGCTTATACCGCCTCCAAGCATGGCGTCGTCGGGCTCACCCGAAACGCTGCGCTCGAATATGCCAAGGCCGGGATCCGAGTGAACGCCATCTGCCCGGGAGCGATCGAAACACCCATGCTGGACCGGCTGATGATGGGCGGGGTGCCGCGCGAGACAATTGTCGAGACCGAGCCCGTGGGTCGCCTTGGCACTCCAGACGAGATTGCCGCGAGTGTCGTTTGGCTCTGCAGTCCGGCGGCAAGCTTCGTGACCGGCCAGGCGATAGCCGCCGATGGCGGATGGACGGCGGCCTGACGAGGGACGGCAAGGGCCCCGCGACTGGGCATACTCGCGGGGCCCCGGGTTGGGGCGGACCTCAACCTAGCCTCTCGCGTGGGGCGCGAGGAGGGTCTCGCTAAGAATTGCCTACCAATAGCCGTAATGGATCACGTCGAGCACTCGGCCGGTACGAAGGTTCACCAGAAGGAGGTCGTCGCCATAGCGGATCCAGCGCTCCCACGGGCGCGGCGGCCGAAGGTGATAATAGCCGTAATCGCCGATGTAATAGCGCGGCGAATAATAGACCCGGTCGAGGCGGTAACCGACGCTTACCGGCCGATAGCGCCAATTGCGGTAGGGGGCCGCATAATATCTGTGGCGGTGATGACGGTCGCCGTGCCACTCCCGACGATCATGGGAACTGTGCCGGTCATGGCGGTCGTGCCTTCCATGGCTTGAATGATGCCGGTCACGGTCGCGGCCATGATGGCGTTCGGCCAGCGCCGCGCCCGGCATCAGGAGAGACGCCGCGACTGCCAACAGGACGAATTTACGCATCGTCATACTCCTTGAAGATGCCGCGCAGCGTAGAGCGTGTTTTTCGCGGCCTTGATTCGGCGTTTGTGCATGAAGATTAGGCTCCTGTCGTGAACGGCCGCGAAATCGGAACGCCAGTCGTCGGTCAGAATTCTCTTTCTGGCGTTTACGAAGGAAAGGTCCCGTTCAATGGCTGTTACCAGGCTCGATCCGAAGACCGCGCTCGTCGTGATCGACCTCCAGAAGGGGCTCATTTCCTATCCGACCATCCACCCCGTTTCAGAAATGGTCGCGAGGTCGAAGCGGCTCGCCGAAGCCTTTCGGGAGCGCGGCCTGCCGGTCGTTCTTGTCAATGTCGCTGGCGGGGCGCCGGGACGAACCGAGCAACAACGGCCTCCAGGCGAGCGCCCGCCCGAATGGGCTGAACTCATTCCGGATCTTGGCGCCAGGGACGGTGACATTCGAGTGACCAAGCGGAGCTGGGGTGCGTTCCCGCACACGGACCTTGAGCAGCGCCTGAGAGACGCAGGCGTGACCCAGGTCGTGCTCACGGGGATCGCGACCAGCATCGGTGTCGAATCCACCGCGCGCGAGGCTTACGCGCTCGGCTTCAACGTGGTCCTCGTAACCGACGCGATGACCGACATGGACGAGGGCGCCCACGCGAACAGTATCGCGAAGATCTTTCCCAAGCTCGGGGAAACCGGGACCGTGGAGGAGGTCATCGAGCTCCTGCCATGAGTGATGATTGCCCTGTTCTCGCGTCGAGGCGCATTCAGGGTTAAACAGCCGTAATGAACTCAGCCGACTGGCTGTTGGACATTGCCCAGATCGCAATGAGCCTCACCGGCTTTTCGGGCCTCCTCATCGCTTTCAGGTTCGGTGACCAGCGCTGGAAGCGCATCGAGGTCCAGTCGCTTCGTTTCCTGTTCCAGTCGAGCATCGGCGCATTCGTGCTCGCCCTGATCCCGCTTCCGCTGTTCGTTGCCCGGTTCGAGGAAGAGCTCATCTGGACGATCTGCTTCGCAGCCCTTGGCGCCTGGATCCTCATTCTTTCGGGTGCCGCGTTGATCGGCCGGCTGCGCGGACTTCTCAATCCCGAGCTCGAGGTGAGCTACTGGGCGCTCACCCTTTCGGGCCTCGTCATGGGCGCGATGCAGATGGCGGCAGCAATCGGGCTTTTCGGCCTGCAGGCACCCGCCGTTTACATGATCGGTCTCTATTGGCTCCTTGCAGTCGCGATCATCCAGCTCATGACCCAGGTCATGCGCTCCTTGGATTCGATGGACTCGGATTGAAGTCCCGCTAACTGACCGGCGAATCCCGTTCGAACGCCTTTTCGAGCGCTGCTTCGATCCGGCTGACGACGTCGGACATTCTGAACGGCTTTCTCAGGACGGTTTCGTCCGACAGTTCGTCGCCGAACATCTGGACATCGGCATAGCCGCTCGAGAAGAGAACGGGGATCGCCCGCTTCTGCTTGCGCACCCGCCGGACCAGTTCGACCCCATTCATGACGGGCATCACGACGTCGGTGACGAGAAGGTCGAACTCCTCGCGCTCGAGCCTCGCGAGCGCGGCTTCGCCGCTCGCCACGGCGATGACGGTGTAGCCGAGTTCCCCGATCATCTCGGAAGTGACCATCCTCACCTCGTCGTCGTCGTCGACGAGCAGGATCCGTGCGCGCCCGGTGGACTGGCCATCGTTCCGTGCGGAAAAGTCCTGGGCGACGTCCTCGTTCGTCCTTGGCAGGAAGATCGAGACCGTCGTGCCCTTGCCGATCTCGCTCTCGATCCTTGCTGCGCCTTTGGACTGCTTGGCGAAGCCGTAGAGCTGGGCGAGACCAAGGCCGGTCCCCTTGCCGTGAGCCTTGGTCGTGAAGAAGGGCTCGAAGGCGTGGGCGAGGACGTTCGCAGGCATTCCAGGGCCATCGTCGCTGACGCTGACGCAAATATATTGGCCGGGCTCGAGCTCGGCAGCGAGGGCAGGCGGCACCTTCGAGATATTGCGGGTCCGAATGACGATCCTGCCCCCCTCGGGCATGGCGTCGCGCGAGTTGATCGCAAGGTTAAGCAGCATGACCTCGAGCTGGGTCGCGTCGGCGAGAACCCGCCACGCACGGGGATCGAGATCGGTTTCGATCTGGACGTGCGGCCCGATGCTTCGAGCGATCATTTCGCGCATGCCAGTGATGACATTGTTGATCTCGATCGCGGCCGGCGAAAGGCGCTGCCGGCGTGAAAATGCGAGCAGCTGACCCGTGAGGTTGGCGCCGCGCTCGGCCGCCTTCAGCGCATTTCGGGCAAGCCTCAGGACGGGTTCGTCGTCGCACCGCCTAAGGACGAGGTCGAGCGAACCGACGACGACGCTCAAGAGATTGTTGAAGTCATGGGCGACTCCGCCGGTCAGCTGCCCGATCGCCTCCATCTTCTGCGCCTGGACGAGCCGGGCCTCGGCGCGCTCGCGCTCGGCGATCTCGGCGGTCAGTCGATCATTGGCAGACGCGAGATCGCGAGTGCGTTCGGCGACCTTGTGCTCAAGCGTTTCTGCAAATTCCCGGAGCCTCGCTTCGGCGCGCTCGCGCTCGGCGAGATATTCCGCGGCGAGCCGCTGACGGGCACGGGCGCGCGCGGCGGCCCTCGCGGCGCTGATGAGCGAGGCGGGGTGAAGCGGGCGCTCGAGCACCGTCGCGTTCATGACGGATTCTATTCGCTTGGGCCCCTCGCGCGTCAGGCCTCGCCGGACCAGCAGCACGAACGGGAAGTCGGACCAGGGAAGCTGGTTTGCGATCGCGCTTTGAAGCCGCGCGTGATCGAGCCTGATGAGCGCGTCGTCGGTGATGACAGCGCCCGCCGCGAGGCCGTCCTTGAGTGCGTCGAACAGGAGATCGCCGCTCGTGTCGATGACGGCATCAAGGCCCGCGCTCGCAAGCAGCTGGCGGATCACCTCTGCGTCGCGCCCGGCCGGAGCTACAATCAGGAACCGTTCCAAGGTCGTCGATTCCTTGGCCGGCCCTAGCTCGCCGTTGCCGGCATCATCAGCTCCTCGCGACCATCGTAGGTCGGAGTCCCGGTGAGCACTCCGTGAAAGCCCTCCAGCCTTGGTCCGACCTCGATTCCGCCGTCGCTGATCCTGAACTCGCGGATGGTCGATTCATGGTGGCCCGTCCGCTTTTTCAACGCGGAGACGGCGCGGCGGATTTCGCCGTCGGCCTCGAAGTAACGGAGCAGGAGCACCGTGTCGGAAAGATAGGTGAGGTCGAGTGGACTTTGCATTTGGCCGACCATCCCCGACTGGGTGAGGATGAGGACGGTGAGAACGCGCCGCTGGTTAAGGTAGGTCAGGATCTCGTGCATCTGGAGGAGCAGGAACTGCTCCTCGGGCATGGCCTGCTGGTAGCCGGAGAGGGAATCGAGGACGACCACGCTCACACCTTCGTCCTCGACCTGGTCCCGGATGATGCCCGTCAGCTCGCCAGGTGACAGTTCAGCCGGGTCGACCTGGCGGAAGCTGAACTGCCCGCCACTCATGAACGGGGCCGTATCCATTCCGAGGCGGCTCGCCCGCCGTTCGAACACCGCCCGGGTTTCGTCGAAGCTGATGACGAGTGCTTTCTCACCCTGGCGAAGGGCCTCGTAGGCGTAGCGAAGCCCAAGCGTCGACTTGCCGGTGCCCGAGGGCCCGATGATCAAGGTCGAAGTGCCATAATCGAGACCGCCGCCGACGAGTTCGTCGAGGCTCTCGATGCCGCTCGTTCCGAGCTTCCATTCAAAGCCCGTGTCCGGGTGCTCCGAAGCCACCAGCCGGGGGAAGATTCGAAGTCCGCCGGCGCGGATCACGAAATCGTGATAGCCGCCCTGGAACTGGCGCCCCCGCATCTTGTGGACCCGAAGCCGGCGGCGCTCCGCGCCATAAGTCATGGCCAGTTGCTCGAGGCGAACGACACCATGAGCAAGGCTGTGGAGGCTGAGGTCGTCGATCATCTCGGTGAGGTCGTCGAGGAACAGGACGGTGCAGCCGAGATGCGCGAAGAAATGCTTGAGCGCGAGAACCTGGCGGCGAAACCGAAGCGCGCCCTGGGCGAGAAGCCTGATCTCCGAGAGGCTGTCGAACACCACTCGGGACGGGCCCACCCGCTCGACGAGCTCCTTCACCATCTGCACTGTTTCGCCGAGCTCGAGGTCCGAGGCGTAGACGATCGATTGCTCGCGCTCCGGGTCGAGGCTGAGCTCGGGCGGAACGAGCTCGAAAATCTCGATTCCCTCAAGATCCCAGCCGTGCGTCTCGGCGACGTGGATCAGCTCCTCCTTGCTTTCGGACAGGGTGATGTAAAGACACCGCTCGCCCTTCCGTACGCCATCGAGAAGGAACTGCATTCCGAGCGTCGTCTTCCCGGCGCCCGGCTCGCCCTCGATCAAGTGGATCCGCTTCGCTTCAAAGCCCCCTTTGAGGATATAATCGAGTGAAGGAAGGCCCGACGAAACGGCGCCGCCCTCCTCAACAGATTGTCCATTGCGCACCTTTTTCTGTCCTTTCGTACGGCCCAAGGGCCGCAGCTGAATTTCTCGACTTCGCGTCTATCGGTAAGAGCCACGCGGCAGCGTCGTCGGAGCGCCGCGGCCGGAAACAACATTTGCGCTCAAGAACGTCGTATCGGCGTCGTTGGTTCCGGGAGCGACATGACCCTAAGCCGCTCAACTCAGGGGTTAATCTTCGATAAGGGAGAGCTCGTCGGGGCGCGGTTTCGAGGGGGCAACAAGCCAATATCCCGGACGAAAGCCTGTCGCTAAGATCAATCCACCAAGGGATGCTTCACGAGATCGACACCGGCTACGAGGGAAAGTTCGATTTTCCGCAGCGCGCGGAGGGACCGGCGCTCGCTTACCTCCTGGCGTCGGTCCCCCGGGCCGGAAGCACCTATTTCAGTCATCTCCTCTGGCGCACCGGCTGCCTTGGAGCACCGCTTGAATATCTCAACTTCGAGCCGGCCGGCCCCTATGGCTTCGCGGCAAGGTCACCCGCTTCGCAGCAACAGCTATGGCATTCCCTTCTAAGGCGCCGCTGCTCGCCCAACGGGGTGTTTGGCCTGAAAGCCTTTCCGCAGCAGCTCGAGCAGCTCCAGAGAAGCAACCCCGTGCTCATCGAAGAGGTGATCTCACTCCTCCTTCCAAGGGCAGTTGAGCGGCGGATCGTCTATCTTCGTCGCCGTGACCGGGTCGCTCAGACGGTCTCTTATGCGAGGGCCACGTTGTCGGGCATCTGGCGCAAGGAGCAGGAGGGTAAGAGCCTTCCATCCATCCCATATTCGAAGGATGCCCTCGAGTCGGCCGAGCGCGGTATCGCCTTCCAGGAAGAGGTGTGGGAGCGGATGTTCAGCGACCTTGGGATCGAGCCGCTGCGCCTGTGGCACGAGGATGTGCTGACGAACGGCGCCTCGGCCGCAAGCGCTGTTGCCGATTATCTCGGCATCGCAATCGATCCGGCCGCAGCGGTCGTGGTTCCCGAGATCAGGAAGCAGTCGGAGGGCGAAGCGCGCTCGTGGGCCGAGCGCTATTCGGCCTCCCGCTAACTTCAGGCGGCAAGCTCCAGGAAATCCGTCACTCGGTCGTCGTTGGGATCAACCCCGTTCTTCTGGAGAAGAACCCCGGCCATTCCACGATGATAGGTGCCGTGGAGAACGACGTGCTGGATGATCTCGCCCCTTGTCATCAGCGCGGGTTTGCCGCTCGTGAACTTGAAGCTGAGCTTCCGGTCGAACTCGTCGACGGGGAGATCCTTCACGTAAGACACGTACCAGGAGTCGACTTCTCTGCTCGTCTCCATCAGCCATTTGAGATCGGGGAGCCGGTCCGAGCGGGGTCCAGTGAAGTCGCTGGAGCGGCCCTCGAGATGGTCGCGGAAGATGAGGTCCACGACGAGGATGTGGTCGAGGAGGCGAAGGAGATTGGTCCTGTCCTCCTGGGGGAGCTGGTCGATCGAACGGGCGACCACTTCGTGGAGACCCTCGTCAGCCCATTGCTTGAAACGGACGAGATCTGAATATGCGTTCGAGGCCATCGGTCCTTCCTTGCCTTTGGACGCCCCTATATGTGAGCGATCGCTCACTTTTCCATTCGCATTTGCGATTCCCATCGGCCGGCTCCCCCAATGGACACAAGGCCTGGGAAATTGCCGCGCCAGTCGCGCTCCAAGGCGACATTCGACACCATCGTCGAGGCGACGGATCTCTCAAGCCCCGGATGAAGAAAGGCCCCGCGGGGGGTGTCCCCCTCGAGGCCTTCCTTGTCCTTGGACCTCAGTCCCCGGCCCGGAGGCCGGGGGAAGCTTGTCAGTCCTCGGCGTCCCCGGTCAGGAACGCGGGCGAGAATTCCGGCTCACGGCCGCCTTCCTCGCCTTCGCGAGGCTCGCGTTCGCGGCGGGGGCCGCGATCACCACGATCACCGCGTGGGCCACGATCGCGGTCGCCGCGATCACGGCGCGGGCCGCGGTCGCGATCACGCCCGTGACGCCCACGATCGCCCCGATCGCCCCGATCGCCGCGTGGACCGCGATCCTCGCGCGGCTCGCGCGGAGGACGCGTGTCGGGCAGCTCTTCGCCCGTCTCCTGGTCGACGAGACGCATCGACAGGCGAACCTTGCCGCGCGGATCGACCTCGAGGAGCTTGACCTTCACTTCCTGGCCTTCGCTCAAGACGTCGCGGACGTTCTCGACTCGCTCGTTCTTGATCTCGGAGACGTGAACCAGCCCGTCCTTTCCGGGCATGAAGGTCACGAAGGCGCCGAAATCGACGATGCTCGCGACCTTGCCGGTGTAGATCGTTCCGACTTCCGGCTCGGCGACGATACCCTTGATCCAGTTGCGCGCGGCCTCGATCTGCGAAAGGTCCGAGGACGCGATCTTGATCGTTCCGTCGTCGTCGATGTCGACCTTGGCGCCGGTCTCCGCGACGATCTCGCGGATGACCTTGCCCCCGGTGCCGATGACCTCGCGGATCTTGTCCTTGGG
Source organism: Sphingomicrobium sp. (assembly GCA_035545385.1). Taxonomy (GTDB): domain Bacteria; phylum Pseudomonadota; class Alphaproteobacteria; order Sphingomonadales; family Sphingomonadaceae; genus Sphingomicrobium. Next base: position 2,000 of record DASZYL010000062.1, on the reverse strand, counting down.
GATCGTCATCGTCTCGATGCGCGGCGCGTGGGCCGAGAGCTCCTGGCGGCTTTCGCCCAGGGCCTTGGCCATTTCGCCGAGGATATGGGCTCGGCCTTCCTTCGCCTGGGCAAGCGCGGTCTTCATGATCTCTTCGGTGATCCCGGCGACCTTGATGTCCATCTGCAGCGAGGTGACGCCCTCGCTGGTGCCGGCAACCTTGAAGTCCATGTCGCCGAGATGGTCCTCGTCACCGAGGATGTCGCTGATCACCGCGAAGTCCTTGCCTTCGAGGATCAGGCCCATGGCGATGCCCGCAACCGGGCGCTTCAGCGGAACGCCCGCATCCATGAGCGCAAGCGAGCCGCCGCATACCGTTGCCATCGAGCTCGAGCCGTTGGACTCGGTGATGTCGGAAAGAACGCGGATCGTATAGGGGAACTCTTCCGCGCTCGGCAGCATCGGGTGGATCGCTCGCCAAGCAAGCTTGCCATGGCCGACTTCGCGGCGGCCAGGGGCTCCGAAGCGCCCGACTTCGCCGACCGAATAGGGCGGGAAGTTATAGTGGAGCATGAAGCGCTGGTAGGAGAGACCCTCCAGTCCATCGATCATCTGCTCCGCTTCCTTGGTGCCTAGCGTCGTGGTGACGATCGCCTGGGTCTCGCCGCGGGTGAACAGCGCGGAGCCATGGGTCCGCGGAAGGAACCCGACCGCGATCTCGATCGGACGAACGGTCTTGGTGTCGCGGCCGTCGATCCGGCGTCCCTCTTTGAGGATCGCTCCGCGAACGACGTCGGCCTCGAGGCTCTTCACGAGCTTCGCGGCGACGAGTTGCACCTGGGGGTCGGCATCGGCGAACGCCTCGGCCGCCTTGGCTCTGGCTTCGTTCAGCGCGTTCGAGCGCTCGGACTTGCTGGTGAGCTTGTAGGCCGCTTCGATGTCGGCCCCGATGAGGCTCTTCAGCTGCTTCTTGATCTCCGCCTTGTCGGCAGTGGTGGCGAGCTCCCACGGCTCCTTGGCCGCCTGCTCGGCCAGCCTGATGATCGCTTCGATCACCGGCTGCATGGACTTGTGGGCGAACATGACGGCGCCGAGCATCTCGTCCTCCGAGAGCTCCTTGGCTTCCGATTCCACCATCATGACCGCTTCGCGGGTGCCTGCGACGACGAGGTCGAGGCGGCCCTCGGCGACCTCGCTTTGGGTCGGGTTGAGGATGTACTCGCCCTCATTGCTGAAGGCGACGCGTGCTGCGCCGATCGGGCCCATGAACGGAACGCCCGAGAGGGTGAGAGCCGCAGACGCCGCGATCATCGCAAGGACGTCAGGCTCGTTCTCGCCATCGTAGCTCAGGACGTGCGCGATCACGAGGACCTCGTTGTAGAAGCCCTCCGGGAAGAGCGGCCGGATCGGACGGTCGATGAGGCGGCTGGTGAGCGTTTCCTTTTCGGTCGCTCCGCGCTCGCGCTTGAAGAAGCCGCCGGGGATTCGACCCGCGGCTGCGAACTTTTCCTGGTAGTGGACGGTCAGCGGGAAGAAATCCTGCCCCGGCTTGACCGACTTGGCCGCAGTGACTGCGCACAGCACCACGGTTTCGCCGAGGGTCGCGAGAACCGCGCCGTCGGCCTGGCGGGCAACACGGCCCGTTTCGAGCTTGAGGGTCTTTCCACCCCACTCGATTTCGACTGTTTTCGTATCGAACATTTGCTTTCCTTCACCCGCGGGCCGGATGCCGGCGGGACAGCTTTTTGCGAGCATTCCGGCTCGCTGCGGGTCGGGGCGTCTTGACTTGGCCCCATCGACGCCCCGCCGAATTGCGGGACTTTCGAATAACGAAGCGGCCCCTCGAAGGGGCCGCGACTTGTCCTTTAAATTTACTTACGCAGACCGAGCTTCGCGATGAGGTCGATGTATCGCTGCTCGTCCTTGCGACGAAGATAATCGAGCAGCGAGCGACGCTGGTTCACCAGCATCAGGAGGCCGCGGCGCGAATGGTTGTCCTTGGCGTGCGACTTGAAGTGCTG
>DASZYL010000061.1:0-5049 GCA_035545385.1 Sphingomicrobium sp. | reverse complement strand
TCTGAAGTGCACCGCCCGCGATTAGCGCCTCGGCATCAAGGAAGTCGATGATGGCATCTGGCTCGTCAGCTTCATGCACTACGATATCGGCTTCTTCCACGACGAGACCTGCCGGCTCGAGCCGGGACCTAACCCGTTCGGAGCAAAAGTGTTACCTATGTCTCCGGTACAGACCCGGTGAGCGACCCGACACATAGGTGACAATTCGTTCCGGACACATGGGTAACACTTTCCCCCTGCAGCTAGCTGCAGGGGGAGGTGTGGATGCCGTGGAAGGAGTGTTCGGTAATGGAAGAGCGCATGCGTTTCGTGCTGCGCCGTCTCGATGGCGAGCCGATGAGCGAGCTGTGCCGAGAGTTCGGGATCTCGCGGAAGACTGGATACAAGATCTTCGAGCGTTATGAGCAGGACGGGTTTGAGGCGATCAGGGATCGCTCGAGGCGCCCTGTGCGCTACGCCCATCAGCTGCCAGAGACGCTGGAGCGGATCATCGTCCGGGCCAAGCAAGACAAGCCCAATTGGGGCGCTCGCAAGATCCGCGAACTGCTGGTGAGACGCTTGCCGGGCGACGTTAAGGTACCTGCGACCAGCACGATCCACGCCGTCATGGACCGTAATGGCCTGGTCAAACGGATGCGCCGTCGACACCGCACGGCAGGGACCGCACTGTCTTCAGGCACGAACCCCAACGACCTGTGGTGCGTCGATTTCAAGGGCGAGTTCAAGCTCGGCAGCGGCCGCTATTGCTATCCACTGACCGTGACCGACCATGCCGCACGCTTCCTGCTGATGTGCGAAGGCCTGGAGTCGGTCCGTGAAGAGCCGGCGATCCTCGAGTTCGAGCAACTCTTCCGCGAGCGCGGCTTGCCCAATGCGATCCGCTCCGACAATGGCGTTCCCTTCGCCAGCCCCAACGGTCTCTACAACCTCTCTCGCCTGTCAGTCTGGTGGCTGCGCCTTGGCATCGACATCGAACGGATCAAGCCGGGACGGCCGCAACAGAACGGCCGCCATGAACGCATGCATCGAACGCTCAAGCAGGAAGCCACCAGGCCCGCGGCCGCCAACTTCCTGCAACAGCAAGGCAAGTTCGATGCCTTTAGAAGCGAATTTAACAATGAGCGGCCACACGAGGCCCTCGGCATGAAAGTACCGGCAGAGGTCTACGTCGCCTCAAACCGTCCTTATGTTGGCCTGCCCCAACTCGACTACCCGCTCCACGATCGCGACATCCTCGTCACATGCTGTGGCCGCATCTGCATGCATCGCAAGAAGATCAACATCTCCACCGTGCTCGCCGGCCAGCGCCTCGGCATCAAGGAAGTCGATGATGGCATCTGGCTCGTCAGCTTCATGCACTACGATCTGGGATACATCGACTTGGAGCAGAAAACGTTGCAAACCCTCGACAACCCGTTCGGCCCGAGGTTGTCACCCATGTAGTCGGAACGTTCTGTCACCCATGTGTCAAGAACGTACAGGCGGAAAACTGGCGCGCCCGGCAGGACTCGAACCTGCGACCCCAAGCTTAGAAGGCTCGTGCTCTATCCAGCTGAGCTACGGGCGCGTGGCTTCGATGACTAACCGCAATCGGGCCGCAACCGCTAGCCCGTCAGTCTTGGATCTCGCGCTTTTCGACCAAGGACTGGCCTTGTTGACGCGGCGGGGAACCGCGCTAGCCTTCGTTTCATGAAAGCCGAAGGGGAGGGGCTGCGGCACGTCGAGGCGCGAACGCTGCACGGCGCGCGCTTTCGCTATTTCGATTTCGTCATGGTCGCGTTCGTGGTGGTCCTGCTCCTCTCGAACGTCGTCGGTGCGGAGAAGCGCTCGATCGTGACCTTGCCGGGCATCGGCCCCTGGCCATTCGGGGCTGGCATCCTCTTCTTCCCGATCTCCTACGTCATCGATGACGTCCTCACCGAGGTCTACGGCTATGCGCGTGCCCGCCGCGCGATCTGGGCAGGTTTCGGCGCACTCCTCTTCATGGCGGTGATGGAATGGACGGTCGTGCACCTCCCGGTCGCTCCAGGCTGGAACGGCCAGGATGCCTATGAGCGCGTTTTCGGATCGGGCTGGCGGATCATCGCGGCCTCGATCTGCGCCTTCTTCGTCGGCGATTTCCTGAACTCGGTCGTCCTTGCCAAGATGAAGATCTGGACCGAGGGGAAAATGCTCTGGACCCGAACGATCGGGAGCACGGTCGTTGGCGAAGGCGCAGACAGCCTGATCTTCTATCCGCTCGCTTTCCTCGGAATGCCTGACTGGTCAGCTTCGGACATCCTCGAGGTGATGCTCAGCCAGTTCGTCCTGAAGGTCGGCTGGGAAGTCATCCTGACGCCGGTGACTTACGCCGTGGTCGGCTGGCTGAAGGCGAGGGAAGGCGTCGACGTCTATGACGTTGGTACCGACTTCACGCCCTTCACCGTCGACGATTGAAGAAGAGCAGCGCCGCCCAGGCCGCAAGGCCCAGCGAGAAGATCGACGTCGCGACGAACGCGGGTTCGCGGTAGAGTGCGCTGCCTTCGACCCAGGCCCTGGCGACATGGGCTGCGAACATGAGCGCGAAAACAACGCCCGTCGCGGCGACGTAATAGCGCAAAGGCTATGCGGCGACGGTCTCGAGCAGGCCTTCAAACAGCCGCCTGCCATCGGTTCCGCCATGCGCCGGCTCGATCACGCGCTCGGGGTGCGGCATCAGGCCAAGAACGTTGCCCGCGTCATTGAGGATGCCGGCAATGTCGCGCGCCGAGCCATTGCACTCCTCGAGATAGCGCAATGCGACGCGCCCTTCGCCTTCCAACCGATCGAGGGTCGCGTCGTCCGCCTGGTAATTGCCGTCGTGGTGAGCGACCGGAAAGACGATTTCCTCGCCTGAATCATAGCCGCTCGTGAAAAGGCTCTGGCTGTTCTCGACCCGGAGGCGAACGCCGCGGCAGACGAAACGAAGGCCCGCGTTTCGCATCAGTGCTCCTGGAAGAAGGCCTGCTTCGGTCAGGACCTGGAAGCCGTTGCAGATGCCGATCACCGGCACTCCTCTTGAGGCCGCGTTCCTAACCGCTCCCATGACCGGCGAGCGCGCGGCCATGGCTCCCGAGCGAAGGTAATCCCCGTAGGAGAAGCCTCCGGGGATTCCGATGAAGTCGAGGCCGTCGGGAAGCTCGGCTTCCCTGTGCCAGACCATCGCGGGCTTGCGCCCGGTCACCTGCTCGAGGGCGACCGCGAGGTCGCGGTCGCAATTGGAGCCGGGAAAGACGATGACGGCGCTTTTCATGCGTTCTCCAGCCGTTCGATCCGGAAATTCTCGATGACCGTGTTCGCAAGGAGCTTGCGGCACATGTCCTCGATCTCGGAATCGCTCGTCGAATCCGCAAGGTCGAGCTCGATGAGCTTGCCTGCGCGAACGTCGTTCACCCCGGAAAAGCCGAGGCCTTCCAGCGCGTGGTGGATCGCCTTGCCTTGCGGGTCGAGGACCCCGGACTTGAGGGTGATGAAAACGCGCGCTTTCATGTGGGCAGCCTGCAGTTTCTTGGACCTTTCGCCCCTATGGCTTCGAGGCCTCACCGGAGCAAGCTTTACCCTCTGTTTACCTTGATGCCGGACAATTGGCACGGGCCGGTCAGTTCTTCACCGGCGCTCGGGAGGATCAAATGGTCGGCGCCATTTCAATTGCCATGTTCGTTGCCCTCGTCGGCTGGGGTGGCAAGTATTTCGGCTGGGAGGACCCTAGCGGGAAGATCCAGCTCGCCCTCGTGACCGCCTTCATTCTCGGCATCATCGGCGGCTACAAGGCCAAGGGCTGATCCCAAGGCCGTCGCTCAGGCGGCCCAGATTCCAACAAGGACGATGACCGCCACCAGCCCGAGGATCGCGTTCGTCGGGATGAGAAGCGTGTGCGGAATCGGGTGGATATCGGGATGCGGCGGCGGCTTCACGCCCTGGAGCTGCCTCCAGACCGCGGCGACGAGGCAGAATATCGCGAAGAGGGCGAGCGCTGACCCGCTGAGCTTCGCGGCCCAGCCGGGGAGCATGTCGCTCATCAGCGCGCGTGCTCCGACGGCGCTCGCAAGCGCTGCAAGGGCGGTCCGCATCCAGGCGGCATAGGTTCGTTCCGAGGCGAGATAGGTGCGATCGGTGGCGAGGATCGTCCGCCGGTCGGCGGCATCGGCGAGCTCGGCCGTCTTCTCTTCGATATGGTCGGCGGCCTTCTTGAACGCGGCGCGATCCTCCCGCAATTCCGGAGCCTCTTTCGAACCCTCGTCCATCTCGCGCTCCCTTGCGAACAGGCGACGCTCGCAATAGCGGCCCGGTTCCTCCACTTGCAACGCTGTCAGCACAGCCGTAGCGCCCTAAGTCGGAGAACCGACATGGAAGACGTGATGGAAAAACCGGCGACCAGCCCGATTTCGACCCGAAGGCACGGAGACGTGCTCATCGTCCTTTCGAACAATCCCCCGGTGAACGCGCTCTCGACCCCGGTCCGCCAGGGCCTCGTCGACGCGATCGCCGAGGCCGAGGCGGACGAGCGCGTCAAGGCGCTCGTCATCGCCTGCGAGGGCCAGACCTTCTTTGCCGGCGCGGACATCACTGAATTCGGAAAACCGCCGCAGCAGCCGTGGCTCCCGGCGGTCGTCGACACGATCGAGAATTGCTCGAAGCCGGTCGTCGCCGCGATCCACGGGACCGCGCTCGGCGGTGGCCTCGAGGTGGCGCTCGCCTGCCATTACCGGATCGCCGACAGGTCCGCCAAGCTCGGGACCCCCGAAGTGAAGCTCGGCCTGTTGCCGGGCGCAGGCGGGACTCAGCGGCTTCCCCGCGTCGCCGGAGTGAAGAAGGCCCTGCAGATGTGCGCGACGGGCAATCCGATCGGCGCCAAGGAGGCGTTCGACTGCGGCCTCGTCGACCGCATAGCCGAAGGCGACCTCATTCCCCACGCCGTCGCGCTCGCCGAGGAAGTGCGCGACATCCGGCCGCTTCCAAAATCCTCCGAGCGCGAGGACCGGCTCGCCGAGACCGGCGCCGGAGTCTTCGACGAGTTCGAGAAGGAGAATG
>DASZYL010000060.1:0-4877 GCA_035545385.1 Sphingomicrobium sp. | reverse complement strand
ACATACGCTCTTCTGGGTTCCCACCAAATGGTATCCCAAGTGGCTCGCGCAAACGCATTTCGGCTCGGCCGCCGAAGCCGAAAAGCTGCTCGCCACGCACGTCGAGACGGTTTGCAGGCGCTATGGGACTCGGGTCTATTCCTACGACGTCGTCAACGAGGCGGTTCAGCCCGAGACGGGTGAGATCCGCGACACGAACGTCACTCGTGCGCTCGGCGGCGAACCCTTCCTCGACCTCATGTTCCATTCCGCGCGCGAAGCCGCGCCCGGTGCCCAGCTCGTCTACAATGATTACATGAGCTGGGAGCGCAACAGCGTCGATGAGACCCACATCCGCGGAGTGCTCAAATTGCTCGAGGGTTTCAAGAAGCGTGGGACGCCGGTCGACGCGCTCGGAGTGCAGTCGCACATCCGCCTCCTGAAACCCTCTCCCGTTGCCCAGTTGGTCAAGGAGTCCGAGGCGCCCTGGAGGCGCTTTCTCGATGAGGTCGTCGCGATGGGATACGAACTCGTGATCACGGAGTTCGATGTGAACGACAAGAAGGCGCCGATCGATATCGCGAAGCGCGATCAGATGGTTGCCGACTACGCGAGGGCCTATCTCGACCTCATGCTCGACTATCCGCAGCTCGGCGACCTGCTCTGCTGGGGGATGTGCGATCGCTATAGCTGGCTCGAGAATTTCGATCCGCGTTCCGACAAGGCGAAGAAGCGCGGGACGCCCTATGATGCGCAGTTCCGGCCCAAGCCGCTTCGCAAAGCGATCGCATCCGCGTTCAGTGCGGCCAGGGCTCGTCATGCATGAATGGATGCTTGGCCTGGCGCTTCTCTCGGCGCCGGTCGCAGCAGCAAGCCAGGAGCCGGCGAGGTTCGACTGGTTCGAGTATCGGGGCGATGACGGACTGCCAAAACCTCGCCCCGGCGAATATTCGAACCCGATCCTCCAGGGCTTCTATCCCGATCCCAGCATCGTTCGTGTCGGAGAAGATTATTATCTCGCCAACTCGACCTTTGCCTGGTTCCCGGGGATGCCGATCTTCCACAGCCGCGACCTCGTCCACTGGACCCAGGTCGGAAATGCGATCGACCGCCCGGGCCAGATCGACTTCGGCAAGGCCGGAATGGGAGACGGGCTCTATGCGCCCGACATCAGCTGGAACGATGGCACTTTCTACATCCTCAATGCCTGCGTCCGCTGCGGCGGCAATTTCGTCATCACTGCGAAGCGGCCCGAGGGCCCCTGGTCGGACCCGGTGTGGCTTCCCGACCTCGAGGACGCGATCGATGCATCGCTGTTTTTTGACAGCGACGGATCGGCGTGGATCGTCAACAATGGACCGCCCATCGAAACGCCCCGCTATCCGGGCCATCGAGCGATCTGGATCCAGCAATTCGATGCGAAGGCGTTAAAGACCTTCGGGCCGAGGAGCGTGCTTGTCGACGGCGGTGTTCATCCCGAGAAGAACCCGATCTGGATCGAGGGCCCGCACATCTTCAGGAAGGACGGCAGCTATTATCTGATCGCTGCCGAGGGCGGCACTGCGGAAGATCATTCCGAAGTGGTCTTCAGAAGCGACAAGGTGACCGGACCCTATCTTCCGCTGGCAACCAACCCGATCCTTACCCAGCGCGACCTTCCGGGCGGCCGCTCGAACCCGATCACGTCCACCGGTCATGCCCAGTTCGTGGAGACGCCCCGGGGCGAGTGGTGGGCGGTCTTCCTCGGCGTTCGTCCCTATGACCTCGCCAACAACTTCAACACCGGCCGGGAGACGTTCATGATGCCGGTTCGCTGGAAGGACGGCTGGCCAAGGATCACCGATCCAGGAGAGGTGGTTCCCTGGACGGCGAAAGCGCCGGGCCTGAGGCCCGGGACGACCAGCGCGGTGCCGACGAACGGCGACTTCTCGGTCCGGGAGGATTTCAGCTCGGCGAAGCTCGCGCCCTACTGGATGCAGCTTCGCAATCCCAAGGGCGATTGGTGGAGGATCGCTCGAGGAGCGCTCGAACTCGATGCGAGGCCCATAGGGCTCGCCAGTCACGGCAATCCCTCGTTCCTCGCCCGGCGACAGCAGCACCTCGACGCCGTCGCGACGACGAGCCTGTCGTTTCGAGCTTCGAGCGAGGGCGCCGAGGCGGGGATCGTCGCCTATCAGAACGACGACTTCTGGTATTTCCTTGGCATTGGAAGCGATCACGGCAAGCCGGTGGCCCGGGTGCGACGTCGAAGCGGCGAGACCGACGAGGCGGGTGGAGTCGTTCTTGCCGAGGAGCCGGTGCCCCAAGGCCCCATCGAGCTTCGGATCACGGCTCGCAAGGGAAGCTATGATTTCGACTGGAGCCAGGACGGAAAGCGCTGGCGAACCCTGGTGAAAGGTGCTGACGGGACCATCCTCAGCACGAAGAAGGCGGGAGGCTTCGTCGGGGCAGTGTTCGGCCTTTATGCGCATGACGAGGAAGGAAGCGCCAAGTGATCCCCGATCAATATCTTGCCCAGTCCGAGCGCTATGACGGTCGGATGCCCTACCGCCGCTGCGGCCGGAGCGGGCTCGACCTCCCGGCGATCTCGCTTGGGCTGTGGCAGAATTTCGGCGGAGTCGACGTGTTCGAGACGGGGAGGGCGATCCTCCGCCGGGCATTCGACCGCGGAGTGACTCACTTCGATCTCGCGAACAATTACGGCCCTCCCTACGGCTCGGCGGAGGAAAATTTCGGGCGCTGGATGGAGGCGGATTTCAGGCCCTATCGCGACGAGCTCATCATTTCGACCAAGGCCGGCTACGACATGTGGCCCGGTCCCTATGGCGATGGCGGATCACGCAAATATCTCATCGCCAGCCTCGACCAGAGCCTGAAGCGGATGGGGCTCGACTATGTCGATATCTTCTATTCGCACCGGGTCGATCCCGGCACTCCAATCGAGGAGACAATGGGAGCGCTCGCCCATGCGCACCGACAGGGCAAGGCGCTTTACGTCGGGATCTCGTCCTATTCGCCGGAGCTCACCCGCAAGGCGCATGAAATCCTGAAGGGCGAGGGCGTCCCTTTGCTCATTCACCAGCCATCCTATTCGATGGTGAACCGGTGGATCGAAGGCGGCCTTCTCGATACGCTCGGCGAGCTTGGAATTGGCTGCATCGCCTTTTCGCCGCTCGCCCAGGGATTGCTGACCAGCAAATATCTCGGTGGAGTCCCGGACGATGCGCGGGCGTCGAAGAAGGGATCCTTTTCGAAGGATTTCCTCACGCCCGAAAATCTCGATCACGTCCGCGCCCTGAACGAGCTTGCGAAGGAGCGCGGGCAGACGCTCGCGCAGATGGCGATTGCCTGGGTGCTTCGAGATCCGCGGGTGACCTCCGCGCTCGTCGGCGCTCGAACGGTCGGGCAGCTCGACGATTCGCTTGGGGCACTCGAGAAGCTCGATTTCACCGGGGAGGAACTTTCCCGGATCGATGCGCTCGCAACCGATGCCGGGATCGACATCTGGAAAGCCTCATCGTCGGTCGGCGCGCGCTGATGAGTAAGAGGTGCCTCGCCGCCGCGGTCCTCCTCCTTGCTTCGTGCGCCAGCGCACCCGAGCTTGCGATCACGATCGATGATCTTCCGGTTCATTCGCCTTATCCTCCGGGGACCACTCCGCTCGAAGTCAGCCAAGAGATGATCGCCGCGCTGAAGTCGGGAGGAGTTCCGGCCACGACCTTCGTGAACGGCGTGAACGCAAAGGACGGGCCGACGATGGAAGCGCTTGAAGACTGGCGCGACGCGGGGTTCATTCTTGGAAACCACAGCTGGTCGCACCGTCACCTCAACGAAATGTCGGTCGATGAATTCGAGACCGAACTTACGAGGAACGAGCCGCTCCTCGAACGGCTCGGCGGCAACTCGGACTGGCGCTGGTTCCGCTACCCGTTTCTCGACGAGGGCAAGGACGAAGCCCAGCGCATCGAAGCGAGGCGAGTGCTTCAGCGCCGCGGCTACCGGGTTGCCGACGTGACGATGAGCTTTTCCGACTGGCAGTTCACTCCGGCCTATGCCCGCTGCGTTGCCGCGGGCGACAAGCAAGCGATTGCCGAGCTCGAGCGCATGTACATGGAGGTCGCTGAAAAGAATATTCCAGTGGCGAGGGAGACTGCGCGCAAGCTCTACGGCCGCGACATCCCCTTCGTCCTCCTGATGCACGTCAGCGCGATGAGCGCGCACATGATGCCCGAGGTGATCGAGCTCTACCGCAAGTCAGGCTTCCGCTTCGTCACGCTTTCCAAGGCCGAGAGCGATCCCGCTTACCGCTCCGATATCGACCTTTCCGCCGAGCGGCTCTCGCAATGGGATCTCGCGAAGGCAAAAGGCGTCGACCTCCCGCTTCCTCCCGATCCTAGTGCGAAGCTCGCCGCGATGTGTCCTGGAGGACCAACGGTGACGAACCCCTGACCTCGAGCTTCGCGCTCTTGAGCTCGACCGAGTTCGGCCCCGCGGAGATGGTGAACGTGCCGGGTTCGACGACCCTCTTCATCTCCGCGTTCCAGAGAGCCAGGTCTTCAGGCGCAAGTTCGAAGCTGATCGTGCGCCGCTCGCCGGGCTGGAGAGTCACGCGCTGGAAGCGCTTGAGCGCGATCACCGGTCGAGTGACCGAGGCTTCGTCGTCGTGGACGTAAAGCTGCACCACCTCGTCGCCCGCCCGTCCACCTATATTGGCGACATCAACCGCGATCTTCGCGTGCTGGTCCGCTGCGATCGCGGGCGTCAGAACGCGCGGCGCGGAGATCTCGAAGCGGGTGTAGCTGAGACCGAAACCGAAGGGGTAGAGCGGGGCGGTCGTATCGAAGAGGTATCCGCGCCTCGAGGTCGGCTTGTGGTCGTAGAACATCGGAAGCTGTCCG
>DASZYL010000059.1:0-10064 GCA_035545385.1 Sphingomicrobium sp. | reverse complement strand
AGCCATCGCGCGAGCGATCTCGTAACCCGCGCCGGCGGTGCCCTCGTCGTCCAGGCGGGAACTGCGACCTCGCTCCGGGTGCGCGAGCAGGAACAGAGCTTCAACCTGGTCGAGGTCGACGAAGCTTCGGTGACGATCACCGTCAATGGCTGGGAGGGGACTCGGTTCACCCCTCTGAACGCGCAGCAATATGGATGGGAGGACGGCCGCTGGAGGATCGCGTCGGCCGAGGAAACGCACTGAGCTTGTCCTCGCGGTTTCGCTCGGCCTAGACGGGGAGGCATGTCCTTGCCCCCCGATTTCCAGCTCGACGAGTTCGTGAGCCGAGTCCTCGCCGAGGACCTCGGCTCCTCTGGCGACGTGACATCCAAGGCGACGATCGCCGAGGATGCGCGATTTACAGCCGAGATGAACTGCCGCCAGGCGATCGTTGTCGCGGGCCTCGAGATCGCCGCCGCCTTCTTCCGGGCGCTCGATCCTCAAATCGAGATCGAGTTGCTGGTGAAGGATGGCGACCGGGCCGGCCACGGGACGATCCTCGCCCGTCTTTCGGGCCGGGCCCGGGCAATGCTCACAGCGGAGCGTTCGGCCCTGAACACGCTCCAGCATTTGTCGGGAATTGCAACTCTCACCCGTCAATATGTGGATGCGATCGAAGGTACCGGGACGATCCTTCTCGATACCCGCAAGACCATCCCCGGCTTGAGGGTTCTTCAGAAGTATGCGGCGCGCATGGGCGGGGCCCAGAACCACCGGATGAGGCTCGACGACGGCGTTCTCATCAAGGACAACCACGTCGCCGTCTGCGGCGGGGTCGCAGAGGCAGTAAGCCGCGCCAAGGCCGCGAACACCGGGCTCGAAGTCCAGGTCGAAGTCGACCGGCTCGACCAGATCGAGCCCGCGCTTCTAGCCGGCGCAGACCGGCTTCTCCTGGACAATATGGATCCGGCGATGCTCCGCGAGGCCGTGAGGCTGGTGAATGGGCGGGTGCCGCTCGAGGCCTCGGGCGGAGTGACCCTCGAGACCATAAGGTTCCTCGCCGAGACCGGCGTCGACTATGTTTCGGTGGGACGCATCACTCAATCAGCACCGGCCGTCGATATCGGTCTGGATTATGCGCTTAGTCGTTGAGCCGACGAAACTTATTCATCGCATCGACAGGTAGGAAGGCGCAGCAGGACAATGAGTCGTTTCGCGCGTTCGCGGACCGATGCGTTCAAAAATCGAGGAGTATTTCGATGAGGAAGCTAATCGCTCTCGCTCTCTCGACCGCCATCATTGCCCTGCCCACCGCCGCAAGCGCGCGCGACCGGCATCATGACGGCGATCGACATCATCATTCGTACCGAGATAGCCACCGCGGCCACGACTATCGCTACAGCGGGCATCGCTACGGCTACAGCTATTATCCGAGCTATTCCTACCGCTATCATTATCCAAGGACGCGGACCGTGATCTCGGTCGGCTATCCCGTCTATGGCGGCTATTATGGCGGATACGGCTATCCCGCCTATGGCTATCCCGCCTACGGCTATGCCTATCCCGCTTATTCCTATGGCTACGGGTACCCGGCCTATGGATATGGCGGCTATGGCTACCGCTGCGGGAACCCGGCAGCCGGGGCGGTCGCTGGTGGACTGGCGGGCGCCGTCATCGGCGGCGCGGTCGCCGACCACGGCGGCTATCACCACAGCCGCTACGGCTATCGTTACCACGGCGGGCATACGGCGAGGGGTGCGATCATCGGCGGCGCCATCGGCGCCCTTGCCGGAAGCGCCATCGCTTCGGGCAACTGCTACTAAGCCAGCCACGCCCAATAAGCGCGGGGTTCCGGAGCGATCCGGGACCCCGTTCTTATTTCCTGTCGCCTCGGTAACAGTCCTTATGGTAACGGCGCCGTCGCGAGCGCAGATGGCGCTCTTCCTGATCGAAGGAGTCGTTCGATGAGGACCTTGGCGATTGTTCTTACCGCATTTTCATTGATCGGCTTCTCGATGCCTGCATCGGCGCAGCGCGGAGGCGGGCATGGCGGAGGTTTCCACGGTGGTGGAGGCGGACACGGCGGCGGTGGCTGGCACGGCGGCGGTGGCTGGCATGGCGGCGGTGGCTGGCATGGTGGCGGCGGCTGGCATGATGGCCACGGCCACGGCCATTCCCACTTCAGCTTCTACGGGGGCTTCTATGGTGGCTGGCCCTATTACGGCAGCTACTATCCCTCTTATTACTATCCCTATTCCTACGCCTATTCGGGCTACCCGACCTATTATCTGGGCTACCCCTATCCCTATCAGCCTTATTACGGCTATCCCTATCCTTATTCGGGATATGGTTATCCCTACCAGGGCTATGGCTACAACGCATATCCGGGGCATCCATGCACCGATCCCGCGGCAGGCGTTGTCGGTGGAGGCATAGCCGGGGCCGCAGCAGGCGCGGCGATTGGAAGCACCACTCACGATGCCGGGGCAGGTGCGGCGATCGGGGGTGCGATCGGAGCGGTCCTCGGCGGAGCAGCGGCAAGCTCGACCTGCTGATCAGGATCCGCGGAACCGGTTGCGCGGCCACGCACTTTTTGCGCGCATTAGTCGTGAAGCGCCCTTATATGGCGATGGATGGGCGCGAAGCGCGCCGGGGAGACTGAATTTGTTCAAAGGGCTGAAGCCCATACTCTATGGCGGACGCGAGGTCTGGCCGCTTGTCGAAGGCGGCAAGGGCGTAAGCGCGACCAACCACGCGAGTTCGGGCGCCTGGGCAGCGGCCGGCGGGATCGGCACCGTGTCTGCGGTCAATGCCGACAGCTACGATTCGGAAGGTCGGATCATCCCGCAGGTCTACGACGCGCTGACGCGCCGGGACCGTCACGAAGAACTGATCAAATATGCGATCGATGGCGCGGTGGCGCAGGTCCAGCGCGCTTATGAAATGGCCTCGGGCGCAGGGGCCATCAACATCAATGTCCTTTGGGAAATGGGCGGGGCCCAGCGGGTTCTGCACGGCGTCCTCGAGCGCACCAAGGGGCTCGTCAGCGGCGTCACCTGCGGCGCTGGAATGCCGTACAAGCTGAGCGAGATCGCGGCTTCCTATGGCGTGAACTATCTTCCGATCATCAGTTCCGCCCGAGCGTTTCGGGCGCTGTGGAAGCGCGCTTACCACAAGGCCGCGGAATGGCTCGCGGCGGTCGTCTACGAGGACCCGTGGCTCGCGGGCGGCCACAACGGGCTTTCGAATGCCGAGGATCCGAGGAAGCCGCAGGACCCTTATCCCCGCGTCGCCGAGCTTCGCGCGACGATGCGCGCCGAAGGGCTTCCCGACACCGTCCCGATCGTGATGGCGGGCGGCGTCTGGCGGCTCGACGAGTGGGAAAACTGGATCGACAATCCCGAGCTCGGCCAGATCGTCTTCCAGTTCGGAACTCGGCCGCTCCTCACTCAGGAGAGCCCGATCCCGCCGGAGTGGAAAGCCAGGCTTCTGACGCTCGAGGAAGGAGACGTCCTCCTTCACCGCTTCTCGCCAACCGGCTTCTATTCGTCCGCGGTGCGCAACGCCTTTCTGCGCAATCTCGAAGCGCGCAGCGATCGCCAGATTGCCTACACCAAGGAGCCGATCGGCGATCACCACTTCCAGCTCGACGTCGGCATCGGCACGAAGAAGAACTACTGGGTCACGAAGGGTGACCTCATCCATGCGCGCGAATGGTTCGCCAAGGGCTACACCAACGCGATGAAGAGCCCCGATGATACGCTGATCTTCGTTGCTCCCGAGGAAGAAAAGCAGATCCGCAAGGACCAGGCCGAATGCATGGGCTGCCTCAGCCAGTGCGCCTTCTCGTCCTGGGCGGACAATGAGAAGAATTCGACGGGGCGGCTTGCGGACCCGCGAAGCTTCTGCATCCAGAAGACCCTCCAGGACATCGCGCACGGCGGGCCGGTCGACCACAATCTCATGTTCGCAGGCCACTCGGCCTTCCGCTTCAAGAGCGACCCATTTTATTCGAACGGCTTCATCCCGACGGTGAAGCAGCTCGTGGACAGGATCCTGACCGGCGCGTGATGTTTGTTCGGGGGGTATTCGCTTCGTTGCTGCTCTTCACGGCCGTTTCTCCAGCGCTCGCGCAGGACAAGCAGCCGCCTTACTGGGCCTCGATCGCCTCGGGCCAGGCGATGACCCACACCGGCCCGGGTCGGAACTATCCCAATGTCTGGCTCTACCAGCGGCGCGACCTGCCGGTGCGCGTGGTCAAGAAGTACGAGACCTGGCGCCTCATCCAGGACCCGGACGGAGCCCAGGGCTGGATGCTGGTGACGATGCTCAGCGACCGGCGAACGGGGATCGTGAAGAACGGCGAACCGCGCCCGATCCGTGCCGGCCGGGGTGACGATTCCAAGATCCGCTACATGGCCGAGCCGGGCGTCGTCGGGCGTATCGACAAGTGCAAGGGCGACGGCTGGTGCCGGATCGAGATCGGAAAGAAGGACGGCTATATCCGGACGTCCGACCTGTGGGGCGTAAGCGACAAGGAAGTGGTGGACTGACGCTTCGAAAGGGGGCTCAAATGAAGGTCATTCTCGCGGCCGCAACCGGTTCATTGTTCCTCGCGAGCGGAGCGGCGGCTGCTCCCGACCGGCCCGCCCTCGAGCATTTCGCAAAGCCGGCGACGAACGGCCAGCGGCTGCCTTTCTCGGACGCGGTACGCGTCAATGACGTCCTCTACCTCTCGGGCCAGCTTGGAACCGGGCCCGACGGCAAGCTCGCCGAAGGGATCGAGGCCCAGACCAGGCAGGCGATGGACAATGTCGGAGCCATATTGAAGCGTGCGGGAGTGGGGTACGACCGCATCTTCCATTGCACGGCCTTCCTCGCCGATATGAAGGACTGGCCGGCGTTCAACAAAGTCTATGTCGGCTACTTTCCCGATGGCGGGCTGCCGGCGCGAAGCGCCTTTGGCGCCAGTGGATTGGCACTTGGCGCCAAGCTCGAGATCGAGTGCCAGGCCTATGCCGGCAACTAGGCTTTTCTAGACGAGCTCTACCGCGATTGCGGTGGCTTCGCCGCCGCCGATGCAGAGGCTCGCCACTCCGCGCTTCAGGCCCCGGTCCTGGAGCGCTGCAATCAGCGTGGTCGTGATTCGAGCGCCGCTTGCTCCGATCGGGTGGCCGAGAGCGGTCGCACCGCCATTGACGTTGATCTTCTCGTGCGGGATCCCGAGATCGCGCATCGCGATCATCGCAACGCACGCAAAAGCCTCGTTGACCTCCCAAAGATCGACATCGTCGACGCTCCAGCCGGCCTTCTCGAGGACCTTGTGAAGCGCCGGAACGGGGGCCGACGTGAACCGCGCCGGCTCCTGCGCGGCCGCGGCGTGGGCAACGACCCGGGCGATCGGGGTCTTGCCGAGTTTCTCGGCGACGCTCGAGCGCGTCAAGACGAGGGCCGCGGCCCCGTCGCTGATCGACGAGGAGGTCGCCGCGGTGATCCTGCCGTCCTTGGCGAACGCTGCCCGCAATTGCGGGATCTTCTCGGGATTGCCCTTGCCCGGCTGCTCGTCGACGTCGACCGTGAACTCGCCCTTTCGGGTGACGACGGTCACCGGGGTGATCTCCTTGTTGAACCTGCCGTGGGTGATTGCCTCGTTGGCGCGCCGAAGGCTCTCGATGGCATAATTGTCCATGTCCTCGCGCGTGAACTGATATTCCTGGGCAGCTTCCTCGGCGAAGGTGCCCATCGCCCGGCCCGGCTCGTAGGCGTCCTCGAGACCGTCCAGCATCATATGGTCATAGACCGTGTCGTGCCCGATCCGCGCCCCGGAGCGGTATTTCTTCGAGAGGTAGGGAGCGTTCGTCATGCTTTCCATTCCGCCGGCGACGATCACGTCGGCCGAGCCGGAGTTCAGCATGTCGTGGGCGAAGATCGTCGCCTGCATGCCCGATCCGCAGACCTTGTTGATGGTCACGGCTTCCGCCGATTTCGGAAGGCCGGCGCCAAGCGCCGCCTGCCGGGCCGGGGCCTGTCCAAGCCCCGCGGAAAGCACGTTGCCCATGAACACCTTGTCGACCTGATTGCCCTCGATTCCTGCGCGTTCGACCGCGGCCTTCACCGCGGTTGCCCCAAGCTCCGTCGCGCTCAGTGGAGCAAGCGCCCCCTGGAAGCTGCCCATCGGCGTACGAGCGTAGGAGAGAATGACGATCGGGTCGGAAGCGGTGGTGGCCATTTCTAGTTGCTCCGGATTCGGATTGTTGCAGCGCACATAAGACTGGAACCGCGGTTGTTCAAACGCTCGCCGCTCTGCTAGCGGCGGGCCGGACAGGAGACGCGACATGTCCGATGGCGGACTTGATTTTCAACTCGGCGAAATGGCGGACACGATCCGCGAGACCACCGAGCGCTTTGCCCGCGACAAGATCGCGCCGATCGCCGCCCGGATCGACGAGACGGACGAGTTCCCGCGCGCGCTCTGGCCCGAGATGGGAGAGCTCGGGCTCCACGGGATCACGGTCGAAGAGGAATGGGGCGGCCTTGGCCTTGGATATCTCGAGCATGTCGTTGCGCAGGAGGAAGTCGGGCGAGCCTCGGCTTCCGTGGGCCTCAGCTACGGCGCCCATTCCAATCTCTGCATCAACCAGATCCGCCGCTGGGCCAACGACGAGCAGAAAGCGAAATACCTCCCGAAGCTGATCAGCGGCGAGCATGTGGGAGCCCTCGCGATGAGCGAGGCGGGCGCTGGAAGCGACGTCGTCGGAATGAAGCTCAAGGCCGAAAAGAGCGGCAACGGCTACCGCCTCAATGGGACCAAGTTCTGGATCACGAACGGCGGCTACGCCGACACGCTCGTCGTCTATGCCAAGACCGGCGAGGGAAGCCGGGGCATCACGGCCTTCTTGATCGAGAAGGACATGGAGGGCTTTTCCATCGGGCAGAAGATGGACAAGCTCGGAATGCGCGGGTCACCGACCAACGAGCTGGTTTTCGAGGACTGCTTCGTCCCTCCCGAGAATATCCTCGGCGAGGAAAACGAGGGGGTCGCCGTCCTGATGAGCGGCCTTGATTATGAGCGCACGGTCCTCGCCGGGATCCAGATCGGGATCATGCAGGCCTGCCTCGACACGGTCCTTCCCTATGTCAGGGAGCGCAAGCAGTTCGGAAAGCCCATCGGCTCCTTCCAGCTGATGCAGGCCAAGGTCGCCGACATGTACGTGGCCCTCAATTCCGCTCGAGCCTATGTCTACCAGGTCGCGCGCGCGTGCGATGCTGGGAAGACGACGCGCTTCGATGCGGCCGGAGCGATCCTTCTTGCCAGTGAAAATGCGGTCAAGGTCGCGAACGAAGCCGTTCAGGCGCTCGGCGGGGCGGGCTACACCAAGGACTGGCCGGTCGAGCGCTATTACCGTGACGCGAAGCTCCTCGATATCGGTGCGGGCACGAACGAGATCCGCCGGATGCTGATCGGCCGCGAGGTGATCGGCGCCTGATGTGATAAGACCCCTTCAAGAGGGGGTCTTGCGATGTACCGACTGGCTATCGCTGCAGCGCTATGCGCGGCCGGCTGCCAGCAGCAGCCACAAGCTCCCCCCAAACCTTCCCAGCTCGCCTTCGAGGGGGCGAGTTCTACGTCCAACGCCGCGATGGTCGCTCATGGCAGGAGGCTCGCTGAAATCCTCGACTGCACCGGCTGTCATGGGCCCGGCCTCCAGGGAAGGGACTTGGCCGATAAGCCCGCCGACGGCGCCATGTATTCGCCCAATGTCACCCTCATCGTCCCGACCTACAGCGATTCCGAGCTCGATCGCTTCATCCGCCACGGTGTTCCCAAAAACCACCGGCAATTCTGGTTCATGCAGGTCGAGAACTACCAGTTCCTGAGCGACCCCGATTTCAAGGCTCTCGTCGCCTATCTCAGGAGCCTGAAGCCCGCCGGCAAGGCCCTGCCGGCCTTCAAATTGAACCGCGTCGAAGCGAAGGACGTCGAGCAGGGCCTCCTCGGGGACGCGCAGGCGCAGATCCGCAAGTATCGCGCAGGCCAGCCCGTCGATCTCGGGCCCGATCACGCCTGGGGCCGCTACATGGTGATGACCACCTGCACCGCCTGCCATAACAACGAGCTCCAGGGGTGGACCAACTTCACCCCGAACCTCGACATCGCCGGCGCTTATTCAAAGGCGGAGCTCACGCGCCTCCTGACGACTGGAGAGGGCAAGACCAGGAAAGAGCTCAAGACCATGAGCGGGATGGGCCGCGACCATTTCTCGCATCTCACCGGGCGCGAGCGGGAGGCAATCGTCGATTACATCCTCGCCCGCGCCAACCGGCCTCAGCCCGCGGCAGACTAGCCCCAGATCTTCACCCGTTTCTCGGGCGCGAGATAAAGCTTCTGCCCGGGCTTCACGTTGAAGGCCGGGTACCAGGCATCGAGGTTCCTGACGCTTTGTGCCCTGAACTGCTCGGGAGCATGTTCGTTCGTGAGCACGATCCTGCGCAACGTCTCGGGCCGCGACTTCACCGCCCAGGATTGGGCATAAGCGAGGAAGAAGCGCTGATCGCCGGTCAGCCCGTCGATGACGGGGGCGGGCTTTCCGTTGAGGGAAGCCTTGTAGGCATCGTAGGCCGCGCCGAGGCCGGCAACGTCAGCGATGTTCTCGTTGAGCGTCTGCTTGCCGTTGACGTGAAGGCCGGGAAGAGCCTCATATTGGTCGAACTGCCTGGCGAGCTCGTCGGCCTGCGTCTGGAAGCTCTTGAAGTCCGCCGGGGTCCACCAGTTGCGCATCGCCCCGACCGCGTCGAACAGCGCTCCCCCCGTATCGAAGCTGTGGCTGATCTCGTGCCCGATGGTGGCGCCGATCGCTCCATAGTTGAACGCCGCGTCGGCGTTCGGATCGAAGAACGGCTTGACGAGTATTGCCGCCGGGAAATTGAGCGCGTTCTGGACCGGCAGGTTGACGGCGTTGACGAGCTGCGGCGGCATCCACCACTCGTGCCGATCGAGGGGCTTTCCGATCTTCGCGAGCTGGTGGCGATATTCCCAGAGGGCGACGTTCTTCTGATTGGCGTAGGCATTGTCGGCGCTGATCTCGAGCCCCGAATAATCGCGCCAGCTGTCAGGGTAACCGACGCCGACGACGATGCCCTGGACCTTCTTCAATGCTTCCTTTTTCGTTTCCGGGCTCATCCAGCTGATCGCCTGGACACGCCTCGCGAAGGCGGCCTTGAGATTGTCGACCATCTTCTGGATCTCGGCCTTGGACGAGGCCGGGAAATATTTGTCGACATAGGCCTTTCCGACCGCGTCCTGAAGCGCCTTGCTGGTGGCGTTGAGGGCCAGCGCGTCGCGCGGCCTCTCCTGGGGAGTGCCGGCGAGAATCGTTCCGTTGAAGGCGAAGCTTGCGTCACGAAACGCCTTGGGAAGGACGCTCGCATGCTGGTTGAGGGTGTGGAAGACGAGCCAGTCCTTCCAGTTCTGCAAGGGCTCCGAGGCGACGAGCGCCGACAATCGCGGGATCGAGGCGAAATGATAGGCGTCGAACTTCTGCACTCCGCCAAGCCCGGCTGCGCCGAGGAGCGCGGCCCAGTCGATCCCGGGCGCCTTTTCTTCGAGTTGCTGCCGGGTCCAGACCTGCGCTCCGTTCTTGAAGTCCTGGCTCTGCTCGATCGGCTCGTGCGCCTTCGCGATCTTGGTCTCGAGGTCCATGATCCGTGTCGCCGAGCCTTGAGGGTCGGGATAGCCGGCGTTCTGAAGGATGGTCTGGATATAGCTTTTGTACTTGTTGCGGGTGTCGGCCATCTTTGCGTCGGCCGAGAGGTAATATTCGCGCTCGGGGAGGCCGATGCCCCCCTGCATCAGGTAGGGAAGCTGTTCGCCGGGCGTGGCGAGGCCCTGCGTCACGAAAACCCCGAACAAATTGTCGGTACGGAAATTGGTCGCATTGAGGGGATCGGTATCGGCCCGAAGGGTTCCGCCGATGGCGGCGCTCAGCTGGTGCTTGTCGGCAATCCGCCCGATCGCATCGAGGTCGGCCTTGGCGGGCGCGAGCCCCTGGCGGTCGATCGAGTCAGTGTCGAGATAGGCCTTGTAA
>DASZYL010000058.1:0-2032 GCA_035545385.1 Sphingomicrobium sp. | reverse complement strand
AGCGACGTGATCGCAGACATGCGCGCCGAGACCGCGGCCTCGATCGTTGCCGTGAACTGCCCCGAAGGCACCTATCCCGAGCAGTGGAACATCGAGGCCTTGAAGGAGAGCATCGAAGCCGTATTCGGCCTTGAACCCCCGATCGACGACTGGCTGCAGGAGGACGAGGTCTCGCCCTCGATCGTCATGGAGAGGCTTCAGAAGCTCGCCGACGAGACCATGGCGGCCAAGCTCGAGGGCGTCGAAGTCGAGCGCTGGGGCGATGTCGAGAAGCAGATCCTCATCCAGACCCTCGACCATCACTGGAAGGAGCATCTCGCGACGCTCGATGCCCTTCGCCAGGTGATCCACTTGAGGAGCTACGCGCAGAAGAAGCCGATCGACGAATATAAGCAGGAGGCCTTCCTTCTGTTCGAACGGCTCCTGGTGTCGATCCGCGAGGAGGTGACCCGGATTCTCATGCGGGCCCAGGTCCAGGTCGAACCGCCGCCACCGCCGGTTCTACCCGACTTCATCACCCAGCACCTCGATCCCTTCTCGGGCGATGACGATACGGCGGACATCGACGCGGCGACGGGAGCCATCCTCTCGAGCGTCCCCTTCGGCAATATCCCGCAACCGGCAATGCCGCGCGGAGACGCGCAGGGAAGCGTCGCCGAGGCTCCGATCAGCCGGAATGCACCCTGTCCCTGCGGCTCGGGCAAGAAGTACAAGCATTGCCACGGGCAGCTCGCGTAGCACCGGAGCGGAAGGCCGCTCCAAAGATCGTCGATCGTAGCTTCCTGCGCCGCGCCTATCGGCCGGACGAAGAAGAGGTCGTGCTCGAGCGCCTCGCTGAGGCGCGGCTTTCGAACGACGAGCTCGGCGAAGCCGCCGCGACCGCTCGGACGCTCGTCAAGGCAGTGCGCGGGCGCAAGCCCTCGGGAGTGGATGCATTCCTCCACGCCTATGATCTCGGCTCCGACGAAGGCATCGCGATGATGTGCCTTGCCGAGGCGCTTCTTCGAATTCCGGATGCACACACGGCCGACGAGCTGATTGCCGACAAGCTCGCGGGACCCGATTGGTCGGAGAAGCTCGGCCGCTCGGATTCCGCCTTCGTCAATGCAGCGACCTTCTCGCTCCTTCTTACCGGCAAGGTGCTCGAAGGCGCCCAGGATCGCTCCGACAACTGGAAGGCGGCGCTCGGCCGGGCCGTCGGGCGCCTTGGCGAACCGGTCGTTCGAACGGCCGTTCGCGAGGCGATGAAGATCCTCGGTCGAAACTTCGTCTTCGGCCGAACGATCGAGGAGGCCCTTCAACGCGCAAAGCCCGAGCGCGCCAAGGGGCTCAGCCATAGCTTCGACATGCTTGGCGAAGCGGCAAAGACCTTCGATGACGCCGAGCGTTATGCCGAGGCCTACCGGCGAGCGCTCGACCGCATCGCCGAGGAGGCCGAGGGGGGCTTTCGAAAGTCCCCGGGCATCTCGGTCAAGCTCACCGCGCTTCACCCGCGCTTCGAATATACGCATTCCGAGGAAGCGCTTTCCTCGGTCATCCCCGTCGTTCGCGAGCTTGCGCTGAAGGCCGCAAGGGCGGACGTCCACTTCACCATCGATGCCGAGGAAGCGGACCGGCTCGAGCTGCAGCTCGACGTGTTCGAGAGCCTCCTTTCAGATGACGAGCTGTTCGAGAACGGCTGGGGCGGCTTTGGAATAGCCATCCAGGCGTACCAGAAGCGCGCGGCGCCCTTGTGCGACTGGGTCATCGAGGCGGCGCGGGCG
The DNA here is from genome assembly GCA_035545385.1 of Sphingomicrobium sp. Taxonomy (GTDB): domain Bacteria; phylum Pseudomonadota; class Alphaproteobacteria; order Sphingomonadales; family Sphingomonadaceae; genus Sphingomicrobium. The sequence continues at coordinate 269 of DASZYL010000058.1, read as the reverse complement.
CATGGGCGAAAGCTCATGGTTCGCCTCGTCAAGGGCGCCTACTGGGACACGGAGATCAAGGCCGCGCAGGTCGGGGGCCTCACGGACTATCCGGTGTTCACCCGCAAGGTCGCAACCGACGTTTCCTATCTCGCGTGCGCCAAGAAGCTCCTTGGTGCCGAGGACGCCATCTATCCTGCATTCGCGACCCACAATGCCAACACGATCGGCCAGGTGAAGTCGCTCGCCGGGACCAAGCAATTCGAGTTCCAGCGCCTCCACGGCATGGG
>DASZYL010000057.1:0-12701 GCA_035545385.1 Sphingomicrobium sp. | reverse complement strand
CACCTGGACGACCGGCATGTCGAGCTCGCGAGCGACGAACTCCATGACCGGGATCGGAAGCCATCCTTGAGTGTTCGTCTCCGCTCCGACCTGGCGCTGGGCAAGATCGAGGAGCGGGATCGAGGCCGACATCTGCCTTCCCGGCGGATAGCGCGCGATGATCTCCTCGGCCTTGCGCGCATTCTCGCTGGTCCACTGGAAACCTTCCCAGCGGGCGCGCTGCTCGGGGCTGTCGAGGATTCCTGCCTGGCCGGCCATCAGCGGCTCCACCTTCGGGAAGGAGCGCCATGGAGGGGGCCTCGAGCGGCCCGAAGAATCCGCATCTCCTGGTTCACCGGTCGACCTCCCCGAACACCGGATCGATCGCAGAGAGGACCGCGGTCGTATCGGCGAGCATGTGTCCTCTCATCATCATGTCCATGGCCTGGAGGTGGCTCATCATCGTCGGCCTGATCTTGCAGCGGTACGGACGGTTGGTTCCGTCGGCGACGAGATAGACTCCGAACTCGCCCTTGGGGCTCTCGGTCGCGACATAGACCTCGCCGGCGGGCACGTGATAGCCCTCGGTGTAGAGCTTGAAGTGGTGGATGAGGGCTTCCATCGAGGTCTTCATCGCCGCTCGCGACGGCGGGAACACCTTGTTGTCGGATGATCCCACCGGGCCGCCCGGCATCTGCTGAAGGCACTGGCGCATGATCTTCGCCGACTGCCGGACCTCCTCCACCCGCACCATGAAGCGGTCGTAGCAATCGCTGTTGGTCCCGACCGGGATCTCGAAATCCATGCGCTCATAGACTTCGTACGGCTGGGATCGCCTGAGGTCCCACGGAAGGCCCGCGGCGCGGATCATCGGGCCCGAAAAGCCCCACGCGACCGCATCGTCCCGGTGGACGATCGCGATGTCGACGTTGCGCTGCTTGAAGATCCGGTTGTCGGCAACGAGCGCGATCGAATCCTCGAAGAGGTGGAAGCGGTTGTCGAGCCAGTCCTGGAGGTCGACGAGCATCTTCTCGGGAAGATCGTACCGGACTCCGCCGGCACGGAAATAATTGGCGTGCATCCGGGCGCCCGAAGCCCGCTCGTAGAATTGAAGCGTGTCCTCGCGCAGCTCGAACAGCCACAGGTTGGGAGTCATTGCTCCCACGTCCATGATGTGGCTTCCAAGATTGAGCAGGTGATTGGAGATTCGGGTGAGCTCCGCCATCAGGACCCGGATGTACTGGGCCCGGATCGGCACCTCGAGGCCCATCAGCTTCTCGATCGCGAGCACGAAGCTGTGCTCCATGCACATCGGCGAACAATAATCGAGCCGGTCGAAATAGGGCAGCGCCTGCGCGTAGGTCTTGTATTCGATGAGCTTCTCGGTGCCCCGGTGGAGCAGCCCGATGTGCGGGTCGACGCGCTCGACGACCTCGCCGTCGAGCTCCATGATCAGTCGAAGGACGCCATGTGCAGCAGGGTGCTGCGGACCGAAGTTGATCGTGTAGTTGCTGATCGTCTCGTCGCCCGGGTCGCGGGGGTGGCCAATCTCCTGGCCTTCGGCATAAGCGCCGACGCTGACCTCGACCTTGCGCGGCGCCTTGGGCTCGGCGCCGGTTCCGCCGCCAGCGGGGCGTGTTTCGAGATCGTTTCGAACGTCGCTCATCCGGCGCTCCCGCCCGTCCGTGGCTTGCCCCGGCCGCGGGGCTTCGGATCAGGCCCACTTTCGGGCTTGCTCACTTCCTTTGCAGCCTTGGCGGCCGCGGACTTGCGGGCTTCCTTCGTCGCCGCGACGTCGCCAGGCTTTCCGGCGCCGGTATCGGACGGCTTGTCCGTGGTCTTCGGAGTTTCCGCGCTGGTCCTGGGATTGACCGAGGAAGGCGCATTGGGAGCCGGCGCCGGCGAGGGCGCTCCGGCGGCCTCGGCCGTCGCCTTCTCGTCACCCGGAAGCAGATATTCGGGGCCTTCCCACGGCATCAGGAAGTCGAATGTCCGAAAATCCTGTGGGAGCGAGACCGGCTCGTAGACGACCCGCTTCTCGGCCTCCGAATAGCGCATCTCGACATGCCCCGTCAGCGGGAAGTCCTTGCGCATCGGATAGCCCTCGAAGCCATAGTCGGTGAGGATCCGGCGAAGGTCGGGGTTGCCGGCGAAGGCAACGCCGTACATGTCGAATACCTCGCGCTCGAGCCATCCGGCGACCGGCCAAAGTCCGGTGACGCTCGGGACCGGGGTCGATTCGTCGGTCGACACTTTCACCCGGATTCGCCGGTTCTTCGTCAGCGACAGGAGATGGTAGGCGACCTCGAACCTTTCGCGCCGGTCGGGATAGTCGGCGCCGGCGATCTCCATGAGCTGCTGATATTCAAGTCCCGGAGTATCGCGAAGCGTTCGAAGGACGTCGACGACGCTCTCCCGCCGAACGTTGAGCGAGATCTCGCCGACGGCATCCTTGACGTCGAGAAGCGCATCGCCGAGCGCTGTCCTCGCCGCGTCGATCACTCCTTCGTCCGAAGCCGTCTTCGGGACGTGCGTTGCAAGCTTCACTGCCATTAGCGCTCGATCGTCCCTTCGCGGCGAATCTTCCGCTGCAGCTGGAGAATCCCATAAAGCAGGGCCTCGGCCGTCGGCGGGCAGCCGGGCACGTAAATGTCGACAGGGACGATCCGATCGCAGCCGCGGACCACCGAATAGCTGTAATGATAATAGCCACCGCCATTGGCGCAGCTGCCCATCGAGATCACGTAGCGCGGCTCGCTCATCTGGTCGTAGACCCGCCGGAGTGCCGGGGCCATCTTGTTGCAGAGCGTTCCGGCAACGATCATCACGTCCGACTGGCGCGGGCTTGCACGGGGTGCAGCGCCAAATCTTTCAAGATCATAGCGCGGCATGTTCACATGAATCATCTCGACCGCGCAGCAGGCGAGCCCGAAGGTCATCCACCACAGCGACCCGGTCCTCGCCCAGGTGAAAAGCTCTTCGGTCGTGGTGACCATGAAGCCTTTTTCATTGAGCGATTGCTGGACTTCCTCGAGGTGCCTGCGATCGACCTCGCCGGGGATCAGGCCGGAAATGCGGGCAAGTTCCTCCTCGCTCGGCATCGGGTCTTCGTTGGGGCGGAGCATCACTCCCATTCGAGCGCTCCCTTCTTCCACGCATAAGCGAGCCCGAGCGAGAGTTCGACGAGGAAGACGATCATCGCGGCCCAGCCCGTCCATCTGGTGAAATCGAGGCTGACGGCCCATGGGAAGAGGAACGCCGCCTCGAGGTCGAAGACGATGAAGAGGATCGCCACGAGGTAGAAGCGGACGTCGAACTCCGCCCGGGCATCCTCGAACGCGGGAAAGCCGCATTCATATTCACTGAGCTTCTGGGGGTCGGGCTTGTGAGTCCCGGTGAAGCGGGAGACGATCATCGGCAGCACGACAAACCCCGCGGACAAGCCGAGGGCGATGATCAGGAACAGGAGGATCGGCAGGTAGCCTGCGGCAACGCTTGCCAAGGGGAAATACTCCGGGGGCTTCGAAAACTTGGCGGCTCTCTAGGACAGGGTTGTGTCACTCGCAACACCGGGAAGCCGCAAAAGGTGCCCTTATTGGGTTCGGCAGTCCCCGGGAGCCGGAACGGCGAGGATCGTGGCGCCGGTAACCCGCTCAGAATCGGGCTTGTCCAACTCCGCCCAGCCCGATCCCGCGACGAGGAGCATGCGCTTTCCGTCATAAGTGAGCTGAGTTGGATCCTTAAGCTCTGCGACTTTTTCGACGTGGAGGTCGCTTCTTCCGGGCGACATGGCGAGAAGAGCGCCTTCGGGCTCGCCATTATAGATGCCGTAATAAGTCGAGCCGCAGCGCAACAGGCCATCGATCCCGCGCTGGGACCTGCCGTCGCTTTTATGAAGGATCGTCCGTTCGCCCGTCGCGAGGTCGACCGTCGTAATCCCCTGGGAATAATCCGCGACGACGAGGCGCTTTCCGCTCGCATCAAGAGCAATGCCCTGACCGCTTTTTCCGATGCCGCTCTTAAAAAGGGGCCGAAGATCCCTCGAATTCCTGTCGAGGACGTAGACCGCGCCATTTTGGGAATCGCTCGCGAATATCCTCGTCCCGAGGACCGAGACGTCGCCTGGGTGGAAGCTCGGAGACGCTGGGGCGAGCTGCATCCGGACGCGCCCCGAGCGAAGATCGAGTGCGACGAGAGCGCCGCGCCGGCAGGGCCTGATCGCGGGCACCCCGGGAGGACAGTCGGCCGCTATCCACAAGGTCCTCGTCCTGGCGTCGAGCGCGATCGCGAAGGGATGGAGGCCAGGAGGGAGGCTCGCGATGGTCCTGCAAGACGAGCGGCAGGCAAGGATCTTTCGGTCGAGGACGCTCGAGATCCAGATCGTCTTCCCGTCGCTCGCAACGCCTTCGATCACCCGGTGCTTGGGATCGATCGTGAGGATCGGCTCGGGTCGAGTGGCCATCGCTGCCGCGAAGGCCAGCAGTGAGATCAGCGAAGCGCTCCAGCGACGAGCTTCTGGAGCTTGTTGTGGATCGCTGCCGAACCCGCGAGATATTCACCTCGCTCGAACGCCCGGTCAGAACCTCGAAAATCGGTCACGAACCCTCCGGCCTCGCGGACGAGAAGAACGCCCGCCGCCGTGTCCCATAAATCGAGCTCGTCCTCCCAGAAACCGTCGAATCTGCCAGCGGCCACCCAGGCAAGATCAAGAGCAGCCGAACCCAATCGACGTACGCCCGAGACCTGCGGACCGACCGCCGAATAGATCTTCGCCCATTTGGCAACGTCGCCGCGGCCGCAATGCGGGATTCCCGTTCCAACGAGGCTGTCGGCGAGCTCGCGCCGCGCCGAAACCCGGAGCCGCGCGTCCTGGAGCCAGGCGCCCCTCCCCTTTTCGGCCCAGAAACTCTCGTCGGTGAGCGGCTGATAGACGAGGCCGTGGCTGATCTCGCCGCGACCGTCGGGACGCCGCTCCTCGACCGCGATCGAGATCGAGAAATGAGGCACTCCGTGGAGGAAGTTGGTCGTTCCGTCGAGCGGGTCGACGATCCACCGCGGCTTTGCGGGATTACCCTCGATCTCGCCGCCTTCCTCGAGCAGCATTCCCCAGTCGGGGCGCGCGTTGCGGAGTTCCTCGACGATCGTCTGCTCGGCCCTCTTGTCCGCCATCGAGACGAAATCGGCCGGTCCCTTCCGGCTGACTTGCAGCTGCTCGACCTCGCCGAAGTCGCGCCTCAGCCTCGGGGCCGCCTTGCGGGCGGCCCTGGTCATGACGGTGATCAGGCCTGAATGGGCTACCATCGGCTAGTCCGCGCGGCGGACGTACTCGCGGTTGTAGACATCGACGACGATTCTCGTTCCCGCGGTGATGTGCGGCGGAACGAGGACCTTCACGCCATTGTCGAGCACGGCGGGCTTGTAGCTCGAGCTCGCGGTCTGGCCCTTCACCACTGCGTCAGCCTCGACGATCGTGGCCTCGACCTGGTCGGGCAATTGAACGCTGATGGGCCGCTCGTTGTAGAGTTCCATGACGACGTCCATTCCGTCCTGGAGGAAGTCGCCGGCATCGCCGAGAAGGTCCTCGGGAAGCGACACCTGCTCATAGCTGTCCTTGTCCATGAACACGAGCATGTCGCCGTCGTGATAGAGGAACTGGAAGTCCTTGGTGTCGAGCCGCACCCGCTCCACCGTCTCTGCGGAACGGAAGCGCACGTTCGTCTTGCGCCCGTCGATCAGGTTCTTCATCTCGACCTGCATGTAGGCGCCGCCCTTTCCGGGCTGCGTGTGCTGGATCTTCACGGCGCGCCAGATGCCGCCCTCATATTCGATGATGTTGCCGGGACGGATGTCCACGCCGCTGATCTTCATGTCTTCTCTCGGAGAAAGTGTTGGGAAAGAGCCGCCGAAGCCCCTAGCGGCTCGCCAATTTCCCGGCAAGCACGGGGTAAGGATTGATCGCTGTCCCCTGCCACCAGCGCTCGCCCCTGGCCATCGCGTTGATCGCGAAGTGGAGGTGCGGCGCCGACGCGCTGGCATCCCCGGTATGGCCGACCCGGGCAATGACCTGGCCGCGCCTCACCTGCTGCCCTTCGGCGAGCCCGGGCGCATAAGCGGAAAGATGGGCGTAATAATAGATCCACCTCTTGTCGTTCGATCGCTCGTAGATCGTGATCCCGCCGCCGCCCTTGCTGAAGAACAGCTTCTCGATCGTCCCGTCGGCAGCCGCGATCACCGGAGTTCCCTCGCGAGCCATGATATCGATGGCGTCATGACGTCGCCCGCTTCCGCGCGCTGAGTCATAGGTGTCGAGAAGATCGCCCGATTTCACTCCAACGACGGGGATCGCGAGACCTGCAGGAGTGACGACGACCTGCTGCGCGATCTCCACGGGTGGAGATTTCCCGGGCTTGACCGCGACGATGGTCCCTTCCCGCTCGACCTCGGCGCGAGGCTCGGGGACCACGCTGTAGAACCAGATCCAGAACGCGCTCACGACGACCGCGGTAAAGACGGCCGTGAACAAAGCGGTCGCAGCATATTTCAGCGCAACTCTCCATCAGAAGCATTGTTGATGTGCAACGATGGAGGGAACAATCGTTTCCAATCGCGGGGACATAAGGGTCGGCTGCTCGGGCTGGGTCTACCGGCATTGGCGCGGCATCTTCTACCCCGAGGCATTGCCCCAGAAGCGCTGGTTCGAACTCTATTCCGAAGAGTTCGACACGGTCGAAATCAACGCGAGCTTCTATCGCCTGCCGCTCGCTTCGACCTTCGAGAGCTGGCGCGAGAAAGCGCCGGACGGCTTCTGCTATGCCCTGAAAGCGAACCGCTTCATCACGCACCTGAAGAAGCTCCTCGACTGCGACGAGCCCCTCGAGCGCTTCATCGGCCTTGCTCGCCTCCTTCGCGGCAAGCTCGGCCCAATCCTCTACCAGCTGCCGCCAAGCCTCCATAAGGACCTTCCACGGCTCGGCGCGTTCCTGGCAAAGCTCCCCGCCGAGCCCCTGCAGGTCGTCGAGTTCCGGCACAAAAGCTGGTACGACGAAGCGGTCCTCGAGCTCCTCGATCGCCACGGCGTCGGCTTCGTCACCCACGATCTCAAGGGCCTCGAATCGCCCCGCTGGGCGAGCGGCCGGACCGCTTACGTCCGCTTCCATGGAGCGAAGGGCAAATATTGGGGGCGCTACGAGGAGGAGGACCTTCTCGAATGGACTGACTGGTGCCTTGAGCAGTCACTCCTCGGACGAAGCGTCTGGTGCTATTTCAACAACGACATCCATGGTCACTCCATCGAGGACGCGCGCACCCTGAAGTCGATGGTCGGCCAGTTGAAGGCCCGCAAATAGCCGTTCAGATGGCAAGCACGTCTTCGAACGCCCGGACTTGAAGCGCGGGATCGCTCCCTTTCCAAACCGCCTGTGAGACCGCGAGGAAATCGGCGCCTGCATCGAGAAGCGGACGCGCATTTCCAGGAGTGATCCCGCCGATCGCAACGCAGGGGATCTCGAACAAAGTCGACCACCAGCTGAGGATCGAGGGTTCGGGCCGGTATCGGGACGGCTTGGTGGTCGTCGGGTAGAATGCTCCAAAGGCGACGTAATCCGCGCCCGCCTCCCCCGCCTCCATCGCGAGGTGCCGGCTATCGTGGCAGGTCTTGCCGATCTGCGCCGAAGGCCCGAGCAGGGCCCGCGCCTCCCTGATGTCCCCGTCGCCCTGGCCGAGATGAACTCCGTCCGCTCCGAGGCGCTTTGCGAGCGCCATGCTGTCATTGACGATGAACGCGACGTCGAAGTCGGCGCAAATCCGCTGCAGCGGTTCGGCGAGGCGCGCGAGCTCATCCTCGCCGACATCCTTGACCCGCAGCTGGAATGCGCTCGCGAGCCCAACCCCAAGAGCCGCCCTCAGGCGATCGGGAAACGCACCGCCGACCTCCTGCGGGCTAATGAGGTACAGCCTCGCGGGCTCCGTCCGCTCGGGAGGAGGAAATTCTATCGGGTCGAACTCGGCTTCGTCCAAGGTCAGGCCGGGACTTTCGCCGTCGACGCTTCGTAAATCTCGTCGATCGCGGCGCCGAGCGTCCTGTTGAAATCCTCGTCGCTCTGCTGCGCTCGAAGGTCGGACAGCAAAGCTCGGCTGAAGCTCGCGATCATCCCGGGGTTCCTGGCGAGCTCGCGGCAGGCTTCCTCGCGGGAAAATCCCCCGGAGAGGGCAACGACGCGAAGTACCTTGGGGTGACGGATGAGGGGCTCGAAGGTGCCGGGCTTCTCGGGAATGGAAAGCTTCAGCATGACTCGCTGGCCTTCCGGGATCTCGTCAAGCTCCTCGAGGATCGCGCTGAGAAGCAGGTCGTCGCTCTCTGCCCGGTCAGCGCTCCTGATGTTCACTTCGGGCTCGATGATCGGAACGAGGCCGTGACCAAGAACCCGCTTGGCCACCTCGAACTGCTGAGCGACGACAAGCGCAATTCCCGCCGCATTGGCGGCATTGATGACCGAGCGCTCCTTGGTCCCGAACATGTTGAGCCTCTTTGCGCGTTCGAGAAGCGCGTCGAGGTCGGCAATCGGTTTCATGACCTGGACGCCATTTTCCTCGGCTTCGAGGCCCTTGTCGATCTTGATGAAGGGAACGATTCCACGCTCGATGAGCGCCTGGGGTGTCGGTTTTCCCTCGACCTCGCCGTCCATCGTCCGTTCGAACAGGATCGCTCCGATCACCTTTCCGCCGGCAAAGCACGGCGACGTGATGATCCTTTGCCGCATCTCGTGGATGAGCGCGAACATCTCCTCGTCGCTCGACCAGGCATTTTCGTCGATCCCATAGCCCTTGAGTGCCTTGGGCGTGGACCCTCCCGACTGGTCGAGAGCCGCGATGAAGCCGTCGCCCTGCTCGATCTTGGCGGTCATTTCAGACTGGTTCATTGTCACCCCTGTCGTTTGGATAAGGCTCTAGCCAGCGCTTCGGTCTCGAACAACCGGGCCACGTTCGACCTTCAGCGTTCCAGCGCGGCAACTCCAGGAAGCGTTCGCCCTTCCATCCATTCGAGGAATGCGCCTCCGGCGGTGGAGACGAAGGTGAAATCCCCGGCCACCCCGGCATGGTTGAGCGCCGCGACCGTGTCGCCTCCGCCCGCGACCGAGACCAGCGATCCCTCCTTGGTCAGCGCAGAGGCGATCTTCGCGAGCGCCACGGTCGCCTCGTCGAAGGGCGGCACTTCAAAAGCTCCCAAAGGTCCGTTCCAGACGAGCGTCCGGCACGTCTTCAGAACATCTCCAAGCGCCTCGACCGCCGATGGCCCGACGTCGAGGATCATCTCGTCCGCTTGAATCTCGTGAACGTTGCAGGTCCGAACGCTCGGGGGGTTGGGCGCAAACTCCTTCGCGACGACGACGTCGTACGGGAGGTGGATGGTGCAGCCGGCCTCATCGGCTCGCTCGAAGATGGCATTCGCCTCGCCGGTGAGCTCATGCTCGCAGAGGGACTTTCCGACATTGACCCCGCGGGCGGCAAGGAAGGTGTTGGCCATTCCGCCGCCGATGATGAGGTGGTCGACCTTCGAGAGAAGGTGCCCAAGGACTCCGAGCTTGGTCGAGACCTTGGCTCCCCCGACGACCGCGGCGACCGGGCGTTGGGGATTGCCAAGCGCCTGCTCCAGGGCGTTTAGTTCGGCTTCCATCGCGCGCCCGGCAAAACTAGGCAGGTAATGGGTAATTCCCTCGGTCGAGGCATGCGCCCGGTGCGCGGTCGAGAAGGAATCATTGACATAATAATCACCGAGCGCAGCCATCGCCCTCGCAAATTCGGGGTCGTTCTTTTCCTCTCCCGGGTGGAAGCGCGTGTTTTCGAGGACTCCGATGTTGCCCGGAAGCATCGTCGCAATCGCGCGCTCGGCCTCGGGCCCCACGCAATCCTCGATGAAGCGCACCGACCGGCCCGTCAGGCGGTGAATTGGAAGCACCAGCTGAGCGGTCGACATGTCGGGCCGTTTCTCGCCCTTCGGCCGTCCGAAATGCGACAGGAGAAGAACGATCGCGCCTCGGTCACTCAGCTCGAGGATGGTCGGAAGCATCGCTCGCAACCGCGTGTCATCGGTGACTTTCGCGCCATCCATCGGCACGTTGAGGTCGACTCGAACCAGCACTTTCTTGCCGGTCAGATCCTCAGGAAGGTCATCGAGGGTCTTGAACGCGCTCACGTCAGCCGAGCTTGCCCATCGCTGCAGCGGTATCGACCATGCGGTTCGAAAAGCCCCATTCATTGTCGTACCAGCTGACGACCCGCACCAGCTTGCCCTCGAGCACCGCCGTCTCGAGGCTGTCGATCGTCGAGCTTGCCGAAGTGTGCATGAGATCGATCGAGACGAGGGGCTCGTCGGTATAATCGAGGATGCCCTTCAGCCGGTCGGTCTCGGATGCGGCCTTGAGGATCTGGTTCACTTCGTCGCGCGTCGTGTCGCGCTTGGGCGTGAAGGTGAGATCGACGAGGCTGACGTCCGGCACCGGGACTCGGATCGCCGAGCCGTCAAGCTTCCCCTTGAGCTCAGGAAGCACCTCTCCCACCGCCCGGGCGGCGCCGGTCGTCGTCGGGATGATCGACATGGCCGCTGCACGGGCGCGGCGCAGGTCCTTGTGGATCTGGTCGAGGATCTTCTGGTCGTTCGTATAGGCGTGAACGGTCGTCATCAGGCCGCGCTCGATGCCGAGAGCATCGTTCAGAACCTTGGCGACCGGTGCCAGGCAGTTGGTCGTGCACGAAGCGTTCGAGACGATCCTGTGCTCGGCCGAGAGCTTGTCCTCGTTCACCCCATAGACGACCGTGAGATCGGCGCCCTTCGCCGGAGCGGAGATGAGAACCCTCTTTGCGCCCGCCGCGATATGCTTCTCGCCGCCTTCGCGGTCAGTGAAGAAACCCGTGCATTCGAGAGCGATATCGACGCCATTGGCGGCGTGCGGGAGCTTCGCCGGATCCTTCTCGGCGGTGACGTGGATCCGCTTGCCGTCGACGATGATGTCATTGCCGTCGGTCGTCACCTCGCCCGGGAACTTGCCGTGAACGCTGTCATGCTTGAACAGCCAGGCGTTGGCCTTCGCGTCGGCGAGATCGTTGACGCTGACCAGTTCGAGCCCACAATCGGGACGCTCGAGAATGGCGCGCGCGACCAGTCGACCGATCCGGCCAAAGCCATTGATTGCAACTCTCGTCATTGGATTCCTCTTTGTTTCATGAAGTCGACGACGCGCTCTGAGATCTTTTCGGCGGTGAGGCCGAAGTAGGCGTAGGCGTCCTTCGCGGGCGCCGAGACGCCGAACCGGTCGATGCCGATCCTCAGTCCGTGCAGGCCCGTGTACCGCTCCCAGCCGAAGGTCGTTCCAGCTTCGATGGAAACACGAAGAATCTCGCGATTGCTGACGTCTGGAAGGATGTCCTCGCGATATTCGCGAGACTGGACGTCGAACCTCTCGGTGCAGGGCATGGAGACCACATCGGAACCAATGCCCCGGGCTTCAAGCAGGCTTGCGCAATCAAGCGCGATTTCGACCTCGGACCCCGTCGCGATGAAAATGACTTTACGTGGGTTTTCAGCGGCTTTCAGCCGATAGCCGCCAAGCGAACAGAGGTTCTGCGACGACGCTTTCGTTCGGACTGGACGAACATTCTGGCGAGTGAGCGCGAGGATCGAGGGGCCATCGCTCTCCAGCGCGAGCGCCCAGCATTCCGCGGTCTCGACCGCGTCCGCGGGCCTGTAGACCTCGAGCTGCGGCATTGCCCGAAGGCTCTGGAGATGCTCGATCGGCTGGTGGGTGGGCCCGTCCTCGCCAAGCCCGATACTGTCGTGCGTCATCACGTAGATGACACGCGCATTCTGGAGCGCCGAGAGACGGATCGCCGGCCGGGCATAGTCGGTGAAGACGAGGAAGGTTCCGCCGTAGGGAATGACCCCGCCGTGGAGCGCAAGACCGTTCATCGCCGCGGCCATTCCGAACTCGCGGATCCCGTAATAGATGTAGCGCCCGGCGTAATTCTCGGCGGTGAGCGGCTCGAGCGCCTTGGTCTTCGTGTTGTTCGATCCCGTGAGGTCGGCCGAACCCCCGATGGTCGAGGGGATTGCCGTGTTGATCACCTCGAGGGCCATTTCCGAGGCCTTGCGAGTCGCCACGGGCTTCAGGTCGGAAAGAAGCTTCTCGATATAGGGCTGAAGCCAGGAATCGCTCACCTTGCCGTTGAGGCGTGCGAGGAACTCGTCCTTGCGCGGGCTCTGGTCGAGGCGGTCCTTCCACTGGGCATGATCGATCGAGCCACGCTTTCCAAAAGTGCGCCAGGCGGTGAGCACGTCGTCGGGCACGAAGAAATCCTTGTCCTCGAGGCCGAGCTCCCTGCGCGCCGCCTCGACTTCCTCCTTGCCAAGCGGCGAGCCGTGAGTCGCGGCGGTGCCTTGCTTGTGCGGTGCGCCAAAGCCGATGATCGTCCTGCACCGGATGAGGCTAGGACGCGGGTCGGCGAGCGCCTCCTTGATCGCCCGATCGACGTCGTCGGCATCAAGGCCATCGCATTCGCACGTATGCCACCTCGCCGCGTCGTAGCGCTCGAGCACGTCTTCGTTGCGCGAAAGCTCGGTCGATCCGTCGATGGTGATGTTGTTGTCGTCCCAAAGGACGATCAGCCGGCCGAGATCGAGATGGCCGGCGAGGCCAATCGCCTCGTGGTTGACGCCCTCCATCAAATCG
>DASZYL010000056.1:0-14224 GCA_035545385.1 Sphingomicrobium sp. | reverse complement strand
TAGCGGTCGGCGAAGTTCGAAAAGAGCGCGTCGCGAAGGGGCTGGGCAGCGCCTTCCTTACCGGCGCTGTTGAAGGAGACGAAAATGCCGACGCCCTTGTCGAGGAAGAGGTGAAGGTCGCTGTGGAATGCGACGGTGTCGCCGCCGTGCGCGATGACGTGAAGTCCGTTGATGTTCGTCTCGTAGAAGCCGTGGGCCATGCCATCGCCGGCCGGGAAGGGCGAGTTCGCACGCGAGTGCATCAATTGCGCGGTCTGGGGCTGAAGGATGCTCTGGCCATTGTACTGGCCGTTCTGAAGGTGAGCGATCATGAACTTCGCCATGTCGTCGCCGGTCGCTGACAGCGCCCCGGCTGGCGAGGAATTCACGAACTCGAAGCCATAGGGCTTGTCCTTGCCCGACACATAGCCTTCGGACATGAGCGGCTTGAGGTTCGCCGGAAGCGGCTGCCGGAATGTCGAATGCTGCATTCCGAGCGGATTGAAGATGTGGTGTTCGAGATAGGCATCGAAGGGTTCGCCCGAGGTGCGCTGCACGATGTAGCCGGCAAGGCTCGCCCCATAGTTCGAATAGGCGGGTATGGTGCCGGGCGCGTAGATCCGCGTCGGGACCCAGCGTTTCAGAAGCGTGTCATAGGGGACCTGCGTTTTCTCGCCGAGTGTGATGAGGTCCTTCACCTGCTCCTCGAAGCCCGGGGTGTGGGTCATGAGGTTGAGGACGGTGACTGGCTTGCCCTTATATGGCGGGATCTTGAAATCGATATATTTGTTGACGTCGGAGTTGAGGTCGACCTTGCCCTGTTCGACCTGCTGCATGAGCGCGGTCCAGGTGAAGAGCTTGGAGATCGAGCCCGGCCGGAAAAGCGTGGTCTTGGGATCGACCTTCGTCTTCTTGTCGACGTTCGAATAGCCGTAGCCGCGCTCGGTCAGGACCTGGCCGTCCTTGACGACCACGACGACTGCGCCGGGGATGTCGGCTCGTGCGATCGAGATGGGAATGAAGCCGTCGAGCCAGGCGTTGACGTCATCGGCGGTGAGCGGGGCCGCACCCTCCGCGGGAGGAGTTTGCGGCGGGATCGGTGCCGGCGCGGCCTGGATGCGCGGCGTCGGAACGAGCGACGGTTGAGTTGTCTGCGCCACCGCGACAGACAGGGTTCCTATGCCGAGAATCGCCGCGAGAAAGGCCGCTGCCTTGCGCATCTTGATTTTTCCCCTCTCCACAACGAGTTGCCCAACGGGTCAAACTCGCCTTATGATGCCTGAACATGCCTGATCGAGACATAAAGAGCCTGATTGGAAAAAATTGTCAAATCCGTTACGGGGGCGACCCGGATGAGTGAACATCCGACGCTTGGGCGCATCTTGCGCGACCTCAGGAGCCATCGCGGCTGGACGCTCAAGGAAATGAGCGAACGAAGCGGGATTCCGGTCTCGACACTCTCGAAAGTCGAGCACGACCGGCTGACGCTCACCTATGACAAGCTGCTCCAATTGAGCCAGAAGCTGAACATCCGCATGTCCGAGCTGTTCGCCGAGAGCGAGCCGGTCGAGGAGGGGGTGACCGCTCGGCGGAGCATTGGCCGACAGGACGACGCGGTTCGGGTCACCACGCCCAATTATGATTATTATTATCTGTGCACCGAGCTTCGCCGGAAGCGGATGATCCCGATCATCACTCGGATTCGGGCGAAGTCACTCGGCGAGTTCGGTGACCTCGTGCGCCACTCGGGCGAGGAATATATCCACGTCCTTGAAGGCAGCATCATCGTCCACACCGAATTCTATGATCCGGTCGAGCTCCATGAAGGCGAGGGGATCTATATCGATTCCAACATGGGCCACGCCTATGTCGCCGCCGAAGGCTGCGCCGAGGCAACCGTCCTTGGAGTCTGCTCGAGCGCGGATGAAAGCCTGATGAGTTCGCTGATGACGATTCATGAGCCGGGGCCCGCTGCAAACGTCGAGCAGGACCCGGCCGTCGAACCGCCACGCGTGCGGCGGCTGACGAGGCCGGCAGCCTAGTTCGCGGGCGGCCCCACCCCCCGCGTTCGTGGGCCAGGACCTGCCCTGTCAGATCAGCGAAACGAGCTTCCGAATGGCCTTGGCCAGCTTTCTCGAGTCCCGGAGAACAGCCTCCATGGCCTCGGTGGTGAAGGTGGATTGCTCCTGTATCTCGTCAGCGATTCTTTCGAGCCTCGCGGCCCTGATCAGGAGGAAATTGATCGAGTTGTCCTCCTGGTTTCGCGCGTTGTCGACAATCAACCTTGGCGCCGACCCCTTGCGAAATGTCTCGAGCGAGCCCTCGGTAGCGGCGCGCGTGATCGCGCGGGCGACACGGCCCGTTATCAACTCGATGGCTTCGAGCTCATCGTTCGTCGGTCGTCCGGAAGATCGATGATAGATGGCGAACGTGCCGACAAGTGAGCCGTGCGGCCCGCGGATCGGCGTCGACCAGCAGGACCGAAGGCCGTGTCCGAGGGCAAGCTCGCGATAGTCCGCCCAAAGAGGGTCCGTTGCGATGTCCTCCACATAGACCGACCGCGCGAAGAAGGCGGCGGTCCCGCACGAGCCGGCGCGTGGGCCGATTTCTGACCCGTCGATGGCGTCGCGATAAGACTTGGGAAGGTTCGGCCCGGCGCAGTGAGAGAGGCGTTTCCCGTCGGAACTCAGCAGAAGGATCGAGGTGATGATCTCGGTTTCGGCCATGGCTTCGACCGCCAGCAGGTGTCTGCCAAGGACCTCCTCCAGGCTGTCCCCGCGCGAGATTTCGTGCACGGCCTGGCAATCGCGAACGAACAGCGACTGTTGCAGGCCCACCGAGAAAGGCATGCAAGTCTCCCACGAATTTCGCCCGAAGCGTCTCGCGGTTCAGCGATAGGCGAACCCCCCGACCGCAATGCTGCCTCTTGCCTGTCGATCTATAGTCCCGATCGAGAATCGAGCAATCGGTATGATGCATGATAATCTGGATTAGTCTTGGTTCATTGTTTATGCTCGCAGCGCCGGAATCTGGCGGGGAAAATTTTTGTCCAAGGTCGATGGTGGCGACGAGCGGAAGCTTACGGAAACGGCCGAGGAAAGCCTCACCAGAGCCGAGGAGCGGCGTCGCATCTCGCGCGAGCTGCATGACTCGACCTCGCAGCTTCTCGTCGTTCTGCAGCTGCAGCTGCGCCGATTGAACGAACTCAACCATCCTGGCGCCGAGCCGCTGGTCCGCGAATGCCTGGAAACGATACAGGAAATTCGCAGGCAAATCCGAGAGCTTGGAATCGACTGAACTGGAGTAAGCGCCGCCGCCTCAGGAGTTGCTTAGTCGTTGGAAGCGAGCAGATGGCGCGGGAGAGATGGGCTGGTCCGCGGGATCCGCACATGAAAGATCACGCCGCGCCTGTCGCCCCGAGACGCCCAGATGCGTCCCCCATGCTCTTCGACGATCGCCTTGCAGAGCGCGAGGCCGACGCCCACTCGGGCACTCTTGGCGTTTGGAAGCGCATCGAACATGTGTGGCACCTCCTCGGGAGGGACGCCGATTCCGTCATCGCTCAACTGGAGCAATATGTCCTCGTCGAGCTCGTGTGAGGCGATCGCCATGCTTCGTGGTCGATCGCCCGTCCGGGCGGGCGATTCTATGGCATTCTTGATGAGATTGACGAGAACCTGTTGCAATTCGATGCGATTGGCCGTCAGGGCCGGCATGCTGTCGTCGAGCAGGAGGTGCAGCGAGATGCCTGCGCTCGCAAGCTCTCTCTCGAGCAGCGCGGCTGTCTCACGGATCATGTCGTTGAGGTTGAACTCGGTTCCCCACTGAGGCTTCTTGGCGAACCCCGCCCGGATACTCTTGATGAGATCGAAGCTTCGCTGTGTGGATTCGGCGATCGCGCGGAACGCGGCTTCGGCTTTCGCAATCTTCGGCTGCCCTTCCTCAAGAGAATGGATGCCGACCGACGCATTGAGGGAGATTGCAGCGAGCGCCTGCCCGACTTCATGAGAGATGGTGGCGGCCACGGCGTCCATCGACATCAGCCGGGCGTCACGTTCCATATTTCGAGCGGCCGTCGACACAGCGAGGCGAGCATAGAGTCGATGGGATTCTGTGATCAGCGCGATCAAGACGACGAGGTGTGAAGCGAGAAGGATCAGGTAGAGGCCGTAATAGCCAATCGTGAACCGGCTGTGGAGCGTCATGATCAGCGCCGACTGGATCAGCCAGCCCGCGAGTGCGACGAGCAACCACAGGTCGAGCACCGAACTGCGTTGCCGAAACAGCATCGCCGTTGCTCCCAGAAGGAGGGCAAACGAGACGAACTGGTAGGTGAAGGCGTAAGAGTAGATGAGCGTGTTCTCGTTGACGTAGAAGGGCGGCAAGAGGTCGTGCCGAACCGTCGCCAGCAGCGTGATCGACCCGGCGAAGAAGATCGCAAGCAGCACCCAGCCGGCGATCCCGGTCGGGACTCCTTGGCGATCTATTCGTGGCGGAGTCTCGGACTGCCGCAGCAGGACATAAAGGATGATCCCGACCGGGAAGGTCATTCTCTGGAACGTTGCGATCCACGCCGTCGTGTTGATCCCGGCGCCCAGTAAGCCCGTCGGCGAAAAGGAGCCGGGGAACGTCAGTGCGTGGGGAACGAGCAGCAGTGCCGAGACGAGATAGGCCGTGGCGAGGACGAGGAGCGCCCGTGACCGGAAGAGCGTCCCTTGCGCGTAAAGCAAGGTGGCCGCGATCAGGTCTCCGACGAACATCACTGCATCGATCGTCGGAACGAACGCGGGGAGTTCTTTCAATTGAACGTCGCTGAAAGGCACGGTGACGCAAAAGGCGATGAGCAGCAGTCCGACAACGACGAAGCTCAAACGGATCTCTTTTCGATCCGGCGGAGTGTCGAAAATTCCAACGCCAATCTCGGGCACACTTTCCCCCTTCGGAAATGCTCCCCGGAGTGAAATTGAATTTGACCGGCTGTCGGCAGTGCTAGCGCGGTGCGCGCGAAACTGCATCAGGAAAAATCCCGAGGACGTGAGGTCGTGCGGGACTAAAATGCATATTTGAGCGTCGCCCCGAAGCGCCGCGGCGCCGCCGGAACCTGAAGCGCGCCGACAGTTGCGAAGGTCGTCAGGCTGTTGAAATAATGCGCGTCAGTAAGATTGAGCACCCACAGCTGAACGGATGGCCCGCGCCAGTTTGGAAGCCATTCCGCGGATGCGTCGATGGTCGCGAACGCGTCCTGCCGAAGAACGTTGTCGGGCTCGGAGAAATAGCCCGAATTGTACGCAAGGTTGCCGCTCAGGATCATGGCTCCGAGCCTGCCGAGACCGAAGCGGCGATCTCCTCCAAGATCGAACTTGAACCGTGGGGCGAACGGCAATCGATTGTGCGATGCGTCGCATGTGATCGGCGCATAGGGCATCGGCGCATTCCGACTGAAGTCGACGCAGGCCGCGTTTGGGAACCTGTCGAAGCGCGCGTCGAGCAGCTGCATTCCAACGGTGATGTCGCTTTTTGAATCGGGTCGCACGAGCAACTGGATCTCCGCGCCGCGGATGGTGGCCGAGGTCGCATTTGTCGTCACCAATCCGATCGGGGTGACTGCCGTCACCTGGAGGTCGGAGTAGCGTGAAAACGAAAAGTTTAAGTCCGCGCTGACGAGCTGGGATGAGCTCGCATATTTCAGCCCGGCCTCGAGGTCGTTGATCGTCTCGGGGCGAAACGGCGGTGTTTGCGGGGTCTGGAGGTTCCAGCCGCCGCTCTGGAATCCGCGGCGTGCCGAGACATATGCCATCACCGCGTCCGTGAAATGACGCTCGAGCGACACCCGCCCTGTCAGTTCGCCCGCCGAGACACTTTCACGCAGTGGATCCTCGGTGGGGAGCGGAAGGCCAGGGAACGGTCGTACGAACGGTGGATTATCGAACCGCCGCTCGCCGGTTGCGCGCACCGACCTTCGCTCCTTCGTGTAGCGAAGCCCGGCAGTCAGGGCAGTCGCTTCCATGACCGGAAATTTTACCTGGCCATAAGCTGCGTAGGACGTCGCGTTTCCAGTCGCCCAAAGCGACTGGAGGATGCGCCCGCCAATCTGCTGCGAATAGCTGCCGCCATAGATGAGATCGCTGGGATCGTACCGCTCCTTGATGTGAATGAAATAGAGGCCCGCGAGCCATTGCACTTTCGACAGGGCCCCTCGGAGCTGAAATTCCTGGCTGAACTGATCCTGCCAGGCGGTCGGGGTTGTCGAGAGCAGAGGCTCCGGGCCAAGGTCGAGGTCAGCCCCGTAGTCGGCGTGCATTCGACGCCTTGCGGTGAGGCCCATGAAATCCAAGCCCCCGACTTCAGCCTCCACTTTGAGGGAAGCGCCCCCATAATGGAACTTGTAGCGGCTGGACGCATCCTGGTCGCCGTTGCGAAAACCATGCGATTGCGGCTCGCCGATCGGCACGAACCCGGGCACCGGACGATAGGAAAAGTCCTGGTCGATGTCCTGGTAGTCGCCCGCAAGAGTGACCTTAAGCGATGAACTCGGCCTCCAAACCCATTTGGTGCGGCCGACGAGGCTGTGTCGGACCTCGCCCTGGTCGGTCTTCCCGGTGAATATGTTTCTTCCGTATCCCCCGTTCCTCGAGAGGCTGAGCGAAAGATCGGCCGCGAGGCGGTCGCTTCCTCCGGTGACGTAGGTGTCACCGCGCAGGAACCCGTACTCGCCCCCACCGAGCTCAAACTCCCCTGACGGATGAGACATCGGCTCGCGGGTAATGACCTGGATCACTCCGCCGGTCGCATTGCGGCCGAACAAGGTGCCCTGCGGTCCGTTCAATATTTCCACGCGCTCGATGCCGCGAAGATCGAGGAGAGCGCTGATCGGGGAGGCGAGATAGACCCCGTCGACATAGGTCGCCACGCTGTTTTCTATGCCGAGTGTCGAGCGTTTGCCGACGCCGCGGATATAGGGCTGAGTGAACGCGCCAGTCCTTGTCATGACGAGGCTCGGGACAAGCTTTCCGAGACTGGGGGCATCGGTCGCCAGCATCCGCTCGAGGGTCTCGCCCGTCTTCACGGTAAGGGAGATGGGAACATCCTTGGCCTGCTCCGGCCAGCGCTGGGCAGTGACGACGATCGGCTCTGAGCTGTCGGCGGTCGGGAGCGGCTTGCAGTGAACGCTCTGAGCGAATGAAGTCGCGACAGTGCTGCACAGGAAAATTCGAAGGATGGCTCTTGCCGACGCCCCAATTCGGCCGAAGTGCCGCAGTCGAGGAGGCATGGGGATCGGAACATGAAGGTCGGTCGTCTCCAGGCATTCCCCCGATCTGCCGAGCAATTTCCAATATACGCAGCTACAGCTGTTCTTGCCAGACAGCCCAAAGTTACCCGCTAAGGGTTTGTCTGGATTCCGATGATCGAGGCTGAGCCCTACCTGCGCGAGGAACCCGCACGGGGAAATCCGAATGCGCGTCGCTCAGAGTTCGATGTCCCTCAAAAAGACGATCTCCCGCAAGGCCGTGGTGAGGAAAAGTTCGCCCTCGAATTGGAAGAGCCCCTCCACTTCGCGACGCCGTGGGTGGGGACCGACTATCGCGAGCAGTCTTCACGAAGAGGCGCCCGGAAGAGGCATCAGGTTCGTTGGAGCGATCCTGGCGTGACTCTGAAACTGGTCATTTCCTATGCGCTCGAGGCGAGCCTCTTCGTCCTCGTCCTGTCGGTCGGACTTCAAAGCCGGCTCGGCGATGCTCTCTACGTCCTGCGTCGGCCAGCGCTCTTCCTGCGTGCACTGCTTGCAGTGAATGTGGTGGTTCCGGCAGTGACCGTCGGTCTCTGCCTGCTTTTGCCGGTCGCTCCGTGGACGAGGGCGGGACTCGTCATGATGGCGGTGTCACCGCTCGCGCCCTTCGCCCCCCTGAAGATGCAAAAAGCGGGAGGCGCTCGATCCTATGTCATCGGGACTTATGTCGCGCTGATGCTCGCAGCGGTTGTCGTCGTTCCGCTTACGGCGGCGATCCTCAGTCCCATCGCATCAAAGGAAGTCGTCATTCCCGTCGGTTTCGTCGCGCGCTTTGTCATGGCAACCGTGCTGCTGCCGCTCGCGATCGGCATCGCGATTCATGAGTTGGCGGAGAATTTCGCAAATCGTTCGGCTCGCTACGCACGGATCTTGGCGTTCGTGCTGATCGTCCCGATCGCCCTTCTCATCCTCGTTCGGTTCGCCTCCACATTCGCGGGCCTGGTCGGGGATGGAACCCTCGCCGTCATCGCTGCGACTGTCGTCAGCGGGCTGGTCGCCGGTTTCCTGGTCGGCGGCCGGGACCTCGCGACGCGCAAAGCGCTCGGGGAGGCGGCGGCGACCAGGCACCCGGGGTTGGCGGCGGGGATTGCCCAGTTTCATTCCAATGACCCACGAATTCTCGCGGCACTCGTTCTCTTCCTTCTCGTGAGCGTCGTGGTTTCAGCAGCTTTCGCGCGGATTCTGTCACGCTGGCACGCCGAAGGGCCGAGCCTCATGGAAGCGGTTGAAGCCTAGCCACCGGCAGGGACCACCGCTCGTCAGGGTAATCCCGATGGTCTTCGCTGGTTCTTGCGGCGACCCTGAAGGCATGGTCACTCATCGAGCGCTAGCCACGTTTGCGATTCTTGCAGTCGCGGCTTCGCCACCGGTGAGCGGCGCTGCGCCCGCGAGCCTTCCGCTCGAGGCCCGGGCGATCCTCACCGAGGCCTATCCCAAGGAGCGGCAGACTCTCGTCAATGTCCTCAAGCGCACCTACCCGGATTCAAGCGACGAGATCGACCGCCTGGTGAGGCAGATCGACGAGCAAAGGAAGGTGAAGGTCGAAGAGATGGGGCTCGTCGAAGGGCTGCGGGGCGAAGTCGCGGCGGGCGCCTATTATTCATCGGGCAACACGAAGGAGTGGGGGGTAAGCGGCACTGCAGCCTTGCGGCGGGAGGGCAAGAGATGGGTGCACTCGCTCGACGTGCTCGCAGATGTGAAAACCGAAAGCGGCGAAAGGACATCGGAGCGGATCGCCGCCGCCTATTTCCTCCGGCGCAACTTTGCGGGGACGAAATGGTTCGGCTCGGCGGGCCTGAGGTATGAACGAGACCCGTTCGCCGGTTTCTCGCGGCGATTTGGCCAGTTCTTCGGTGCCGGATATCAGATCGTGAACAACGATCGCGTGAAGTGGGACGTGATGGCCGGGCCCGGGCTTCGCGAGACGCGCTCCCTCGATGACCCCAACGACAGCCAGTTCGGCCTCTACGCCCGAACGACCTTTGCCTTGCAAATTACGGATACGCTGAGGTTTGCCGAAGATCTCAGCAGCGCCGTCGGCAGCGGCAACGACAGCTATCTTTCAACGACCTCGTTGACGACCGACATCTACGGGGGTTTTGCGCTGCGCCTGTCGCTCGTCGGAGAATTGGAAACCAGGCCGCCCTCAAATCGACGCAAGCTCGATACCTACAGCAGGGCGACGCTGGTTTACCTCTTTCAGCCTCACTGAGGCTGCGGGCTCTCCGCAAGCCGCTGGTAGGTCGCAGGAGGATTGGCTTTCAGCCTTGAGATCATCCGTTCCATCGGCTCCTGCGATTCGTGGATCGTTCCTTCGACCGGGCGATTGATGTCGGTGATCAGCGTCAGCACCGTCACGGAAAGCGCGATGACGATCACGCCGATGATCTGCCCTCTTCGAGTCCGCATCACAGCACCCAGAAGTGCAGCGGCGACGATTGAATAGAGAATGAGAAGAACAATGATGGCGCGGGGGATCTCCGATCGTCGCGCAGCCTTTCGCGCAGCGTCGGTCGTGAGGACCTCGTTCACCGACTGTACGAACAGGCTCGAAAAATCGGTCCCCGCTATGCTCTGGAATGCGGGAACCGTCGCGGTCCAGAGATCACGCCTGAGGACGTCGTCCTCGGCGATGAGCTTGCCTGCCTCGGCATCGTCATGCGTCGCCCGGGCGAGCTCGACATGGTTGGCTGCATAGCGAGCGAGAAGGTCGCTGACGCGCGACCTGTGCGGTTCGCCGAGAAGCTGCGTCTGGAGATAGAGCTGTTCGATCGCGGCCGCGTCGCGGACCACGAGATCGCGCCGGCTCTGGTAGCGATCGATGGCGATGCTGAAGGTGAAGCCGACAAGAAGTCCAAGGAGAGTATAGACGGTGGTGACGACATAGCCCTCCTGGGCTTCCGTCAGCTGACCGAGGCCATTCGACTTCCCGGCAATCCAGCCGCTCGCTCGGGCACCCGCAATCAATGCTGCGACGCTGACCAGGAACAGCGCCAGCCCAAGCTGCCAGATCGGAACCCGCGAAAGCCAGTCGCCCATCACGCCAACGGGTGCACCGCCGAGTTCCTGCCGCCCATCCGGGTAATCACCGAGACGCCGGAAAGCTCGAGGCGCGGCGATCCCTTGAGTGATCCAAGCGCGAACGCGACTGGACCTTGCCGACCCCGGCGATCGCGAGGCGGTTTCGTTACGGAGCCTTTTTACGGGTTTTCACCGATTCCGGGCGGGTCTGCGCGGCCTAGACACGTGCCGACCCAATAATGGGAGGCAAGTGATGACCAGGACATTCTTCATCGCCGCTGCCGCCGCCGCGGCGATCTGCGCCGCACCGGCAAGCGCACAAGAGCAGCGGATGGAAGGGATTATCGTTACCCACCAGCATGGCAAGCTGACTGTGAAGACCCCGTCGGGCAACCAGACGGTCTCATATACGCCGAACGTGCGCGTGCGGTCGATTTCAGGGGCCCTTGGAGGGCAGAAACAAACGGTTCCTCTGGCATCGCTGATCCCGGGCCTGCCGATCGTGATCGATTACATGCCAGGCGCCGGCGGGCAGGTCGTCGCCCACGAGATCGACTACAAGGCCAAGGACTATAAGGTCGCGGCGCAGGTCAATGCCGGTGTCGAGGAAACCGCACGACGCGAGGCTGAACTTCGCAATGCCTATTCGAAGATGGGTGAGTGGAACGTACTCTCCGAGAAGAACATATTCTTCAAGACTGGGAGCGCGGTCATCTCGGCGGAAGGAAAGCAGCTCCTGAGCGAGGTCGCGCGCGAAGCGCCCAAGCACAAGGGATATGCGATTTCGGTGCTCGGCTATGCCGATCCGCGCGGTTCCGCCAAGGCCAACGAGCGACTGAGCAATCGACGCGCGCAGGCGGTGATCAACTATCTCAAGCAGAGCGGTCACCTGCAGCCGGGCCGGGTACTCGCGGCCTCCGCAATGGGTGAGGAATATTATCACGCGGCAATGTCTGCGGACGAAAAGGCCCATGCCAATTCGCGCCGGGTGACCGTGCGCGTCGTTCAGAGTGCCGCGCACCTCAACCCTTGAAACCATCCCTTTCGGCGGCGGGCGGCCTCCCCCTTCCCGTCCGCCGCCGAGGAAAGGCCCACCCGCGTGGGCAAACGTGAGCGGGCCTTCCTACCCGGGAAGGCAATTCCTTTTCCCAATGGCCAACCCACCCAGGGGTGCGCGGGTCGACCCCGCGCGAATTACTAGCGGCTGTTCGTCGTCGCTTTGCCGATCGCGCCGGGAATTTTGCGAAACGCGCGCGAGGCATCGCCCCACTCGGTATTGATGCGGATGCAAGACAATAGCGCGGAGCGGCAAAAGGAGCGCCATGGGCGCTCTTACAACGGTGCCGGACGTTCGCGCAGTCACTTTGACTGGCTATCCCGAAGTCTCGACGCTCGTCGGGCTCGATCCTTACGAGATGCTTCGAGCCGCCGGCATTTCTCCTGCCACCATCACGGATCCGGAAAACCGCATTTCGGCACGGTCTGTGTGCAAACTCCTCGAGGATTCGGCGCTGGCGTCGGGATCCGAAACCTTCGGGCTCGCGATGGC
Organism: Sphingomicrobium sp.; assembly: GCA_035545385.1. Classification (GTDB taxonomy): domain Bacteria; phylum Pseudomonadota; class Alphaproteobacteria; order Sphingomonadales; family Sphingomonadaceae; genus Sphingomicrobium. The sequence goes on along the minus strand of DASZYL010000056.1, from coordinate 2,387 downwards.
GGAATGCCGTAGTTTCGCAAGCCTCGGTCCGGTTGCTCTCCTTCTTGAACATCTCGGCGGTGTCCGCGAAGTCGTCGAAGCCCTCACCGAATACCGTCGGCATCTTAATGACATCGTCATCCTCGGCATCGAGGAAGCGCGCGGCGAGCACGTGCTTCGGGTGGAATTGATGGCGAAGTTCGCAACTCCCCAGGCCGCCGACCTGGCCATCGGAGTCGCCCACGTTGCGCTGACCGGAGCCTCGCGGCTTCGCTGGCGGCCTTTTGCCGTTCATCTGACTCGTTCAGCGCCCCGGGACCGGGGGCCGCACAGGCGCTTTTTCGGATCGTCGGTCGAGTTCGGAAGCGCGTTCAACGGCTTCATCTGTCCGATTGGCCCGATGGAGGGCTGGCCGTGGGCGGACTGCGACATGGCGGCCCATGCACGGCGCCTGTTGAAGCTCGTCCCATTCGCCCCGGAAACGGCGCCGGTATGCGAGAGCGTGAAACGGATCATCAGCTTGCTGCTGCCGGTCGGCCGCGCGAGCCTTGCAAATGTCGCAGCTCATCTCGGCAAGAGCCCACGCAGCTTGCAGCGCGCGCTTGCCGCGGAAGGACGGCAGTTCGGTGATCTGCTGAACGAAGTTCGAAGGCACCTCGTCGTTCAGCACCTCAGCAATCGGGCAAATTCGATCACATGGGTGGGAGCGATGCTTGGGTTCTTCAGCTCAAGCTCGTTCAGCCGCTGGTTCGCGACGGAATTCGGAGTCCCACCGCGAATTTGGCGCTCTGAACACTCCCGCGCCGTCGCGACGAACCTCTTTTAAGGTCGAGCTATTGGTTCTGCACCTGAACGCTGGTGCTCTGCCCGCCCGTCGGATCCGGAACGGTCACGTAAACCACCGTGTCTCCCTGATATTGCGGCTGATACCAGGCGCCGCCGCAGCTGTAATAAGTGTAGCCGTGATAGGGGTAGGGCGGGCATCCAGTGGGGAGGGCGTAATAAGTGGACCCGATCGCCGCCGCAGTCACTGCAGCCGCCGCACCAAGGGCAAGGCCCGCGCCCCACGGATAGTCGTTCCAGCCGCCCCAGCCGTCCCAGTCACCATCGATGTTGATGTCACCGGTGTTGATGTTGCCGTTGTTCACTCGATTGCCATTGCCGACGTTGTTCCGGTTGCCTTGGCCCCTTGCTGGTAGCTGGCCGGGGCGAGCACCGCCGGCGCCGCCGACGCCGCCGACGCCGCCGACGCCGCCGACTCCGCCGACGCCACCAACTCCGCCAACTCCGCCAACTCCGCCAACTCCGCCAACTCCGCCGACGCCACCTGGCTTGCCGGGACGGCCAGCCCCGCCGACGCCCCCGACGCCCCCGACTCCTCCGGGCTTGCCGACACCGCCTGCGCCTCCGACGCCCCCGGGACGTCCGGCACCGCCAACTGCTCCCGGACGTCCAGCGCCTCCGGCCGGCGGCCTAGCGACGCCCGGCCCTCCGGGGCGAGCAGAAGGAAATGAAGAGGGGCGATTGGCACCGACGCCGCCTGGCCTGCTGTATGATCCGCCACGACTGAAGGTCCCGCCGCGGCTGTAATTGCCGCCCATGGTTGCGCGGCCGCCCGCTCCCCCTGAATAAGAGCCGCCACGGCCGAAGCTGGGTGAAGCGCCTCCCCTGACGCCGCCTCCCATTCCCCCGGATCGGCTGAAGCCGCCACCGCCGCCGCCACGGCTGAAGCCGCCACCGCCGCCGCGACCGCCGCCGCCGCCGCGACCGCCCCGTGTGTCACCGTCGGTCGCTACGAACATGAGGAGCCCGAGAAACGCGCCAGCGCGCGCGATGCGGAACCAGTTGCGCTCGGCCATCGTCCTTACCCCTTATATTCTGCCATAGGGATCTTCATCGCATCGGCCCCGGGCACGAAGGTGAAGTCGGCGTTGTTGAGTGGCGGGTTCACCGTCCAGTTGAGCCGCGTCGTGAAGGCGGGGCGTGCGGGATCGGTGCGATCGACGATCGAGAGCTTGCGCGGAAGCGGCTTGTCTCCCTGGTCGATCCAGACTTCCCAGTCGACGTCGGGCTCGCGGAACGCGTAATGCGTGGTTTTCACCCCGCCGAGCGTCGCGGTTCCAAGATTATATGCGGCTCGGAATTTCTCTATCCGTTGCTGGTTCTTGTCGTCGTTCCAGCGAAACAGGTCCTCGAGCGGAAGGCGAATCCCGTAACGCTCGTAGATGGTGTCGAGGACTTCGCGATTGGTCGGAGGAGCGGGGACAGTCGAATAATAGCCGAGGTTCGGCGAATATTCAGTGAACTGCTTCCCGTCGTAATAGAAGTTCCGGTTCTTCTTGTCGCTCGTATATTTGATCACGAAGCCGGGCTTCTTGACCTCATATTGGGTGGAGCCATCCATCTGG
>DASZYL010000055.1:0-25634 GCA_035545385.1 Sphingomicrobium sp. | reverse complement strand
CAGGCCCTATCTCGCCGCCCTCCCACCATCGCGCCTGTTCACCGTGATGTGCGTCGGGATGGCGGGCGTCGCGGGAACGATCCTCGCCGCCTACGCGAGCCTGCTCGGAGCGCGGTATCTCCCCTACCTCCTCGCCGCCGCCTTCATGTCGGCGCCGGGCGGGATCCTCATGGCCAAGATCATCATGCCCGACGATCCGGCCGACACCGACGGGGTCGAGGATTCAAAGGTCGAGGTCGCCGAGACATTCGAAGAAGGGGTAAAGCCTGCGAACGTCATCATGGCCGCTGCGCAAGGTGCGCAGACCGGCGTCAAGCTTGCCGTTGCGGTCGGAGCCATGGTGCTCGCATTCGTCGCCCTCGTCGCGCTTGCGAACGGCATTCTGGGCGGTCTTGGCAATCTCTTCGGGATCGCGGATCTCAGCTTCCAGCGGCTGGTCGGCTATGTTTTCGCGCCGGTCATGTACCTGATCGGGGTTCCCTGGCGCGAGGCCGGGACCGCCGGCGGCCTCTTCGGCACCAAGCTCGTCCTCAACGAGTTCGTCGCCTTCATCGATCTTGGGAAGATGGACGCAGCGACGCTTGGCGATCGAAGCCGGGCGATCGTGACCTTCTCGCTCTGCGGCTTTGCGAATTTCAGCTCGATCGCCATCCAGATGGCCGTGACCGGTGGTCTTGCTCCAAACCAGAGGCCGGTCATCGCAAAGCTCGGGATTCGAGCGCTCCTCGCGGGAAGCCTCGCCAACCTCATGAGCGCTGCCTTGGCCGGCCTCATGATTCCTGGGTAAGGCGAGCTCCATGACCACGATCACCGACGAGATTGCGTCTGTTTCCCTCAAAGATGCCGAGAGAGATCGCCATGCCTTTGCCGAGAAGCTCGGGCTGAGTTTCAAGGATTACGGCTTTGCGATCATCGCCGACCACGCCATTCCCGACGAGCTCATCGCAAGGGCGCACGACAAGGCCAAGGCCTTCTTCGCCCTCCCCGAGGGAGTGAAGCGCAACTATTTCGTTGAAGGCGGCGGCGGAGCCCGCGGCTACACACCCTTCGGGATCGAGACCGCCAAGGGCGCAAAAGCGCATGATCTCAAGGAATTCTGGCACGTCGGCAGGGACCTCCCGGAAGGCCACAGGTTCGCGGACCACATGCCTCCAAACCTCTGGCCTGAAGAAGTCGAGGGCTTCAGGGAGACCTTCGAGGAACTTTATCAAACGTTCGACGACGTTGGAGTGAAGATCCTAAGGGCGATCGAGCGATATCTCGCCATCCCCGAGGGCTATCTCGTCGACGCCGTGAAGGACGGAAATTCGGTCCTTCGGCTGCTCCACTATCCGCCGCAACCAGAGCCTACGGGCGAGCATATTCGTGCCGGGGCCCACGAAGACATCAATGCCATCACCCTCCTCCTCGGAGCCGAGGAAGCGGGGCTCGAGCTCCTCACGAGAGATGGACGCTGGATCCCGGTTTCGCCAAGGCCAGGCGAGCTTGTCATCAACATCGGCGACATGCTTCAGCGGCTCACCAACGGGCGGCTCCGTTCGACCTCGCACAGGGTGGTCAACCCGGCACCCGAACGCTCGAGCCATGCGCGCTATTCAATGCCCTTCTTCCTGCACTTTCGCTCGGACTTTGTGATCGAGGCCCTGCCCGGGACTGTTCCTTCAGGCGAAGAACCGAAATGGCCGCCGATCACTGCCGATGACTATCTCCAGGAGCGGCTGCGCGAGATCAAGCTAGTCTGAAAGCAGGGGGGCGAGCGCCGCCGCGAGGCTGACGCTGTCATCGTAATGATTGGCAAACGAGCGCTCGGCGCCAACCCTTGCGGTCCTTGCCGGGAGGACTTCTCGAGGATCGAAGACAAAAGCCAACGGCGATTATTAGAGGTCGAGCGCTCCGGCGAGATTTGCCGGGCCGAAGCCCCGTGGAATGAGCGCGCTGATCCTCATCCGCTCGACCAGTGATCCGTCGCCGCTCGAACAGAGGATCTCGATGTCGCGCCCGCCAAGCTGCGCGGCTTCGAGGATCGCCTGCCGGCATCCACCGCACGGGGTGCACACGATCGATCCGCTTCCCGCGGCAACTGCGATCCTCGCGACGTTCGCCAATCCGAATTCATGCTGGGCTGTGCTAAGCGCGCTCTGCTCGGCACAAATGCCGAGGCGGTAGCAGGCATTCTCCATGTTGGCGCCGGTGACGACCTCGCCCGAGATGGACTCGACCGCGCAGCCGACCTTGAACCTCGAATAAGGTGCGTAGGCTTTCGAAGCGGCCTTCACGGCAAGGCCGACCAATTGTTCATCCGTCATGCTCTTGTCCTTAAGCTCCACCACAGGGCATGCGCCAGACATGCCAAGAACAAGAGTAGCGATTCGCTCGCGCAGGAGAGCGGCTGTTGCGCTGATGACGGTCGCGACATTGATCCCGACCCCGGCGCTTGCCTGGGGAAAGACCGGCCACAGGGTCGTCGCGGCGATCGCCGACACCCAGCTTTCGGGGCTCGCCCGGGCCCACGTCAGGGAAATCTTCGGCCCCGGCGAGAGCCTCGATGAAGCAGCGACCTGGCCGGACGACATGCGTTCGGATCCTGCTTCCTTCTGGCAGAAGACGGCGAGCCCCTGGCATTATGTGACGCTCAACGGGACGAGCTACGATCATGCGCCGAGCGAAGGCGATGCGCTCCAGGCGCTCAATCATTATCGCGCCGTCCTGGAGGACCCGAAGGCAAGCCTCGAAGAAAAGCAGCTCGCGCTCCGCTTCGTCGTTCATATCGTCGGCGACCTGCACCAGCCGCTCCACGTCGGGAAGTGCTGCGACAGGGGCGCAAATGACGTGAAGGTCACCTGGTTCGGGAAACCCACCAATCTCCACGCCGTGTGGGATTCTTCGCTCGTCGATGAAGAGCAATTGTCCTTTACCGAGCTTGCCCAGAAGCTCGAACGGCACTTGAGCGATCGCCAGCTCATCCAATGGTGGGACATCAACCCGCTCGACTGGATCAGCGAGAGCGCGAGGCTTCGCGATCAAGTCTATCCGGGCGAGGCCGACATGCCCAAGGTGAGTGGCGAGGGTGCGCTGCCAGCCCTTTCTTATTCCTATGTCTATCGCTTCACGCCGCTGATGGAGCGTCGCTTGAGCCAGGCAGGCGTTCGGCTCGCGGCCTATCTCAATGATATCTTCGCAAGACCGCGGGCCCTGCCGAAGCGCCCAGAGCGATGACCCGCAAGATCTCCGCCGTCTTCGCGGCACTCTTTCTCGGAGCTTGCACGAGCGCGACTCCGCCGCTTGCCGGGCCGCCGAACCCGATCGAGATCCAGATCCTCGCGATCAACGATTTCCACGGCAATATCGAAACGCCCTCCGACATCGTCTCGATCACCCGCGCTGACGGGGGAGTCCTCAAGGCCCGGGTGGGCGGCGCAGCCCAGCTCGCGTCCGCGCTCGAACGGGCACGAGAGGGCCAGCAAGGAACCATCACCGTTGCCGCCGGAGACCTCATCGGGGCATCGCCGCTCGCGTCCGCCTACTTCCTCGACGAGCCGACGATCGACGCCATGAACCTCATCGGCCTCAACCTGGCGTCGGTCGGAAACCACGAGTTCGACAAGGGCTCGGCCGAACTCCTTCGAATGCAGGAAGGCGGATGCTCCAGGAATACGAGCCGGGTCCCCTGCCGGCTCGAGCCATTTGGCGGAGCGCGCTTCCAATATCTTGCCGCCAATGTCCTGCGCCCGGATGGCGGGACGATCTTCCCGGCAACAGCGGTTCGGCAGGTAGGACCGATCAAGATCGGCTTTATCGGCGAAACCCTCAAAGGAACCGCGACGATCGTCAGCCCCGCCGGTGTCGCCGGACTTCGCTTCAGCGATGAAGCCGAAACCGCGAACGCACTCGTTCCCATACTCAAGGCAGAGGGCGCCGATGCCATCGTTCTCCTCATTCACCAGGGCGGCAAGGTCCCGGACAGTTTCGAGGAGCAGGGCTGCAACGGATTTTCGGGCGATATCCTGCCGATCCTCGATAAGCTGGACCCTTCGATCACCATCGTGATCTCGGGCCACACGCACAATGCCTATGTCTGCACGCTCGAGCGGGGCGGAGCGACGCGGCTCCTCACCAGTGCCGGCAGGTACGGCTACCTTTACAGCGACGTCAGGCTTTCGTTCGATCCCTCGACTCACGCCCTCGTTGGAGAGCGCGCAGTCAATGTGCCCGTCATCGGCACATCGAGCCCGGATCCCGAGGTCGAAGCGCTCGTCGAACGCTATGTCTCGGCGGCAAGGCCGGAAGCCGAGCGCGTGGTCGGCCATCTCGACCGGCCGGCGACGAGGGAGCTCAGCAATGGCGAATCCACGGTCGCCGACCTCATCGCCGATGCGCAGCTTGCGGCCACGAGGAGTCCCGCCCACGGCGGCGCCGACCTCTCCTTCATCAACACCGGCGGCGTAAGGTCGAACCTCGTCCCCCATTCCGACGGAAGCGTCACTTACGGCGACATCTTCACGCTCGAGCCGTTCGGAAACACGCTCGTCGTTCGAACGCTGAGCGGAGCCCAGCTCAAGGCCCTCCTCGAGCAGCAGTTCGCGGAAGAGAACGGGACTGGAAAGCTTCGCTCCTCGACGCTCGTTCCCTCTTCGAACTTCAGCTTCGCCTTCGATCGTTCAAAGCCCGCCGGAAGCCGAATCGTCGAGATGAGGCTCAACGGGAAGCCAATCGATCCCAAGGGGCGATATCGAGTGAGCGTCAACAATTTCCTCGCGAGCGGCGGCGATGGCTATTCCATCCTCGAAGAGGGCAGCGACACCTTCGATGCGGGCCTCGATCTCGATGCACTCGAGGCGTGGCTCGCGACCAGCCCCAAGGTGCCAGGCCTCGGCCGGATCCGCGATCTCACGAGCCGCTAGGAAGCCCCTTCTTTGGCCTAGCGGAGCGGCGGTTCGTCGAAGCTCCTGAGCTTGCGGCTGTGGAGCCCCTCTCCTTCGAGCTGAAGAAGGCCGAGCGCCGCGATCCCGATCCTTAGGTGCTGGCCGATGGCCCGCTCGTAGAATGCGTTGGCCTGGCCAGGAAGCTTCAGCTCGCCGTGGAGCGGCTTGTCCGAAACGCAAAGCAACGTCCCATAGGGCACTCGGAAGCGATAGCCCTGGGCCGCGACGGTCGCCGATTCCATGTCGATCGCGACCGCGCGGCTCTGGTTGAAGCGAAGCGCCGACGCGGCGTAGCGCAGCTCCCAATTGCGGTCGTCGGTCGTGACCACCGTCCCGGTCCGAAGGCGCTGCTTCACGCTGTCCTCGTCCTCTCCGGTCACCTCGAGGGCGGCGTCGAAGAGCGCCTGCTGGACCTCCGCGATCGCCGGAAGCGGAATCTCGGGCGGAAGCATGTCATCGAGGACGTGATCGTCGCGAAGATAGGCGTGGGCGAGGACATAGTCGCCGATCTTCTGGCTCGGCCGAAGCCCGCCGCAATGGCCGATCATCAGCCACACTTCCGGCCGAAGCACCGCGACGTGATCGCAGATCGTCTTCGCGTTCGACGGGCCGACCCCGATGTTGACGAGCGTGATCCCGGTTCGGCCTTCGGCCATCAGGTGATAGGCTGGCATCTGGTGGCGACGCCATTGGCCAGCCGCGATCTGCGCCTCTGCGTCGGTAAGGTCCGAGCGTTCATAGAGGGCGCCAGGGACCGAGAAGGCGGTAAAACGGGAACCCTCGCGGCGCACTTCGTCGATCGCCACTCGAACGAACTCGTCGACGTAGCGGACGTAATTGGTGAAGAGGACGAAGTGCTGGAAGTGCTCGGCGCTCGTCCCCGTATAATGTTTGAGGCGCGCGAGGCTGAAATCGGTACGCGGGCCGTCGAACAGCGCGAGCGGGCGAACGTCGGCCGAGATCCAGGTGCCGTCCGCAACCTCGTCTCCGATATGCATGAGCTCGTTCGACGGGAAGAAACGCGACAACTCGCTTGTCCCGACATCGCCGATCTCGATCCCGCTATCTTCGATGACATAAGGATAAGGAATCTCGCTGGCCGAGCGGCCGACCGAGATCACCGCATCATAGTCGCGGCTGAGGTGCTCGAGCTGCTCGACGAGATAATCGCGGAAGAACCGGGGCCGGGCGATGCTGCTGGCATAGCTTCCGGGCTGGGTCAGCCTGGCGAACGCCCGGGTGACGGTCGGCCGAGGCATCTTGCCATCATAGTCGACCCTGAGCTCGGGATAGGCGAAGGCGCCGCGCGCCCTCGCCTCGCAATCCGGCGGAGTTCGGTCGCGAACATAAGCTGCGACCGCTCGCCTGAGGTTCCCGACCGATTCGTCATAGATTGCCGAGAGCTGGTCGACGATGTCGTGAATGGACCGTGCCTTTGCCATCAGGAACGAATGCTTTGAGCGTGAGCGCTGTTCAACGTCCCCGTTCCCCCTTGCGGGGCAAAGCGGCTTCAGCCGCGTTGCACGAGGTGACCTCGGGCCGGCAATGGCCATCGACCCGGGGCGGAGCGATTCCGATTACCGCTGCGAGAGTGGGCGCGATGTCGACCGTTTCCGCGGGCGCCGAAGAGGTCAGCTTCGGGGCACCTCGCCACCAGAAAAGGATCGGGACCTGCCGGTCGTAATCCCAGGGCGATCCATGCCCCGCGACATAGGTGCTCGATCCCCTCGGCCAGCCAAGAGTCGAATCTTTCTTGAACTCGACGAAGATGTCGCCGCTCCGCTCCGGATCGAAGCTCTCGTTGAAGCGCTCGGCAACCGAAAGGTCGGCGGGCGACTTTCCCGCCGGCGGGACGGCGGCGGCAACCTCGCTCCTCGTCAGCACGGTTTCAACGCCAGGCTGCTGGCGAAGCCAGCTGACTGCCTCGGATTCGAGCCGGGCGAGGAAGGCGGCGTCTCCTGGAGAGGTGATGTAGAGGGCCTCGACATCCTCGCCGGTGATCGGCTCCCAGTCGATGTTCATCACCTCTTTCAGGTGCTTGTTGAGGCGCCGGACGAACTTGGAGGTATCGATGCGTTCTGCCGCTATGCCCTGTTCGCGAAGACGTTCCGGGGCATCGATCGAGCCGTGGTCGGCGCTGAGGACGACCATGTAGGGAATTCCGAGGCGGTCGATCCTGTCGAAGAAGCGGCCAAGGCTCTGGTCGAGGGCATGGACCTGCTCGCACATCTCAGCGCCGCCATTCCCGTAGTGATGACCGATATAGTCGGTCGCCGACAGGCTGATCGCGAGCAGGTCGGGAGTCGACCTCGTCCCGAGCCGCAGGCGCTTTGCCAGCTTCGAGGCGAATTCAAGGGTGAGGCTGTCATAGAGGGGAGAAGCATGGAGCTCGGCGAGGAAATCGCTGCGCTCCGCGAAATCGGGCTGCGCCAGCGCCTTCACGGCTGCGGAAGGGGGAACCGTCCCGCTGAACTCGATGTCCCCGAACCGGTGCGCTTTTTCCATCGCCTTGCATCGCTCCGGGATATCCGCTGGCCAGAGCTGGGGCGGCGCCTTTCGCCACTCGGCTGCAATCTGGTCGTTCTGTTCCTTGAAAAGCGCCTGGATGTCAGGCCCCGCCGGCCCCGCGTAAGAAGAGGTCCTGAAGCCGAAGACACGCTTTTTCTGGACAAAGCCGTCCATCCACCAGGCGACGAGGTCGGGATGGTGACCGGCCATCATGATCGCCGCCCGGTCCTTGCCGGAGATCGAGACAACGCGCGCCTTCGGGTGAAGAGCCTTCAGCCAGTCGCCGAGAGTCGTTGCCTTGAGCCTTTGAGGCCCCCTTGCGAACGGGTCCTTGGTGCCCGCGACCGAGACGCAATAGACACTTGCGCCGAGGCTGCGGTCGAACCAGCTATTCGAGACGATGCCGGTGTGCGAGGGGTGATCGCCGGTCAGCAATGTCGAATGGCCAGGGCAGGTCTCGGTACCGCCATGCGACTGGTAGCCAATGGGAAAGGCGATTCCCTCGGACAGTCTCTTGAGGCCGGCGGTATAGTCGTTGCGGTATCGGCCGTAGACGGATGACGCGAACTGATCGACCGAAATGGCGATGATCAGCCTTGGTTGCGGAGCCCTTGCAGCGGCTACGGGTGAAGCTGCAAGGAGGAACAGCGCCAAGAAAAGGCGCATCGGGAATGAACGCAAGACTTGATTCTCCAGGTGATTTCGTAAGGCCCTATTGCTCCTCTATTCCCCCTTTGTGACTGCCCGAAACGGAAGACAAGTGACCCAGGAAGTTCCCCCTCGATCCACCCTCAGAAACGTTCGCCTTTTGTTGTGGCTTGTCGTTGTGCTCGCCGCGCTTGGCGCAATCGCGATATTTGCGCTCAGCCGTCAGCCCTCGACCCCTGGCGACGGGTCCATGTCCGTCCAATCGGGCTTTGGCGGTCCATTCACTCTCGTCGGCTCGGATGGAAAGCCCTTCTCGAGCGCGAAGCTCGGCGGCGAGCCCTATGCCCTCTATTTCGGGTTCACGAGGTGCGGCGACGTCTGCCCGACGACGCTTTCCCGAATGGTCAAGCTTCGCAAGGAAGCGGGCGGCGATGAAGCGTTCAGGATCGTCTTCATCACGATCGATCCGTCGAACGACGGCCCAAAGGAGGTCGGCCAATATGCGCAATTGTTCAACTCGCCCATCATCGGCCTTACCGGGTCGCAGGCCCAGATCGATCACGTGAAGAAGCAGTTCGGGATCTATGCGCAGCCGATGCCGAATGCTCCAATGGGCCAGGAGATGGCCCATACCGCGTCGGTGCTCCTGTTCGATTCGAGCGGGAAGTTCGCGGGCACAATCACGTCCGACGAGCCCGATTCCGATGCGCTCGCGAAACTGAGGAAGATCGTCGCCTGACCTTGGAACCGCGAAGGCGAGTTGCCACTTGAGCGGCAATGTCCCGGCCCGATCCTCGACTACTTTCGCTGGGAAGCGAATTCTACGACCCGGTCGAGCCAGCAAGGTTTCCCCAGTGCACGCCGCGCTTCCTCAATCGCCGCTGGGCCGAGCGGGTCGGCCTTGACCTGGCGGTGGAGGAGTGGGCGGCGCACTTCTGTCGCTTCGAGCCCCTTCCGGGCAATCTCGAGCAGCCGCTCGCGCTTCGATATCACGGTCACCAGTTCCGGGTTTACAATCCCGAGATCGGGGATGGCCGCGGTTTCACGCTCGCGCAGCTCAAAGACGATCGCGGCCGACTCCTCGATCTTGGAACGAAGGGCTCGGGTCGCACGCCCTACAGCCGCAGCGCCGACGGGCGCCTCACTCTCAAGGGCGGAGTTCGTGAAGTCCTGGCGACGGAAATGCTCGAAGCCCTTGGCGTCAATAGCTCAAAGAGCTTCGCCCTTTTCGAGACCGGGGAGGAGCTCGAGCGGGGCGACGAGCCCTCGCCGACGCGCTCGTCGGTCCTGACGAGGCTGAGCCACGGGCACATCCGGATCGGGACGTTCCAGCGCCTCGCCTTCTTCGGCGCAGTGGAAAACATCAACAAGCTGGTCCGCTACTCGCTCGAGAACCTCTATGGATCGAGCGCTGCCGGCGACGATCGGGACAATGCGCTGCGGCTCTTCGACCTCGTCAGCGAGGCGACGGCGAGGCTCGCTTCGAGCTACATGGCCGCGGGATTCGTCCATGGGGTTCTCAACAGCGACAATATCAACATCACCGGCGAGAGCTTCGATTATGGACCGTGGCGATTCACGCCCGACTGGGACCCTGATTTCACCGCGGCCTATTTCGACCATTACGGGCTCTACGCCTTCGGCCGGCAACCCGAAGCGATCCACTGGGACCTCGCGCAATTCGCGGGATGCCTGTCGCTCGTGACCGATGGCCCGGCACTCTCCGAGATGCTCGGAGGCTGGGGAGTACGGTTCGAGAAGGCGCTCGTCGGCGCCATGCTTGCCCGCCTCGGCGTCGCTTCCGCAAAAGACGACAATGCGCTCGCGGCGGCGTTGATCAAGGCACTGGCAAGCAGGGCAAAGCCGATCGACCAGGTCTTCTTTGACTGGCGCGGCGGCCGCGACCCCGGCGATGAAGCTTATCCTCGAAACGAATTTCGCGAACTCGCGAAGCTCCTCGAGGGCCGAGAACTTTCCCGGTCACATCCCTATTGGTCCGATCCTGCCCCCTGCTCGATGCACATCGAGGAAGTGGAGGAGATCTGGTCGGCGATCGCCGAGCACGACGACTGGAAGCCTTTCGAGACGAAGATCAACGCGGTTCGCCGCATGGGTGAGGCAATCAAGCAAGATGAACCTGCAACTTGACGAAGGGCCGCCGGTAGTGGAGCGCGCAACCATGGTTAACAAGGTTGTTTCCATTAACCCTGCGACGGGCGAGGAGGTCTGGTCGGGAGCGGCCGGCGACGCTGCGGGCGAAGTTGCCGCCGCGCGCTCGGCCTGGCCGGCCTGGGCCGCCCATTCCCATGCCTATCGGATCGAAGCCGTGCGGCGCTTTGCGAACGTCGTGAGGGCAAAGGAAAACGACTTCGCCGAGCTGATCTCGCGCGAGACCGGAAAGCCCTTCTGGGAAGCACGGACCGAGGTCGGCGCCGTCATCAACAAGGTCCAGATCTCGATCGACGCCTATGCCGAGCGGACGCCGTCGCGGAAGATGGAAGCCGCGCTCGGCAACCGAATCGCGGTCCGCCACAAGCCGCACGGGGTCCTTGCCGTGCTCGGCCCCTATAATTTTCCGGCGCACCTCCCCAACGGCCACATCGTGCCGGCGCTGATCGCGGGCAACACGGTCGTGTTCAAGCCGTCGGAAAAGACCCCGGCCACCGGAGAATTTCTTGTCCGCTGCTTCCACGAGGCGGGCATTCCGGAAGGCGTGGTCCGACTGCTGATCGGCGGCCCCGACGAGGGCCGCGCACTTGCCGGCCAGCCCGGCATCGATGGCCTCCTTTTCACCGGCTCGGCGCGCGCGGGTTCCGCGCTCCACAAGCAGTTCGCCGAGACTCCCCAGAAGATTCTCGCGCTCGAACTCGGAGGCAACAATCCGCTCGTCGTCTGGAACAGCAAGGACATCGACGCGGCCGCCGTGGTCGCGGTCCAGTCCGCTTACCTCAGTGCCGGCCAGCGCTGCACGGCAGCTCGAAGGCTCATCGTCGAGGATGGCGAGGAAGGACCACTGATCGAAGCGATCACGAACCTCATGGACCGGCTCATCGTCGATCATCCCTTTGCCGATCCGCAACCCTTTATGGGCCCGGTCATCGACAATGGCGCCGCCGACCAGGTGCAGGAGCAGTGGCTGAACCTCATGATGAAGGGCGCCAGGCCCATCCGGCGGCTCGACCGGCCGTTCGGCGAGAAGCCCTATCTCACACCCGCGCTGATCGATGTCACGGATGCGAGGGACCGGCCCGACGAAGAGATTTTCGGGCCCGTCCTCCAGCTCATCCGGGTCAAGGATTTCGACGCCGCGATCGACGAAGCCAACAATACGCGCTTCGGACTTGCCGCGAGCCTCGTCGGCGGAAGCCCGGAGATGTACGACAAGTTCTGGGCCAATGTCCGCGCTGGAGTCATCAACTGGAACAAGCCGACCAACGGAGCCCCCTCCAATGCGCCGTTCGGGGGCATTGGAATATCGGGAAACCACCGCCCGAGCGCCTTCTATGCCGCTGACTATTGCGCCTATCCGGTGACGAGCAGCGAGGCTGACCGGGCCCGGGCGGCGATCGGGGAAGGCCTTCGGGATCCCAACATGCAGGAGGATTAAAAGGCGGCGACGGGCATCAGCGATGAGGATGCCCTTCGAAGCCGCAATCTCACGAGCGATTTGAAACGGCAATGGATCGCTTGGCCCGATCATCGCGTTCAAGCGCCTGTGACAAAAAACAAATGGATCGGCACGGCCCTCGGCCTTGCCCTGTGCACCGCCGTCTTGCCCGCCTGTTCCAACGGCGAGACTTCCTCCAATCAGCCGGCTTCGAACGCCGCGGCGCCCCAGGACGACGTGGAATGGAACTCGAAGCTCGAAAAGCAGCTGCGCGACGCGATCGCTGCGGCGCCTGCCAACGGCCTCAAGCCCGAGCTCTTCCTCAAGGAGGGCGAGAAGGACGCCGATCTCACAAAGGCGGCACTCAAATATGCCGAGGCCCTCGCCCACGGCTATGTCGACCCCAAGAAGGTCTCCGAAGTCTATACGATCCCGCGGCCCTCGGGCGACGTTCGCCAAGGCTTCATGGACGCCGCTCAGAGGGGCGATCTTACGAGCTGGTTCGCCTCGCTCGTGCCCCAGACCGACGAATATAAGGCGCTAAGCCAGGCGCATCTCAAATATCTCGACCTCGCCTCGAAGACGAACTTCCAGGCCGTTCCCGATGGCAAGCCGATCAATCCGGGGAGCCATGACAATCGTGTCGCTTCGGTCGCGGCGGCGCTCCAGGCGATGGGCTATCTCGGGGCTCCTTCCGGTGAAGGGGCGCCCTCTCCAGCTCCGGCCAGTTACTCGCCGCAGCTTGTTTCGGCGGTCAAGCAGCTCCAGAGCGATTTCGGCCTCAAGACGGACGGTATCATCGGGGGCAATACGCTTGCCGCGATGAACATGGGACCTGCTGGACTTGCGCGCGCGTGCGCGATCGCGATGGAGCGGCTGCGCTGGCTCGAGCGCAACCCGCCCAAGACCCGGATCGATGTGAACAGCGCCGCGACCTTCCTCGATTACTGGCGCGACGGCCAGCACGTCGATCGGCGGGCAGTGGTTGCCGGCGAACCCGACAAGCAGACCCCGCAGATCCAGGCGCCCATGATCAATCTCGTTGCCTACCCCAAGTGGAGGGTGCCCGATTCCATCGCGACCGACGAGCTCTCGAAGAAGAGCCAGGGCTGGCTCAGGGAAAACAATTTCGCGATGGAGAACGGCAAGTTCGTCCAGCAGCCGGGCGACAAGAACTCGCTTGGGCTCGTCAAGTTCGACATGGACGACAAGCAGGCCATCTACCTTCACGACACGCCCGCAAAGGCGCTGTTCGCGATGCCTGACCGGCACAGGAGCCACGGCTGCATCAGGGTCCAGGATGCCGTCGCTTTCGCCAACGCCATCGCGACCGAGGAAGGCGTTGGCGACAAGTTCCAGCAGGCGATGTCGCAGAAGCAGGAGAAGTGGGTGAAGCTGCCACAGCCGATCCCGGTTCGGATCTTCTACCACACGGCGTTCTGGGACGGCTCGAAAGTCCAGTTCCGGCCTGACGTCTACGGGTGGGACAATGCCGTCGCTGCGGCGCTCGGGCTCGTCAAGGGCGTGAGCTGGCTGCCCGTGCAGCAGAGTGGCGACGTCGGGCCTTAGGAAAGAGAAAGAGGGCGCCGGACCCAGGCCGGCGCCCTCATCCCCCCTCCCCAGAGCTGCCGAGCGGCTACCCTCGCATTTCCGGCAGATATGAATCGTCGACAGCGTCGCTGAACTTCGTGATCCGGCTGTCGAACTTCAGGCGAACCTTGCCGGTCGCACCATGGCGCTGCTTGGCGACGATCACTTCCGCGCGGCCATAGGCGCGCGCCATCTCTTCCTGCCAGGCTGGGAAATCGGGATGATCGTCGGCGGGCTGTTTGGCGGCGAGATAATAATCCTCGCGGTAGATGAAGAGCACCATGTCGGCATCCTGCTCGATCGAGCCGGATTCCCTGAGATCCGAGAGCTGCGGCCTCTTGTCTTCGCGCTGCTCGACGGCGCGGCTGAGCTGCGACAGTGCGATCACGGGAACGTTCAATTCCTTGGCGAGCTGCTTCAGGCCGCGGCTGATCTCGGAGATTTCCTGGACCCGGTTGTCGCTTGAGCTCCCCTTGCCGCTTCCCTGAAGAAGCTGGAGATAGTCGACGACGAGGATTCCGATGCCCTTCTGCCGCTTAAGGCGGCGGGCGCGGGTTCGAAGGGCAGCGATCGTCAGGCCAGGCGTATCGTCGATATAAAGTGGGAGGTTCTGGAGCTCTGCAGCCGCGCGCGCGAGCTGGCGGAACTCCTGCTGGCTGATCTTGCCCATTCGAAGGTTTTCGGAGCTGATCCCCGATTCCTCGGCGAGGATCCTTGTCGCGAGCTGGTCGGACGACATTTCGAGGCTGAACAATGCGACCGGGGCTCCAGCCGATTTCTCGGGCTCGATCCCGTCCTCGACGTCGCGCACGAAACGCTGGGCGGCAGCAAAGGCAATGTTGGTTCCAAGCGAGCTCTTGCCCATTCCTGGACGGCCCGCGATGATCATGAGATCGGACTTGTGAAGACCGCCGATCTTGGCGTTGAGGCTCTCGAGACCGGTCGTGAATCCTGAAAGGTGACCGCCGCTGTTGAGCGCCCGCTCGGCGACTTCGAGCGCTTCCTTGGTGGCGTCGGAAAAGGATTTCGCCCTGCCCTCGGCTCCCCCTTCCTCCGCCACCGCGTAGAGCGCGGATTCGGCGCGCTCGATTTGAGCGAGGGGGGCAACGTCCTCACTCGTGTCGAGCGCGCCTTCCACGAGGTCGCGACCAACGCCGATCAATGCACGAAGCAACGCCAGATCGTAGATCTGTTCGGCGAAGTCCCGAGCCCCAATCACGGCCGCGCCAGAGCCTGTTAATTGCGCCAAATATGCGACGCCGCCAACCTCTATTATGTTTTGGTCATTCTCGAAGAGTGGACGCAAAGTTACCGGATTCGCGACCCGGTTCGCGTCCGTCATCTTCAAAATCGCCTCGTAGATTCGCCCGTGGAGCGGTTCGAAAAAGTGATGCGGCTTCAGCTTGAGCTGGATGTCCTCGACCAGCCGATTGTCGATCATGAGCGCGCCAAGGAGCGCGGCCTCGGCTTCGACATTCTGCGGGAGGGCGTTGGTGGGGTCTGACGCAGACTCGGCGATTCGAATAACTTCGGCCATGGGAATCCTCTAGACTTCGGCTGCCTCTCACCCAACGGGTTTGCGGCGAGGTCCCACGAGAACGAATGTAGCACAACTGTGGATTGGCTGTGCACGAATCATTTCGCCTTCCACCGGAAGTGGCAAATCTCGATTTGCCTCCATCCACAGAAATGATCGGGCGCAAATTGAAGGCTTCAACTCGCCTCGTTACCCACGCTTCATGGCGATTTTATCGGACCGCTGGATTCGCGAGCAGGCCCAGAAGAACGGGATGATCGAACCGTTCGTCGAAGCGCAGCGGCGCGAGGGCTGCATCAGCTATGGCCTTTCTTCCTATGGCTATGACGCGCGCGTCTCCAACCATTTCAAGATCTTCACCAACGTCGACAACGCGATCGTCGACCCCAAGGATTTCGCCCAGAACAGCTTCGTCGACCGCACGACCGACGTCTGCATCATCCCGCCCAACAGCTTCGCGCTCGCGCACACGGTCGAATATTTCCGTGTGCCTCGCGACGTGATGGTGATCTGCCTTGGAAAATCGACCTATGCGCGCTGCGGGATCATCGTGAATGTCACTCCGCTCGAGCCCGGGTGGGAGGGGCACGTAACCCTCGAATTCTCGAATACGACGCCATTGCCCGCCAAGGTCTATGCGAACGAAGGCGCGTGCCAGTTCCTGTTCCTCGCCGGCAACGAGCCGTGCGAGACCAGCTACGCCGACCGCTCGGGCAAATATATGGGCCAGCGCGGCGTGACCTTGCCCAAGCTCTGATGCGCTTTTCAAGGTGCGTTGCCGCGGCGTTCCTCCTTGCCGCCTCCGCATCGCCTGGCTCGGCGCAGTTCAGCCCCGAAGAGCGTGCCGCACGGCAAGGAGCGACCCAAAAGGATTACCGCGAGACGCTGCACCGACTTGGCCTTGGTCCACTTCGCCCGGGCGTCGATGGCTTGCACGCCGATGCTCAAAACGCGGTCAACTACGATGAATCAAAGGTTGGGCCGATCGTCCTTCCGCCACTCCTCAGGATGCAGGACGGCCGGCCCGTCCGGACCGCCGCCGACTGGAAATCGAAGCGGCGGCCGGAACTCGTCGAGCTGTTCGACCGGGAGGTCTTCGGGAGGGTTCCTCGAAGCGCGCCTTCGATCCATTGGGATCTCGCCGGAACCGAGCAGCGATCGAAGGCTGGCCTCGAGGTCGAAACGCGTCACTATCGCGGGCACTCGACGGCCGACCCGAAGCTCGAAATCCAGCTCGACGTGACGCTTCCCAAGGGCGGGAGGAGAAAGGTTCCGCTCGTCCTCGAGCTCGGCTTCCCCGAGGGCTTTCGCTTCCCCGGTTTCAATCCGCAGAGCAGTTCCGGGCCCGACTGGACCGACGAGGTCATATTGCGTGGCTGGGGCTATGCGATCCTCGTCCCCTATACGGTCCAGGGGGATGATGGGGCGGGGCTTTCCCAAGGGGTGATCGGCATCGCCGCGAAAGGGAGGCCGCGTGCCAATGACGAATGGGGGGCGCTACGGGCCTGGGCCTGGGGGGCAGGCCGGGCGTTCGACCTATTCGAGCGCGATCCCAGGATCGACGAGGGCAGGATCGCGATCGAAGGGCTTTCGCGCTACGGGAAGGCAGCGCTCGTCACCATGGCCTACGACCCCCGCTTCTCGATCGGCTTCATCGGCTCTTCGGGTGCCGGGGGAGCCAAGCTCCTCAGGAGGAATTTCGGCGAGCAGATCGAGAATCTCGCCGCTTCGGGCGAATATCACTGGTTTGCTCCGAACTTCCTCAAATATGCGGGACCGATGACCGTCAACGACCTCCCGGTCGATGCGCACGAGCTCATCGCGCTGGTTGCGCCGCGCCCCTTGTTCATCAGCGCAGGGACGAGCGAGAATGGGGATGGCTGGGTCGACCCGCGCGGAAGCTTCGAGGCCGCGAGGGCCGCCTCCCCCGCTTACCGGCTGCTCGGAGCAAGGGGTCTAAAGGGCGAGGATTATCCTCAGGTCGGCGAGCTCCGAGACGGCGGCAGGATCGCCTTCCGGCAGCATCCCGATGGGCACAGCAATGCGCTCAACTGGCCCGCGTTCCTCAGATTTGCAGAGCGTCAATGGGGCCTCTCGAGGTGACCGGGGCCGAAATCCTCGACGCAAAGGATCCGATTGCCTTTGCCCGCGAGCGCTTCCTCCTTCCCGAAGGAATTATCTACCTCGACGGCAATTCGCTTGGCGCCTTGCCGAAATCGGCCCCGCGATTGCTTTCGAGGACGGCCGAGGAACAATGGGGCAAGGACCTCATCGCAAGCTGGAACAAGCACGACTGGATCGACTGGCCGACGATCATTGGAGGAAAGCTCGAGCCGATCGTCGGGGCGAAGAAGGACGAGTTGCTGGTCGCCGATTCGACCAGCGTCTGCCTCTTCAAGCTGCTCGCCGCTGCAGCCCGTGCGAGGCCGGGACGCAGGGTGATCCTCAGCCAGGAGGCCAATTTCCCGACCGACCTTTATGTTGCAAGAGCCGTCTGCGAGATGCTCGGCCTCGAGCTTCGGACGGTTCCCGCCGGAGAGGTTCTCGGGAGCATCGACAGTGATGTCGCGGCCGTTACCCTCACTCACGTCGATTATCGCTCGGGGGCGATCCACGACATGCGCGCTCTCAACGAGGCAGCGCAGTCCAACGGCGCGCTCATGGTCTGGGACCTCTGCCACAGCGCCGGTGCAATCGAGGTCGATCTTCAAGGTTCGGGTAGCGACCTCGCGGTCGGCTGCGGATACAAATATCTCAATGGTGGGCCGGGCTCACCTGCCTTCATCTACGTCGCCGAGCGCCTTCAGGACGAGCTCGCCAACCCCTTGAAAGGCTGGATGGGGCATGACGAACCCTTCGCGTTCGTCGACGATTATAGCCCGGCCAGGGGCATCACCCGCTTCCTCACCGGAACGCCTTCGATCCTTGCCCTTGCGGCGCTCGACGCAGGTCTTGCGACCTTCGAGGGGATCGCGATGGCCAAGGTCGCGGCAAAGTCCCGCGGGCTCTCGCAGCTTTTCATCGAGGAGGTGGAGGCGCGGTGCGGAGGCGAGCTGGTCCTTGCTTCCCCGCGCGATCCAACCCGGCGCGGAAGCCACGTCGTCTTCGCTCACCGCGAGGGCTACGCTGTCATGCAGGCGCTGATCGAGCGAGGGGTCATCGGCGACTTCAGGGCGCCCGACCTCCTTCGCTTCGGCTTTACGCCGCTCTACACCAGCTATTGCGAGATCGTCCGCGCGGCCGGGATCCTCGGCGATATCCTGGAGTCGGGAGAATGGGACCAGCCCCGCTTCAAGACCCGCTCGAAGGTCACCTGATCTTCGAGTTCCTCGTCCTTGCACCATCGACGCTCCACGCGCCCGGCCCCGCTGCGGCGAGGTAGAGAAACACGAAGCAGAACAGGATTGCGCCCTCGCCCATGTTCGCAATCGGCCACGGGCTCTTGGGGAAATGCGACATCCAATAGGCCACGGCCATCTCGCCCGAGGCGATGAATGCGGCGAGCCTCGTGAACAGCCCGATCGCGATGAGAAACCCCGCGACGAGTTCGATCGCGCCGGCGGCGACAAGCAGCGGTGGAAGCGGGTGCACGGGGAAGGGAACCGGGAAGGCGAAGAATTTCGAGAGCCCGTGCTCGAGGAACAAAAGACCGGTCACGATCCGAAGGATCGCGAGCAATTGCGGCTGCCAACGCGAAAGCCATGTGAATTCCATCCGGTCCTCCAAGTCGAGTTCTCAAGTCCAACCTAGGACGGGGGTTTTCTCGACGCCAAGTGTCAGGCGTGTTCCCTCGTCCGGGCGGCCTGTTGCGCGGCGTGGGCCGCGTCCTCGGCGAGAAGCTGGCGCGACCTGTGGATCATCTCGACCCAGTCGTGGAACGATACGGCCACTTTCGTCACCAGGTCCTTGAGCGGGCCTTCCTTGAGGCACCCGCTCTCGTCGAAGCTGTCATCCGTGACATTGCCAAGATAGGCCTCGGGCTGCTGCATCACCGGCATGTTGAGAAAGACCGCGGCCTGGCGAATCTGGTGGTTCGAACCAAATCCGCCGATGCTTCCGGGCGAAGCGGTGACGATCGCTGCGGGCTTCTTGTCGAACACGCTCTGGCCATAAGGTCGAGACCCGACATCGATCGCATTCTTGAGGACGCCCGGGATTCCGCGGTTGTATTCGGGGCTGCAGAACAGGACCCCGTCCGCCGGCCCGACCTGTTGGCGGAAGCGGGTCCACTCCTCGGGTGGATCGGCGTCGAGATCCTGGTTGTAGAGAGGCAGGTCGCCGATCTCGATCATCGAGCATTCGAGATTGTCGCCGCGCATTGCGCATATCGAACGGGCGACCTTTCGATTGAGGCTGTCCTTCCTGAGGCTCCCAACGAGAATCGCGATCTTGTAGGTCATGGCCCGTCTCCTCTTGCGCGCTCAATACGCTGACGCCGGGAAGGTTGCGACAGTTGATCGATCGGCCCGCGTCACGACCAGCCTCGCGTCGACCTCGCCGGGCCGCCAGCCTCAGCGCCGCCGAGACTGGTGGCGGATATTGGGCGGACGCCCGCGCCTTCCTGTCGTTCGCACCCGGTCACGGCGCTCGGCCGGCGGCTCCCGTTCGCTATCGTCGGCCGGCAGCTCGAAGCGCAACGAACCCGAGACCGGATCGGCTTCCGCGATCCTCAGCTTCAGCTTCTGGCCCGGGCGATAGGTCGTCCCTGAATCCTCGCCGACCAGCTGCTGCGATTTCTCGTCGTACCGGAAATATTCGCGGCCGAGAGTCGAGACGGGGACCAGCCCGTCGCCGCCGAAGTCCACCACCGTTGCGAAGAATCCGAACGGCTGAACGCCGGTGATCCGGCACATCACGACCTGTCCGCGCTGGTCGGCCAGATAGGCAGCGACATAGCGATCGACGGTTTCGCGCTCCGCTTCCATTGCGCGGCGCTCAAGCCCGGAGATCTGCTCGCCGATGCGCTCGAAATGTTCGGCATCCTCAGGGGCAAGTCCCCCTTCGCCGAGCTTGAACGCCGTCACGAGGGCGCGGTGGACGAGAAGGTCGGCATAGCGCCGGATGGGCGATGTGAAATGGGCATAAGTGCCGAGCGCCAATCCGAAATGGCCGAGCCGATCGGGCGCGTAGCGGGCCTGCATCTGGGTCCTCAGCAGCTGCTCCATGATCTCGGGGCGAAAGTCGGACTCGCCGACCCGCTCGATGATCCGGTTGAAGGTCGCCGGCTTGATGACCTGGCCGAGGGTGAAGGGGATTTTGAAGGTTTCGAGATAGTCCTTCAGAGCCTCGAGCTTTTCGCGGCTCGGCGGCTCGTGGACCCGGTACATGACGCTCTTCTTCTTCTCTTCGAGCGCCCGGGCGGCTGCAACGTTGGCAGCGATCATGAAGTCCTCGACGAGCCGATGGGCATCGAGGCGTTCGCGCGGAGCCACGGATTCGATCCTGCCCTTTTCGTCGAGGACAACCTGGCGTTCGGGAAGATCGAGCTCGAGGGGTTCGCGCCTGTTGCGCGCGGCGAGAAGCGCGCGCCAGCAGCCCCACAGGGGCTTGAGAGTGCTTTCGACGATCTCGGACGGAACCGGGCCTTCGACTTCGGGCATCAGGCAGACGGGCGAGGAAACCTCTATCCGCTCCTCCTCTGAAGCGTCGATCGCCGCTTGCGCATCTTCGTAGGCGATGTTGGCAGCAACCCGGATCTTCGCACGCGCGAACCGCCACGACTTGAGCGTGCCGTCGCTCGCGATCCTGAGGTGGCACACGAGTGCGGCGCGGTCCTTTCCTTCCTTCAGCGAACAGATGTCCGCCGAAAGCTCTTCGGGCAGCATCGGCACTACGCGGTCCGGGAAATAGACGCTGTTCCCGCGCGAGCGCGCCGCCTTGTCGAGAGCGGTCCCGGGACGGACGTAGAAGCTCACGTCCGCGATCGCCACGACCGCTTTCCAGCCCCCCTTGTTGTCCTCCTCGTCGTCCGGAGCCGCCCAGATCGCGTCGTCATGGTCCCTGGCGTCGGCGGGATCGATCGCGACGATCGGCAAGTGCGTCAGGTCCTCGCGCTCCCCGAGCGGAAGCTTCGCGACCCGCTTCGCCTCTTCGATCGCGGCGTCGCTGAACTCGTGCGGGAGTTCATATTTGTGGATCGCGATGAGGCTGAAGCTTTTCGGTGCGAAGGGATCGCCGAGCACCGCGTCAACGCGCGCCGTCACCCGGGGCCCACGGCCCAGGACCTCGCACAGGACGAGGTCCCCGGCTTCGCCCTCGCCGACGTCGCTGACGGGAAGTTCGCGCCTTTCCTTCTTTTCCACGGGCGTCAGCCAGAAGCGCGCGCCCTCCTGGCGAAGGACTCCGAGCACCAGCTCGGTCTTCCGGGCGAGCTTCTTCAACGGGTGGGCAACGAGCCGTTCGCCCCGCTCCTCGGTCCTCGCGAGCACTCGATCGCCGATGCCGAGCGCTCCCCGCCTTTCCTTCTCGATCACCCTCAGCCTTGGCGGCGGCGTATCGGCTTCCCAATGTTCCGGCTGGGCCCAGGCCGACCCGCTGTCGTCGACGTCGACGATCTTGAAGACCGTGACCCGTGGAACTCCCCCCGCCTTGTTGAACGCTCGTCCGCGGCCGGTCTCGATCAGCCCTTCATCGGCCATGTCGTTGAGAAGCCGCTTCAAGGCGATCTTGGAATCCCCGCGGAGCCCGAAGGCACGGGCGATCTCGCGTTTGCCCGCCGGTTGATCCGAGGTCGCGATGAAGTCGAGGATCTGCTTCCTGCTCGGCAGGTCGGCGGAGCGCTTTCGGGCCATGACAAGGGCCTAAACGCGCTTAACGCAGCTGGCTATCCTTGCTTCCTCGACGATTGATGGTCGAGTGGACGACGGCCTTGTCCCGCTCGGACTGGCAGGCAATGCAGGTGCGAACTCCAGGAAGCGCCTCGCGCCGCTTCTTCGGGATCGGTTCGCCGCAATCGTCGCATTCCTCGGCGCCTTCGCCCTTGGGGGTGAGCGAGCGAGCGCGAAGGATCGCGTCTTTCACCGTATCGTCGATCTGGTCCTGAACCGCGCCGTCGCGGGTCCATCCGCCGGCCATTTTGTCGCTCCTTTTCAAGAGCCTGTTAAGTGGGCACTGCAACTTGCGCGGACAAGCGGCGGTGGAGCCGTTGCTCGCGCCACACGATGACGAGCCCACTTGCGATAATGACCGGGGCACCGATCCAGATCCAGGGCGTCGGGACCTCGCCGAAGATCGCCGAGCCGAGGAGAAGGGCCCAGAGGAGGCTCGTATAGTCCATAGGCATGACAAGGGCGACCGGAGCGAGACGAAGCGCCCCGGTCAAGGTGAGCTGGGCAAGTCCTCCCGCGAGCGCCAGTCCCAAGAGCATCAGCCATGTCTTTGGATCGTGCGACCTCGCGAAGAGAAGCATCGCAAGTCCAAGCGGAACGAGCGAGCTCACGGCGAACCAGAAGACCGTGGTCGCGGCAGGCTCGGTCGCGCCCAAACGCCGGATGACGATTGTCACCGAGGCCGTCATCAGGGCCGCAACCAGCGCGACCGACGCTCCCAAAAGCGGAACATCGCCGCTCCCCGGCTGAACGATCAGGAGAACGCCGGCAAAACCTGCCGCGACCGCGCCCCAGCGCCACTTGCCGGTCGGCTCGCCAAGAAGGGCCGCGGCGAGGATCACCGAGAAGATCGGGACTGAAAAGCCGATGGTGGTGGCTTCCGCCAGGGGGAGAAGGATGAAGGCGAGAAAATTGAGGCCCATGGCGCCGAGCCCGAGCGCCATTCTCCCGACATGCGCACTGACGCGCTTCGTTCTTAGCGAGGAAAAGCCGGGCCCAAAGGCGACGAGCGCAGTCGCGCAGACGGCCGAGCCGCACTGCCGGTAGAAGAGGCTTTCGACGACGTTCACGCCCCTCGTCGAACAGAGCTTCACCAGTGCGAACATGATCGCGAGGAGGAGTGCGGTCACCAGCCGGAGCGCAATTCCGGCGAGCGGTTTCTGCTCGGCGGGCCGGTCGGTGTCGTGGGCTCCCGCTCGCCCCATTACTTGGGAGTGCTGGGCGGAGCCACGTAGGGCTTGAACGCTCCGCCCGGAACCGCTGATGCGACCGGGCTTTCGAACCCGTCCTTGCTCAGCGAGGAAACTCCGAACACCCAGTCATCGACACGGATGTGCGGAAGGACGATCCTGCACGTCTCGGCGCATCGCCCGGCATCGCGCGATATTTCCCACTGGTTGGAATCGGTCCGACGCCACCAGACCCTGTACGAGGAGGCCGCAGGAACCGGGGCCCAGGTCAGGGTCGTGTCCGTTCCCAGCGCCCCTTCGACTTTCGGTTCCGGCGGCGGCGGGGCGCTTGCGATCGCGGCAAGAGCGCCGACGTTGAGCTTGGTCATCTTGGCGAGATAGGCGAAATCGACATGGTCGATCGTATCGCCGTACCGGATTCCGTTTTCGGTCCTGAGGTCCTGGTGCTGCCAATTGTAATTCTCGATCGCGACGCTGATCCGTGCGGCGGGGAAGCCGAGCTCGAGGAAGGGAATATGGTCGCCGCCCCGGCCGAAGCGGTCGGTCCGCCAGATCTGCCGAACATCGAGCCCGATCTTCAGCCGGTCGGCGAGGCTGTCGAGGAAGCGCGAGATGTTGCGCGAGGGCGCGTCATTCTCTCCGCCAAGGCTGTGGGTCCTTGCCGCAAGCTCGTCCTGCCCTTGCGAGCGTGGTCCTTCCGAGAGCACCCGGGCATGGGTTGAATCGCAGATCCCGTCCGAGCCGCAGCTGTTCCCGATGATATCGTTGTTCAGGACCGTGACGACGTTCCAGCCTTGCGCCTTCGCATAATTGGCGAGCGTCTTTCCGCCGTAGAGCCCCTGCTCTTCGCCCGAGAGGGCTGCATAGACGATCGTCCCCGGGAACTTGTGCCTGGAAAGGACTCGCGCGGCCTCGATCACCGCCGCCGTTCCCGACCCGTCGTCGTTGGCGCCCGGCGCATCGGAAGTCGAGTTCATGACGTCGGTCACCCGGCTGTCGATATGCCCCTGGATGATGACGACGTCGTTGGGCCGCTCGGTTCCGCGCTGGATCGCGACCATGTCGCAGACCGGCGTGGGCGCGGGAATTCTCGGGCCCTTGAAGGTCTCGCACGGGCGAACCGTTTGAAGGCCGAAGCTCTCGAACTGCGCCTTGGTCCAGCCAAGCGCGGCACCGATCCCGCGCTTGGGATCGGTCTGCGAAGAAAGGGTGTGGCGGGTCCCGAAGCCGACCAGCGTCTCGATCGTGTGGCGAAGCTGGGCCTGGCTGACCGGAGCGACGATCGCTCGAAGCTTCGCATCGGTCGAAGGATGAGGAGCTGCCCCCATCAGGCTGACGCACATCAAGACCGCGATCCTTCGCATTCGACTCTCCCCTTGTCCGGCTGCGCCAACTGGCATTTGCTTCCAGCCGGGTCTAGGGGAGCGGCCGATCCAAGAATGCAGAATTGAGGACGCTTAACCCATGCTTCGCAGCATCGATCATTTCATCGGCGGTTCCACCTTCGCTTCCGGCGAGCGTCAGGGCGATGTGTTCGATCCCAACCAGGGCCAGGTCCAGGCGAGCGTCAGGCTTGGAACCGCTGCCGATCTTCAAAAGGCCGTCGACGCCGCCAAGGCGGCACAGCCGGCCTGGGCTGCGACCAACCCGCAGCGCCGCGCCCGGGTCATGTTCAAGTTTCGGGACCTCGTCGAGAGGAACATGGACGATCTCGCCCGCCTGCTCTCGTCCGAGCACGGCAAGGTCATCGCCGATGCCAAGGGTGACGTCCAGCGCGGTCTCGAAGTGATCGAATATGCCTGCGGGATCCCCCAGGCGCTGAAGGGCGAATATACGCAAGGGGCAGGCCCGGGGATCGACGTCTATTCGATGCGCCAGCCGCTTGGAATCGGCGCTGGGATCACTCCGTTCAACTTCCCGGCGATGATCCCGATGTGGATGTTCGGGATGGCGATCGCCTGCGGCAATGCCTTCGTCCTGAAGCCCTCCGAGCGCGACCCGAGCGTTCCGGTCCGCCTCGCGGAGCTGATGAAGGAGGCCGGGCTTCCCGACGGGATTCTCAATGTCGTCCACGGTGACAAGGAGATGGTGGACGCGATCCTCGACCACCCCGACATCGCCGGAGTGAGCTTCGTCGGCTCGTCCGACATTGCCCAGTATAT
Source organism: Sphingomicrobium sp. (assembly GCA_035545385.1). Classification (GTDB taxonomy): domain Bacteria; phylum Pseudomonadota; class Alphaproteobacteria; order Sphingomonadales; family Sphingomonadaceae; genus Sphingomicrobium. The sequence goes on along the minus strand of DASZYL010000055.1, from coordinate 643 downwards.
CTATTCGCGGGGGACGGCGAACGGGAAGCGGGTCCAGGCCTTCGGCGGAGCGAAGAACCACGGCATCGTCATGCCTGACGCCGACCTCGACCAGGTGGTCAATGACCTTGCCGGAGCCGCCTTCGGATCGGCGGGCGAGCGCTGCATGGCCCTTCCCGTCGTGGTTCCGGTCGGCGACGAGACCGCCGACCGGCTTCGCGAGAAACTCGTCCCCGCGATCGAGAGCCTGAGGGTCGGAGTATCGACGGACCCCGAGGCCCATTATGGCCCGGTGGTTAGCAAGGCCCACAGGGAGCGGATCGAGCATTATATCCAGATGTGCATCGACGAGGGCGGTGAGCTGGTGGTCGACGGCCGCGGCTTCACCCTCCAGGGCCACGAGGAAGGCTTCTTCATCGGCCCGACCTTCTTCGACCATGTGAAGCCGAGCTTCAAAAGCTACCAGGACGAGATCTTCGGCCCAGTCCTCCAGATGGTTCGGGCAAAGGACTTCGAGGAAGCGGTGCGCCTCCCTTCGCAGCACGAATATGGAAATGGAGTGGCGATCTTCACCCGCAACGGTCACGCGGCCCGTGAATTCACCGCCAGGGTCAACGTCGGGATGGTCGGGGTGAACGTGCCGATCCCGGTGCCCGTTTCCTAT
>DASZYL010000054.1:0-21063 GCA_035545385.1 Sphingomicrobium sp. | reverse complement strand
ATCATGCCGCTCCGGGACAGCAGGTTGCGCTCCTGAAGTGGCTCGCCCAGCAGGACAGGATCGCGCAGGCCGCCGGCCAGCAGCCATCACAGCTCTACGTCCACACCGACGGCGACAGCTGGGACTATATGGGGATCAGTCCAGTAACGACGGACGCGCAGGATGAGGCCTTCGACGCTGCGGCGAAGAAAATGGGCCTGCCCGCAGGCCCCGGTGTCGGGCTCGAGCTACGCAAATATATCATGAGCCATACCGACACCTACACCATGGGCCCAACGACCGCGGCCCAATATCTCGCGCTGGTGGGCCAGTAAGGAAAAGCATTTTGGCTGGCGCCCGGCACCGCCGGGCGCCCTCCATTTCCTCATCCCGACCGACACTGCTGCGGGCGATGGTAGAGGGTTGGGGTGAGACTCGATCGAATCTTCCCTCCCTAACATTCTTTATTGAGCCCTCTTCCAATCTAACCCATTGACGATCCTGTTCTTTCGACGGCGCGGGGCTGTCGGACCAGGGGCGGGCCGTGATTAACAGTCGGGAATATTATTCTGCTCGGCTGACTGCCGAGCGCGAAGCCGTCGATAAAGCCTCCTGCGAGGAAGCACGGGCGGCGCACCAGGCCCTTGCAGATCATTATGCGGGCTTGCTCTTGGCTATTCCCGATGGACCGCAGCGGCCGGCGATGGAGCTGGTTCGAGACCCTGAGGCCCGTCACTGAGCAAGAAGTGCCGCCGCCCTGGCGGCAATTGCGCTTCATACTCCCTTGCCAGTCGCTCGAGCGAGTTGCGGATGTCCTCGTCGGTCATCACGCTCGCGATACGCCTGCAGCGCTCGATCTGCTCTTCTATCTCGTCGTCGCTCACTATTCTTCAGCGCATCGGGAAAAATCACCGGCCCAACGCGTGCGCGTCGGACTTGTTTCAAAAACGGCGGAAAACAGCCGTTTTCGAAAAAGATCGTCCGATAGGATCGAGAGCGAGGACCTATCGGGGCCCGGGCGACCCGCCCCTGGAGCTGGAGACGGTGCCGCCCCTTCCACTTCCCCGGGACAGGCCCGGCCTTTCCCCCGCTCGTTTCGCCCTTGGTATCGGCAAAAATTATCGGCTAAAGGCCTGCTTCAGGTTCAAAACGCAGGGGTTGAGTGCAAATGGCCAGGAATATCGGACCGGAAGATCGGGTCGTTCGAATTGTCGTCGCGCTTGTCCTCGCCGTCATCGCCTATCTCGGGGTCATGCCGCGAGTGGCGTCGATCGTCGCTGGCGTCCTTGCCGCATATCTCTTGATTACGGGAATCTTGGCGCGCTGCCTGTTCTACAAGCTGATCGATGTCGACACGAGCGTCCAGGAACAGCCCTATTCGACGACGGACGACCGCGCCGGGTTCTGACCTCGGGCGCAGAAAATCTATCGTAGCTCGTCCTCGCCGGGTTCGCCCTTTGGGGTGATCCAGGTGATGAGGTCCCATTCGTTCCGGATCGCGAGAAGGAGGCTGAGCGTGATCACGGCCGCGAGGCCGAAATGGGCCCACCACCAGTCGTTGATGAAGGCGATCGCGACAAGTCCAAGCGCGAGGTAGATCGCGCAAGGGTAGACCCCGTAGAACCAGACGTCGGTCCAGTGCACCTCCTTCAGCCGGCCAATGCCGGTGGTCGAGATGAGGCCGCGCGCGAGTCCCCACAGCGCGATTGCTGCAGTGAGGGCCGAGAATGCCGAGCGGCTGATCGCGGGAGTGAGCGCGGCAGCGCTGAGAGCGAGGACGAAGCTCACTCCAAGGACGATGGGCCCCATATAGAGCTTCGATCCCGCAAGAACCGTCGAGCGCGGGCGATCTCCCATGAGGCTGATGACGACGAATATGAGACCGATGAGGACGGCCGCAGCGCCGCCCGCCATCAGGAAGAAATCGTCCCAGCCCTCGAACATTGGTTCATCCTCCCGCGCTTTCCGCGCGCGAACCCTCGACCGCAACCTATCATCATTTGTAATCTTCCCGACACCAGCTGATACTGTGAGCCGGCCTATGCCGGCTGCTCCAAGGGAGGATATGATGCGGAAACTGCTCCTGTCGTTATGTGCGCTCAGCCTTCTAGCTGGCTCCGCGCCCTCGTTCGCCGCTCAATGCCGGGACAAGAGCGGGAAATTCATCAAGTGCCCGGACCCGAAAGCCAAGGCAAAGGCCAAACCGAAGCAATGCCGCGACAAGAGCGGCAAGTTCATCAAGTGCAAGTGAGCTGAACCTGGCCGGAGCCTAGTTCGGCAGCGCCTCGCGCGGCGCGGGCACGCCGGGCTTCTCGCGATTGGCAAACCGGCGTCCACGGCGCCGGAAGCCTTCGATCTGGCGCCAGAGGTTGAGGCTCTTGTCGTCCATAAGGTGTGGCGAGCGAAACGTCGGCTGGCGAACACAAGTTCCCAGGGGACGATCCTCGACAATGAAAGAAAAGAAGGCCCGCCCATTCAGGGGCCGAGCGGGCCTTCTTCTCCTCCGGCTCGAAAAGAGCCACTTCCCGTCGCCGGAAAGTCGGAGAGTTGAGACCCGCCCCCGCATGTGGTGCGCTACGAAGGGTAACGAGTCCCGGCGCGCAATTAGCACAAGGGCGAAGAGGAAACGGGGTCCCCAGCCAAGATTGACATCGGTCAACGAGGCGGGCGTTGCTAGAGGCCGTCCGCTTTCACTCGCGGTTCAACTTTTAGGCCGCTAGAGTCTCGCCGAACGCGACGCAGATCAAAGTCTTGGCTACCTACCGACCTTCTGCGCCCTACGAGCGCACGCCTCTCCAGCGCCGCGTTTCGGGCCTTGCCCTGGCGCTCGGGGTCAACCTGCTCCTCCTGGTCGTGCTTTGGGGCCTGGGCAAGTTCGCTCCCATGTCGGAGAAGCCCTCGCGATCGCTGGTGGTCGACCTCATGCCCGAATCGAAGAGCGCCGAGGCTCCGACGAGGTCCAAAGTCGCCAAGAAGCCGGTCGAGCGCCCCCAGACGAAGCCGCTGCCCAAGCCTCCTGCGATCATTCTTCCCGCAAAACCCACGATCGCTCTTCCCCCTCCCCCGCCGCCGGAGAAGGCGCAGCCATGGATCGAGATGAGCAAGGATCAACTGGCGGCGGCTGACATCGGCAACCTTCCAAAGTCAGGTGCGTCGGGTGCTGGAGACAGCGAGGTGGTCGGTCACGGCCCGCACGGCGAGCTGCTTTACGCGGCGGAATGGGCTCGTCGTCCCACGAACGCCGAGCTCGGCGGATACCTCCCGGCCAACGCGCCCGAAGGCTATGGCACGATCGCGTGCAAAACGGTCCCTGGCGACCGGGTGGATGATTGCTTCGAGCTCGACCAGGATCCGCCCGGTTCGCATCTCGCGAGCGCCGTCCGCCAGGCGGCGTGGCAGTTCAGGGTGCGTCCGCCGCGCAAGAACGGAATCCCGCTTGTCGGTTCCTGGGTGTCGATAAGGATCTATTACCAGAGCTTCGGCCACGGCCGCGCCCTCTAGGGCAGGGAAATCGTGGCGGTCGCCGCGTTTACCAATTCTCCTCACGCGTCGCTAACCGCGAGAGGATTAATCATCGCCTCGGTAGCGTCGCTGAACCTTTAGCGAGCTCCGGCGGCGCTGCCACCCGCGCGCAACTTCATCCAGACGGGTTGCGCACTGCGTAGGAGCCCCGCCGCCAAGCCTAGCGCTTCCCCTCGCTCGGGCGGCGGGGCTTCACGCGCAAGGCATATCCTAGTGACGAAGCATGAAGCTTCGAAGGTGGCGCCTTTTCAGCTGGGCCTCGTAATCGCGTGCGAGGTCCTCGAGGGCCGCCCTCATTTCGTCGTCGGTGAGATTCCTGGCGAGCCGCCTGCACCGTTCAATTTTATCAAGCAAATCAATATCTTTATGGTCCACGGGGTCACCGTCACACGACAGCTCCCACGCTCGTTATTCCAACGCCGCCGCTCAATCGCGAGTTCCAAGAGCTACGCTGTCGCAACGACTTTGGGCCGTCCCAGTGGCATCGGCCGCGGACCGCCCGAATTTGAGCAGGCTGGTTCATTGGGCCGCCGCGCGCCGCTCCGCTTGCTCAAGGATGCGTTTCACGTCGTTGCTCGGGATTGCAAAACCGATGCCGACACTCCCGGCGGACATTTCACTCTGGCTGGGGCTGAAAAGGGCCGAGTTAATCCCGATCACGTCGCCGTTAAGGTCGATCAGGGGTCCCCCAGAATTGCCGGGATTGATCGGCGCGTCCGTCTGAAGGAAACGCCTCGAATCGTCCCGCCCGAGCGGACGGTTGGTTGCGCTGATGATGCCGCTCGTCACCGTCTGGCCGAGCCCGAACGGATTGCCGATGGCAACCACATAGTCGCCAACCTCGAGCTTGCCGCTATCGCCAAGCGAGAGCGTGGGGAGGTTCTTTGCGTCGATGTGAAGGACCGCGATATCGAGCTGCGGTGCAAGTACGACCGGGTCCGCCGGGAGCTTGCGCCCGTCCTTGAGGCCGACCTCGACCTGCTCAGCATTTCGGACGACATGGAAGTTGGTGATGACGAGCCCCCGCTTACCATCGACGATCACTCCCGAGCCCGCGGCGATTGCGGGCTGGAGGGCAGCGTCGGGAATCCCGAAGTACCGGCGGAAGAAAGGATCCTGGAGCAAGGGATTCTGCTCTGCCGGCGAGGCCTGGAGAGTCGCGATGTTGACCACTGCAGGAGCAGTCTTCCTGACGAGTGGCGAGAGGCTCTCCTGCGTCGGAGCCGCGAGCATGCGCGGCTCCTCGGCGCTTCCTGAGCCGATGGGCACCATCCTCGCCGCGATCCCGCCCAGAAGGGCGGCAATGAGGAGGAGCACGACAAGCGCGAGGAGCGGAACCCGCGGGGGCGCGGAGCGCGGTTCGGCCATGTGTGATTCTTATCCTTCGACCAGTTCACCTTCAGGAGCGCCCCTGCCGAGCTTGTCGGGCAGGCGCTCTCCTACCGGGGTGAACGCGAGGCTCACGGAATTGATGCAATACCGCTGCCCCGTCGGCGGCGGCCCATCGGGAAAGACGTGGCCCTGGTGAGATCCGCAGCGGGCGCAGACGATCTCGGTGCGGATCATCCCATAGCTGTCGTCGCGGATATATTTGAGATGGTCCTCGGAGAACGGCTGGGTGAAGCTCGGCCAGCCCGTGCCGCTTTCGAACTTGGTGCCGCCGTGGAAAAGCGGGAGCCCGCAGAGCCTGCAGGTGAAGATTCCCGGCCGCTTTTCCTCAAGGAAGATGCCGCAAAAGGGCGCCTCGGTTCCATGCTCGAGAAGGACTTGGCGTTCCTCGTCGGTCAGATCGGAAAGGAGCGACTGGAATTGCTCATTCGTCGGAGGAGTGAGGTCGAAGGCGGAATCGGCGACGGTTGCCATAAAGGAAGCTCCTTCAGTTGCCATTTAACATGGGAATGGAAAGTGCGCCTGTCGATGCGCTGGTTATTGGCTTCACTTCTCTTCTTCTTCTTCGCCGGAGCGGCGATGGCGCAATCGATCGAGACGCACGATGAGGCGCTCGCCGAGGACGCCGCGCAATATTCAGGACAGTTCAGGGTCCCACTCCAAGAAGCAGTCCGGCGCCTCAAGGCCCAAGAGGAGAGCGTCGCTGCAACCAACGAGATCGCGGCCGAATTCGCCGATCGGCTGGCCGGCATCTCGATCGAGCATGAGCCCCGGTACCGGATCGTCGTTCTTCTCACCGGGTCCGCCAAGGTCGACGACCGAAGCACTCGCGGTGTTCCGATCATCTTCAGGACGGGCGCTCGAGCCACTCGGGCCGAGGCTGTCCTCGCGATGCGGCGCCACCTTATCGATTTCAGGAGCGAGCTTCCGGGCGCGCGCGGCGCTGGCTACGACCAGCGGACGGGCGAGGTCGTTCTCCTCGTCACCCCAGCCGACGCCGCCCGCCTTGGGATCGAGACGATCCGAAAGCGCGCCGAGGAGATCAGCCAGGTCCCGGTGCGGATCGTCGTCAACCAGCTCCTCGAATCGAACATGGACGTTCTTGGCGGCGGACGGGTCGAGGGCGCCGATGCGCTCACTGGCCGACGCGGGCGATGCACGTCCGGGTTCGTGGTCACCAACGGCGAGGTGAATGCGATCACGACCGCGGCCCACTGCCCCGACCAGCTGACCTACGTCGACCTCGACGGCAGCGAGAGCCCGACCTTGCCGATGATCGGCTCGTGGGGCCTTGGCTATCGCGACGTCCAGATCAACGGCAGCGCGAATTCATCGAAGCCGCTCTTCTATGCCAATCGCGGTGCCGGCGCGCTCCGCCAGGTGGTGACCTGGCGGAGCGTTGCGAGCACCCGCGCCGGAGACTTCGTCTGCCACTATGGGGAAAGCTCGGGCTACAGCTGCTCGATCGTCGAACTGACCGATTACGCTCCCCCCGGAGCCCTCTGCGGGGGACCCTGTTCGCCGACCTGGGTCACGGTCAAGGGGCCCTCCTGCATCCAGGGCGACAGCGGCGGCCCGGTCTTCAGCGGTGACGTCGCCCTCGGCCTCGCCAAGGGGATCAACCGCGACGAAACCGGTCGCTGCCTCTTCTATTATTACATGTCGACCGACTATCTGCCGCCGCCCTGGCGGCTCCTCACGGCGGGCGACCCTATTTTGCAGAAACGAGATCGCCCCTGACCTGGTCGGAGCCCGGCACCGGCTCGGCGGGGTCGTTGCCGAGTTTCACGATCCGGTTCTTTTCGTCGACGTGAACGACCTTGGGCTCGAGGGCGCGCGCTTCCGCATCGCTCACAAGCGCATAGCTCATGATGATCACGAGATCGCCGGGATGAACGAGATGCGCGGCCGCGCCGTTGATCCCGATGACCCCAGTGCCGCGTTCGCCGGGGATCACATAGGTCTCGATCCTCGCGCCATTGGTGATGTCGACGATCGCCACCTGTTCGCCCTCGAGAAGGTCCGCGGCTTCCATCAAGGCGATGTCGAGAGTTACCGATCCGACATAGTCGAGGTCGGCCTGGGTCACCGTCGCCCGGTGAATCTTCGACTTCATCATGATCCGCATCATCGGGATCGGCTGCTCCTCCTCGCGCGCCCGCCTGCCTGTGGCGGGCGGCGGCCAGTACTAGATTTGCATCCGTTCGTCGATAATCAATGTTGCGCTGCAATATCGCACTTGCAGCACGAGGCGTAAATTCCCAACTCTTCGCCGCTGCGGGTGGCGCAATTTCCGAACCGGCACTTGGGCCTAACCCGTAACGCGTTGGAATAAAGTAATTTTATGGTTTGGCATGGCTCTTGCTCAGTAGCAGCACGAAGATTTTGCCAAGTGGAGTGAACAATGGAAGCGCACGAGAATCAGATCGCCCTGCCCCTTCGGTCGCACACGATCCTGGGCGTCTGCGAAGCGGTTGGTGAGGATTTCGGGTTCAATCCGACGTTCCTTCGGGTGCCGTTTGCTGCGATCGTGCTCTACAGCCCGCTGATCGCGGTCGGCTCCTATCTCGCGCTTGGCCTCGTCGTACTCGCCTCTCGACTGCTCTTCCCGAAGGCGAAAGCCGAAGCGACCCAGCCGGCTCACTCCGACGCGGCGCTGGTCAGCCAGCAGCAGGAATTCGCAAAGGCTGCCTAGAAGTCGCCGCGGGCTTCGGCCCGGGCTTCGAGGAGATCGAACAGCGCCCGGTGCTGGAGCAGCAATTGCTCTCCCCCGAAGGCGAGTGCTCGCGATGTCCCCGGGCTATCGGTAACGGCATCGACGATCGCGACAACCGAGGCTTCGTCGGGAAGCGAGGGTGCTGGAGCATCGGTCCCGACGCGCGCCGCGGCGCGGTCGAGAAGGCGTCGCACCGGCCACCAGTCGCAAACGAGGGCCGTCGCAGCGCCAAGAGCGCAGCCGTCGCGTTCCGACATCGCCAGCGTTTCGAGGGCATGACGTGCGCCGACGAGGCTCGCTTCGGTCTCGGCCGCGCCAGGAGTGCTCGGCAAGGGACCGACCGCCGAGGTCAGCCGAACGAGATAGAGGCGCTCGCGCTCGAAGGCGTCGGATGCCCGTGAGAGCCACTCGTGGACCGGCCCCTTCGAGCAACGCTGAAGCGCGATCTCGATCAGTCCCGGATAGCGGCCATGAAGACTGCACAGGAGATGGACAGCATCGGCCATGTCGCGCCCGGAGTGGCGCCCGCCGCCGTCGAGCAACGAGGACAGATGGGAATGGCGCGCGCAACCCTCGCTCGCCACCCTGGCGAGCTGGGCCGAAGCAACGCTGACCGGCTTCTGTTCGAGTGACCGGTTAATCGCCATTCCTTTCCCCTCGTCCGATGCTCGCCAAGTGGCAAAGACTTACCGGACGGGTCCTAACCCAAGGGCGTAAAGACGAGGTTTATGGCCGGGTAAGCTTTCGTAAGCCCTACGCCCGATCAGTCGTCCCGATACGCCAGCTCGTAATTTCCCCAGCGGCGGCCCTTGATCCAAAGAGGCACGAAAACGTTCTTCACGGGGATGAACTTGTCCCCGAGCTCCATCCTGTAAGTCGCGAGAGTTGCTGGCTTTTCGCTGGCAAGAGCCATCCTCGTCGTGTCATCGATGAGGATCCGTTTGTTTCGGCAATGCTCGTCATTCCAGACGGGGTCCGGCCCTTGCGGATGGCTGCGCTCCGAAAGGTGCGTCGGTAGGTAGCCGTTCATGTCGCCGATCGCCGAGCCGATGATGCGGCTGTCGCTGGCCTTCACTCGATCGAGGATCGGCCTCACGAGCTTGTCGGCCGCGGCGTTGAAGCGAACGTCATATTGGACGGGGTTCGAGCCTTCGACGATCTTGTAGTCACGGTCGTAGACATCTTCGACGCTGACCTCGCCCGCGTCGATCGCCCGCTCGATGATCGTCTTGATCTGCCGGCAGGCGTCCTGCGCCTTGAGGATGAAGGGCGTGTCGTCGATCTCGGCGCCCGAGTTGGCGAGCGTGTCGAGCATCGTGTTCGAAAGAAGCTCGAGATGGCCGAGGCGCTTCTGCGCGGTCAGGAGCTCGCTCCCGTTGGCCCGGGCATCGCCCGCAAACTCCGTGAGGCCAGCCTTCACCCGGTCGACGCTCGTCTGGATCATGCTGGTCGAGTGGGCGATCCCCTCGGTCTGGCGGTCGACCATCCCGACGATCTCGCTCACCTCCCGGACCGTGTCGCCGATAGCTCCAAAGCCAGACTGGGCAGCACGGCTGCGCTCGACCCCGGTCTTGATCTCGGCCGTCACCGCGCTTGCCTCTCTCGTCAGCTCGCCGATGGTCGAGGCGATCTGGCTGGTTGCTGCGCGAGTATCGTGAGCGAGCTTCTTCACTTCCGCCGCGACCACCGCGAAGCTGCGGCCGGCATCTCCGGCCCGAGCGGCCTCGATGGTCGCATTGAGGGCCAGCATGTTGGTCTTGCGCGCGATCGTCTCGATCGTCGACGAGACGGTCTGGACCTGGTTCATGGCCGAAGCGAACCCCGCCATCCGCTCGCCGAGCTGCACGACGAGCTGCGTCAGTCCTTTGAACCCCTCGATCGTACCCTCGATCGCCTCGCGGCCCGCCTCGAGCTTGGCTTTCGCCTGTTCGGAGAGAAGGCGCGCCTCGTCGGTCGAATCCGACACGCGCGCCTGGTCGCTCATGAGACGCGTCGTTACTTCCTCGAGCTGGTCGAGCATCTTCAGATGCTCGCTGATTCGCCCGGCGACTCCCTGCACGTAGCCGGCGACGTCGCTGCATTCCATCGACAGCGAGCCGCAGTCGCGAGCCACGGCCCGGATTGCATTCTCGGTGACTTCCTCGATTCCCGCGGTGGCCATCTGAAGCCCTGCTCCCGAACAGTTCACGGAGCGGAGATACGAACAACCTCCTACTTCTTCGTTAACCACGAACGAGCTTCAGTAGATGAGGAACTCTTCCCGCTCGAGGGCCCAGCTGCTTTCGTCGGGCATCGTCAGCGCGTCGAGATCACCGGGAGCAGCCTCGCTGTCGTCGACCCAGTCGCGAAGAAGCGTTGAGCCGTTGATGACGTCGATCGCGAGCTTGTCGAAGACATATTCGTAAGGGAAGTCCCGCCACAGGTCGTAGTCCGGCCTCAAGCGGCGGATCGCCTTGAAGGCGAGCGACTGGAGGCGCCACGGCCTGAAGCCCAAGTGGTCGTAGAATGGCCCCTCCGCATGGATGAACACCCCCTTGCACATGTCTCCAACATGCTTGTGGAAGGTTGGCTGGAACGTGACCTCGCGGAGCTTGCAGCCGTGAAGCCATCGAGGAGCGAGCGCTTCCATCTCGGCCATGATCTGACGAGGCTCGAGATCGGGCGCGCCGAACATCTCGAGCGGGCGGGTGGTTCCCCTTCCCTCGCTCAAGGTCGTTCCCTCGAGCATCACCGTTCCCGCATAGGCGCGCGCCATGTTGAGGTTGGCTGCATTGGGACTTGGGTTGATCCAGATCCGCTCGGGCGGCCAGCCGAAGCCCGGCCCGTCCTCGGGCCTCCAGCCGTCCATTGCGACCACTCGATAGTCGACGTCGAGATTGAAGTGGCGGATGAACCACTGGCCAAGCTCGCCAAGAGTAAGGCCATGGCGCATCGGCATGGGGCCGGCGCCGACGAAGCTCTCCCAGCCTGGGCGCAACGTCAGGCCCTCGATCGGACGCCCGGCGGGGTTGGGCCGATCGAGCACCCAGACGCTCTTGCCGTGCTCGGCAGCGGCCTCGAGCACGTAAAGAAGGGTCGTGATGAACGTATAGATCCTGCAGCCAAGGTCCTGGAGATCGACGAGGATCGTATCGAAGGTCCCGAGCGACTGGCCTGTCGGACGCCGGACCTCGCCATAAAGGCTGAACACGGGGATCCGGTGGACGGGATCGGTGAAGTCGTCCGATTCCACCATATTGTCCTGCTTGTCGCCGCGAAGGCCATGCTGCGGCCCGAAAGCCGCGGTAAGGTTCAGCCCGGTCGCTGCGAGCGCATCGAGGCTGTGGGTGAGGTCCTTCGTGACGGACGCCGGATGGGCGAGAAGCGCTACCTTCCTGCCTTCGAGCGGTCGGCGAAGCGAAGGATCGGCAAGAAGGCGATCGATACCGAAAAGGGTCATTGGACGCTGCTTAAGGGAGGCGGGCGGCGAAGCAACCGGGGTCGTGAAAATCGGGCTTGTCGGGATTGGGGTGAGCGAGCGCCCAATAGGACTTGGTCCCGTCTTTCTCTTCGAGAATTGCAGAAAGGCCGAGCTCCCAGTTGGTGTCGGCAGGCACTGCAATCGATGCCCCCAAGGCCCACCAGGTGAAATTGTCCTCGAGGCGTATGTAGGGGTCCGCCGCCTCGGCGTCCTTCATTCCGGTTCGAGTGGAGGTGAAATCATAGGCCGCCCACTCGCCCGAGGGGGCAAAGTTCCACTCTCTGTAGCCTTCCTCGCCAAGGGGCTTCAAAAAGGCTTCGAAGCAGGTGGTCTGCCAGAGGTCGGCTTGGCGGGACGGCTCTGCGGGCGCCGGAATGGCGAATTTTCCCATGGGTGCTCCGATGCCGAACCAGATGTTCGTCGTCGCGACCGCGGCAAGCGAGGCTGCGTGGTCGAGCGTGACCCAGAGCTTGAGGTCGGCGATCGTGGGCGGCGTCGCAGGATGCGGCTCGAGATTGAATTGCATCGCCATCCAGTAGCAGCGCGAGGAGCATGACGCTAAGCGGTCCCCCATGACAGAGTTCCGCTCCACTCTCATGCGCGTTCTAGAGGAGCGCGGCTACATCCACCAGGTCACCGACCCCGAGGCCTTCGATGCGCTGGCGTCGAGGGAGGTCGTGAGCGCCTACGTCGGCTTCGACGCGACGGCTCCGAGCCTTCATGTCGGCAATCTCGTCTCGATCATGCTCTTGCGCCGCCTCCAGCAGACCGGCCACCGGCCGATCGTGCTGATGGGCGGAGGCACGACAAAGGTCGGCGATCCGAGCGGCAAGGACGAAAGCCGACAGCTGCTCACGAGCGATCAGATCGACGAGAATATCGCGAACATCCGGCGCGTCTTCTCGAGGTTCCTGACCTTCGGCGACGGGCCCACCGACGCGATCATGGTCAACAATGCCGACTGGCTCGACCGGCTCGAATATATCCAGTTCCTGCGCGAGGTCGGCCGGCACTTCACCATCAATCGGATGCTGACCTTCGACAGCGTTCGCCTCCGGCTCGATCGCGAGCAGCCGCTGACGTTCCTCGAATTCAATTACATGATCCTCCAGGCCTATGACTTCCTCGAGCTCTCGCGCCGGGCCGACTGCAAGGCCCAGTTCGGAGGCTCCGACCAGTGGGGCAACATCGTCAACGGGATCGAGCTCGCAAGGCGGATCGACGGGACCGAGCTCTTCGGAGTGACGACGCCGCTCATCACGACCGCGGACGGCGCCAAGATGGGCAAGACCGCCAGGGGCGCCGTCTGGCTCGATGAGAAGCTCCTCAGTCCGTACGACTATTGGCAGTTCTGGAGAAACACGCAGGATTTAGACGTCGGGAAGTTCCTGAAGCTCTTCACCGACCTGTCGCTGGAGGACGTGGGCAAGCTCGAGCGCCTGACCGGCGCCGAGATCAACGACGCCAAGATCGTGCTCGCAACCGAGGCAACGGCGATGCTTCACGGGCGCGAGGCGGCGATGATGGCCGAAAAGACCGCTCGCGAGACCTTCGTCGGCGGAGGTGCCGGGCAGGACCTTCCGACCCTTTCCCTCGGCGATGGAATGAGCATCGCGCATGCCTTGACCGCGCTCGGCTTCACCCCGTCGAACAAGGAGGCGAAGCGCAAGATCGCCGAGGGAGCGGTCCGGCTCGACGACGTGACGGTGAACGACCCGGCGCTGACTCTGAAGGCGGGCGATGGGCCGCTGAAGCTCAGCCTCGGAAAGAAGAGGCACGCCCTTCTGGTACGCTAGCCGCTCCGGATGAGGTCGACCGCCTGGTCGCGCTCGAAGAGATAGAGGCAGATCCGGGCGGCCCTTCCGCGCTCGGCCTTGAGGCCGCCGTCGCGCTCGAGAAGGAGCTGGGCATCGCTCTGGGCGACCGGCGCCAGGGTTTCGACATCCTCGGGTGTCGCCACTCGAAACGTCTCCTCGCCCGACTGTCGGGTACCGAGGATTTCGCCGGGACCACGAAGGCGAAGGTCCTCCTCGGCGATCCGGAAGCCGTCGCTGGTCTCGCGCATGAGTGAAAGTCGGGCGCGACCGACATCGGTGAGATTGTTCTTCCGAATGAGGAGGCAGATGCTCTTGCCGGTCCCACGCCCCACTCGTCCGCGCAGCTGGTGGAGCTGGGCCAGGCCAAAGCGCTCCGCGCCTTCGACGATCATCAAGGTCGCGTTCGGAACGTCGACTCCCACTTCGATCACCGTCGTTGCGACCAGAACTGCAATCTCGCCGGAAGCGAAGCGGCCCATGACGGCGTCCTTCTCGGGGCCCTTCATCCGGCCGTGAACGAGGCCGACCTTCCCCTCCCCGAACCGCGACTTGAGTAAGCGCGCGCGTTCCTCCGCGGCGGCGGCGTCGCTCTTCTCGCTCTCCTCGACGAGCGGGCACACCCAATAGGCCTGTCCGGCGCCGGCAATATGGCGCCCGAGCGCATCGATCACCTCGGGAAGCTTCTCCTCGCTGATCACCCGGGTCTCGACCGGGGTGCGGCCAGGAGGCATCTCGTCGATCCTGCTGACGTCCATCTCGCCATATTGAGTGAGGGTAAGAGTGCGCGGGATCGGGGTTGCAGTCATCACGAGAAGATGCGGCGGATGCTCGGCCTTCGACGCGAGCAGTAGCCGCTGCGAGACACCGAACCGGTGCTGCTCGTCGATCACCGCGAGGCCGAGCTGCTTGTAGGCGACCTTCTCCTGGAAGATCGCGTGAGTGCCGACGAGGATATCGATCGAACCGTCGGCGAGGCCCATGAACACGCTCTCCCTTGCCCGCCCCTTCTCGCGGCCGGTGAGAATTGCGACCCGGACCCCGATGCTGTCGAGCTGGCCGAGCAACGTCGCGTGATGCTGCCGGGCGAGGATTTCCGTTGGCGCAAGCAACGCCGCCTGAGCGCCGCTTTCGACCGCCGTCAGCATGGCTGCGAGCGCGACGAGCGTCTTTCCGGAACCGACGTCGCCCTGGAGCAGTCGAAGCATCGGGGTCATCTGCGCCATGTCGCCGCGGATCTCGCGGATCACTCGGCGCTGAGCGCCGGTGAGCTCGTAGGGCAAGTCGAGCTTGCGGATGAGTTCGCCCGTTCCAGGCAGTGGAACCGCGCGGTGCCGGCGCTGCGACTGGCGGAGCAGGAGCAGAGCCAGCTGGTTGGCCAAGATCTCGTCATAGGCGAGCCGCCGGCGAGCGCCCTCCGCGCCCGGCTCGTGGTGCGCGATCGCAAGCGATGTCCTCCAGGCGGCCCAGCCCTCGCGGGCAAGAAGGCTGGGCTCGATCCATTCGGCAAGGTCGGGCGCCCGTTCCAACGCCTCTCGGACGAGCTCGCCAAGGCGGCGGTTGGTGAGACCCTCGGTCAAGGGATAAACGGCCTCGCGAACCTGTGGCTGATGCCCCTTGCCGGGCTCCAGGACCTCCGGATGGATGATCTGCCACTCGTCGCCATATCGCTCCAGCTTGCCCGAGACGATGCGCTTTTCGCCCTTGGGGAGCGAGCGCTTGGCCCAGCCGGGATTATTGAAATAGACGAGGCTCACCGAATTGCCGTCGGCATCGCTCGCGTAGATGCGCGTCGGCCCGCGGCCCGACCGGCTTTCGCGGCTCGCGGTCGGGACCAGCTCGATGATCACGTTTCGGCCGAGGAGAGAAGCGCTAAGGGACCGCGCCTGGATTCGTTCGATCGATCCCGATGGAAGGTGGTAAATGACGTCAAGGACGCGGCTGATTCCGAGCTTTTTCAGCTGCTTGGCGACCTGCGGCCCGACGCCCTTCAGGGCTTCCACTTCCGTGAACAGCGGGTTGAGGATTTCGGGCCGCATGATTGATTGTTAGCGACTGTTCCGACGCTCGCAATGAGGAGCGAAGCTCACTACATGGCCGACATGCCTCCCGACCCGGAACTGAAGCGCCTCGAATGGCGCGCGCACCATCGCGGCACCAAGGAAGCCGATATGCTCATCGGAGGCTTCTTCGACGCCCACCATCGTCGATGGAGCGCGAGTGAGCGCGCGCTCTTCGAGCGAATGCTCGAAGAGCAGGATGTCGACATCATGGCCTGGGCGCATGGAACCGCCGATCCTCCCCATCGCTTCGCTGGTCCGATGACCGAGGCGCTCCGCAAGCTCGATTATATCAGGGTCGCGCGATGACGGAGCCGCTCCAGCGCGTCCTTCGGGCCGACCAGCCGCTCACTCTTGCCGGAGTTCCGACGGGCTTCCTTCCCTGGCTTGCCGCCGACCTTGCGCGAGCAGCGCACGGGACCGGAAGCGGCGCGAGGGCAGTGGTCATCGTCGCGGACGAGGCGGCGATGCGCGCGCTTTGCGAAACGGTGCCGCTCTTCGCGCCCGAGGTGGAGGTCCTCGGCCTCCCCGGCTGGGACTGCCTCCCCTACGACCGGGCTTCCCCTGCACTTCGAGTCATGGCCGAGCGGCTTGCGACCCTCAGCGCGCTCCAGTCCAAGAGGGAAAAGCCGCAGCTCCTGGTCGCGACTGCGAGCGCTGTCACCCAGCGGATGCTGACGCCTTTCCGGATCCGCCAGCTCACGAGGCGCATTGCCGAGGGCGAGAGGATCGAGCGCGAGGCCCTCGTCGCCCAGCTGAACGCTCTTGGCTACCAGCGCACCGACACGGTTGCAGAGCATGGCGAATATGCCGTTCGCGGCTCCCTCATCGACCTCTTCCCGGCGGGCGAGGAGATGGCGCTCCGGCTCGACTTCTTCGGTGACGAGATCGACAGCCTTCGCCGTTTCGATCCCACCGACCAGCGCTCGACCGACAGGGCCAAGGCCTTCACACTGATGCCCGCCTCGGAAGCCCTCATCGACGCCGAAGCGATCAGGCGCTTCCGCTCGCGTTATCGCGAGAAGTTCGGCGGAACCGCGACCCAGGACCCCTTGTACCAGGCGCTCTCCGAAGGGCGGCGGATGTCGGGCATGGAACATTGGCTGCCGCTGCTCGAAGAACGTCTCGAGACGCTGTTCGAGCACCTCGGCGAACATGATCTCGTCATCCGCGATTCGGCTGCCGACCAGGCTGTCGCCGGGCGTCGGGAGGCGATCGACGATTATTACCAGAACCGAGTCCGGGCGATGGAGGGCGAGCCCGGGAGCTACCGCCCGCTCGAGCCTGGAGCGCTCTATCTCTCCAAGAAGGAATGGGAAGGCTTCGAGGCTGACCGCCCGATCCACCTCGCTTCGCCGTTCCACGAACCCGAATCCGAGCGGATCATCGATTTCGGAGTGAATGTCGCTCGCGATTTCGCGCCCGAGCGCGCCCAGCAGGCCAATGTTTACGAGGCCGTCGCCAACCATGTCGGCGACCTTCGCCGAAGCGGGCACAAGGTCGTCCTTGCAAGCTACACCCGCGGAGCCCGGGAGCGGCTCAGTGGTCTTCTCGAGGACCATGGCCTCAAGTCGCACAAGCTTGCCGAGAGCTGGCAGGAGGCTCTTGGCTCCAAGACCCAGCCGGCGCTTCTCGTCCTTCCCCTCGATCACGGCTTCACCACGCCCGAGGTCGCCGTCCTCACCGAGCAGGACATGCTCGGCGATCGGCTCGTTCGACGCCGCAAGAAAAAGGCTGCCGCGGCCTTCCTCGAAGAGCTCGCGACGCTCTCCCCAGGTGACCTCGTGGTCCATGCCGATCATGGCATCGGGCGCTACGAGGGGCTGACCCAGATCCCCGTCAGCAAGGTGCCGCACGATTGCGTCGCACTCGAATATGCGCGCGGCGACAAGCTCTACGTCCCGGTCGAGAACATCGAACTGCTGAGCCGCTACGGGAGCGAGAGCGAGGGCGTTTCACTCGACAGCCTCGGCGGCGAGGCCTGGCAGCGCCGAAAGGCGCGGATGAAGGAGCGGATTCGCGAGATCGCTGGCGAGCTCATCAAGGTCGCTGCGATGCGTGCAACGCGCCCCGGAGTCATCGCCGAGGCCGATCCCAGCTATCCCGAATTCGTGAACCGCTTTCCCTACGAGGAAACGGACGACCAGGACCGGGCGATCGGCGATGTCCTCGAGGACCTCCAGGCGGGAAAGCCGATGGACCGGCTCGTGTGCGGCGATGTTGGGTTCGGGAAGACCGAGGTCGCTCTTCGAGCGGCCTTCGTGATGGCGATGTCGGGCAAGCAGGTCGCCCTCGTCTGCCCGACGACGCTTCTTGCCCGACAGCATTATTCGAACTTCGTCGAGCGCTTCCATGGCTTCCCGATCAACATCGGACGTCTCTCGCGGCTGGTTCCGGGGCCCGAATCGAAGCGGACCAAGGAAGGCCTCGCAAACGGCCAGGTCGATATCGTCATCGGAACTCATGCGATCCTTGCAAAAAGCGTAGAGTTCAAGCGCTTGGGGCTCGTCATTGTGGACGAGGAGCAGCATTTCGGGGTGGCTCATAAAGAGCGACTGAAAGCGCTCAAGAACGACGTCCACGTCCTCACTCTCACCGCCACCCCGATCCCGCGCACCCTCCAGATGGCGATGAGCGGGCTTCGCGAGCTCTCGGTCATTCAGACTCCGCCGGTCGACCGCCTTGCGGTTCGGACCTATGTCACGCCGTTCGACGGGGTCGTGCTTCGAGAGGCCCTGCTTCGTGAACATTTCCGGGGCGGGCAAAGCTTCTTCGTCGTGCCGCGCGTCGCCGACCTGCCGGACATCGAGGAATGGCTGCGGGTGCAGGTGCCCGAGGTGAAGTTCATCACCGCCCATGGGCAAATGAGCGCGACCGAGGTCGAGGAGCGGATGAGCGCCTTCTATGACCGCAAGTACGACGTGCTCCTCTCGACGACCATCGTCGAGAGCGGCCTCGACATTCCAAGCGCGAACACCTTGATCGTCTATCGTTCCGACCGGTTCGGCCTCGCCCAGCTTTACCAGCTGCGCGGCCGCGTCGGTCGGTCGAAGGCAAGGGCCTACGCTTACCTCACCATGCCGTCTGACCGAACGATCACCGAGGCCGCCCAGAAGCGGCTCCAGGTCCTGTCGGAACTCGACAATCTGGGCGCGGGCTTCCAGCTTGCGAGCCACGACCTCGATATTCGGGGCGCCGGCAATCTCCTTGGTGACGAACAGTCCGGTCATATCAAGGAGGTCGGCTTCGAGCTCTACCAGTCGATGCTCGAGGACGCGATCGTCGAGGTGAAGGCGGGCGGACTTCCGCCGAAGGAAGAATTCTCGCCGCAGATCAGCGTCGATGCTCCGATCATGATCCCGGAGCAATATGTGCCCGACCTCGATCTTCGAATGGGCCTTTACCGGCGGCTCGGTGAGCTCGAGGACCGCCCGGCCATCGACGCGTTCGCCGCAGAGCTGATCGATCGGTTCGGCCCGCTTCCCGAGGAGACCGCCAACCTCATGAAGATCGTCGAGGTGAAGCTCAATTGCCGCGAAGCGATGGTCGCAAAGCTCGACATCGGCCCGAAGGGCGCGGTCGTGACCTTTGCGGAAAGCGGCTTTCCCGACCTTTCGGGCCTCCTCGGCTACATCGAGCGCCTGAAGGGATCGGCCAAGCTCCGGCCCGACAGCAAGATGACGGTCTCGCGCGACTGGCCGACACCCGATGCGCGCCTCAACGGAGCCGTGCAGCTCTCGCGCGGACTGGCACGCGTGGCTGCGGCGGGAACCAAGGAACTGGTCGCGGCCTGACTAGGCCGAGGCGAACCGTGCGAGCTCCTCGTGAGCGAGCGGCGGGGAGCCAAGAAAGCCCTGGTAGAGATCACAGCCCCATTCGCGCAGCAGCGCCAGTTGCTCGATATCTTCCACCCCCTCGACGACGACGCTGAGGCCGAGCTGGCGTGCGAGGCTGATGAGCGCGCTGACGACGATCTGGTCACGGTCACGTCGAACGATTTCCGCGATGAGCCCGCGGTCGATCTTGAGCATGTCGAGAGGAAGCGAGGTCAGATAGGCGAGGCTTGCGTAACCCGTTCCGAAATCATCGACCGCGATCTTCAAACCCGCCTCGCGAAGGCTCGCGAGCCTTGCGGCTGCGCTGTCCTGGTCCAAGAGCAGCGCGCTTTCGGTAATCTCGAGAGTAACCCGTGCGGGATCGATCCCCACGGCGTCGATCTCCTCGAGGAGCCAGCGCTCGTACCCTGCGCGACTGATGTCGGCGGGAAGAAGATTGATCGAGACCTTGAGATCCTTGAGCGGGCCTTCCCACACGGCAGCCGAGCGAAGCGCCTTGCGCTGGACAAGGCGGGACAAGCGTTCCGCCAGCGAGGCCGAATGGGCCCTCGCGAACAGGGTCTGGGCATCGCGAAATGCGCCGGACCGAGCGAGCGCCTCGGCCCCCGCAAGGAGCCCAGTGTTGGCATCGATGATAGGCTGGAAGAGCAGCTCGACCTGCTCGTGCGCGATGATGCCCTCGAGCATCAGGTCACGCGTGGGAGAGACGGGCGGCGTCGCCCCGATGTCCGAAGCCCGCCTCCCCCACTGACTGATGCTGCCCCATCCCAGCATGTTGATGCCGCTAGACGCTCGCTCATTGCTGCGGAAGCGGCCCGTGGCTCGGAGGCCCGAAACGGGACAGTGACCTCGAGCAGCAATGCCCCTATCTTGCGAGGCGGGAAAAGGAGGAGCGACCGCTTGAACGCCGACGCGGGCCAGGGACAGGAAAATGCGCGGCTCGATCTCGCGAGCCGCGGCATCGGCGTGTTGTCCTCCCATACCGATGTCGCAAAAGCGGCCGAGGAGCTGCTGCGGCGGCGCTACATCTTCGCGGACGCCGAGGAAGCGAGCACCCTCGTCGCGCTCGGCGGTGACGGGTTCATGCTCCAGACCCTCCACGAAATGCTCGACAGGGAACGCCCGTGCGTGCCCGTGTTCGGGATGAACCGCGGCACGGTTGGATTCCTGATGAACGACTGGCGCATCGACCGCCTTGCCGAGCGTATCGAGCACGCGAAGGCGATCACGGTGGCGCCGCTCGAGATGAAAGCAACGACCGTCGGGGGCAAGACCTTCACTCATGCGGCGATGAACGAAGTCTCGCTTCTGAGGGAAACCCGCCAGACTGCTAAAATCGAGATTTCGGTGAACGGGCGGGTCGCCTTGCCCGAACTGGCCTGCGACGGCGTCCTCGTCGCGACGCCGGCGGGATCAACCGCCTATAATCTTTCCGCAAGAGGGCCGATCCTTCCGCTCCAGGCAAAAATGCTCGCCCTGACCCCCATCAGCCCTTTCCGCCCCCGCCGCTGGTCGGGCGCGATTCTCCCCGACGATACGGCCGTCCGACTGAAGATCCTCGAGGCCGAGAACCGGCCGGTTTCGGCGGTCGCCGACCAGACCGAGGTCCGTGACGTCGCCAAGGTCGAAATCCGTCTCGATCGCGAGCGTTCGCTGACGCTCCTGTTCGATCCCGAGCACGCGCTCGACGAGCGGATCGCGATGGAGCAGTTTGCGACGTGAATTTCTTGCGCAATGACTTGCCTTTAAGGAACGTCGCGTTATCTAGCCGCCCTGCCCGTACAGGGACACTCCCCGGTAGCTCAGCGGTAGAGCATCCGACTGTTAATCGGACGGCCGCCTGTTCGAATCAGGCCCGGGGAGCCATTATGAATAGCTCAACACATTGATTTATCAGCTATTGCTATAGCTTGGGTGTCGGCTGTTCCCCCATTTACTCCCACAACCGATCATCGTGCGAACATTGGTCTAGGTGCCAGGCGCTTCCCCCGGCGGGCGCTCTTCACCGAAAAGCAGCCAAAGGGACCTGAAGATCGGCTCGAGGGATTTTGGCTTGAGATCTTCCGTCTGATTAGAGAACGTCGCGCCCTTGCGCCAAGCAGGGCTGGAAACGAAGCCCTGCTTGTCACGGACCAGCTCAAATCCGTGGATTCCGAAAATGGTCACTAAAA
This sequence comes from Sphingomicrobium sp., assembly GCA_035545385.1. Taxonomy (GTDB): domain Bacteria; phylum Pseudomonadota; class Alphaproteobacteria; order Sphingomonadales; family Sphingomonadaceae; genus Sphingomicrobium. Next base: position 116 of record DASZYL010000054.1, on the reverse strand, counting down.
TGCTACACCGGGCACTAATGCCGCGCGAAAGATACATAACAGGAGCTTATGCATTGGCGCCGGCAGCGAGGGCGCCAATGCTTTCACCTGGCGTGAATTGCCTATCGCTTGCGATT